>JBHELH010000094.1:0-21986 GCA_046263215.1 Gemmatimonadaceae bacterium | reverse complement strand
ACCATTGCGACCGGCGCGCGCCGCAGCATGTCCAGTGTGGACGTGCTGCTCAGCAGATCGATGATCGCCGCCTGCCCGGCGATGAGCCCGCCCGTTGGAGCGACGCCGACCGACGTGACACCGTCGTTCCGTGCGGGCGTGAGGAGCACGGACGAGGGGTTGAGACCAAGCCAGACACGGAACGAAGCCGCAATGTTCTCGCGGCCGCGGGCGCGGAGATCGACCGTGTTGTTCACGAGGCTGATCTCGTTCACCCCGAGCGCCGTCATCGCATCGACCAAGCCCGGCGTCACCCAGCTCCCTGCCGCGTCGATGCGCCGCGCGTCCGCCGGGACGGCGACGTTCGCGCCGACGGCGGCGATCCGGCCGCCCCTGATCAGCACAGTCGCATCGTTGATCGGCGGGCCGCTGACCGGGAAGACGCGCGCACCGGTGATGGCGACGGTCTGCGCGCGCGCGGCCGTCGCAACGGCGACGAGTCCCGTCGCGGCAAGAGCGAGCATCGTTCGCGTGCGCATCACCGAGGTCCTCCGCGCGGACGAACGAACCCGAGCTCGAAGTCCGTCCGCCACAGCTGTTGCGGGTCCAGTCGATCGTAGAGCAGCGCTCCGTCGATCCAGACCCTATCGACGCGCGCATACACGCTGAACGGGTTCGCGGACCAGAGAATGACGTCGGCGTTCTTCCCCGCCTCGAGCGAGCCGATTCGGTCGTGCAAGCCGAGCGCCCACGCCGGGTTGATCGTGATCCAGCGGATCGCCTCCTCGTCCGAGACGTTGATGCCGAGCCGGCGGCCGGCGGCGATCCCCTTCGCGGCTTCTTGGTTCAGCCGCTGCGCGCCCGACGGGTCGTCGGAGTGCACGATCGCGCGGGCGCCGGCCCGGTGAACGAGCGCGAGGTTCCCGCGCACGCCGTCCATCGCTTCGATCTTGAAGGCGCCCCAGTCCGCCCAGATGGACGCGGAGATGCTGTCGCGTGCCAGCAGGTCGGCGATCTTGTACGCCTCGACGCCGTGGTGGAACGACCGGATGTGGTAGCCGAACTCGCGCGCGATATCGATCATCTGCGCCATCTCGTCGGCCCGGTAGCAGTGGTTGTGCACGTAGATGTTGCCGCGGAGGACTTCGGCGAGTGTCTCCAGGCCGAGGTCGCGCTGCGGAGCTTCGCCCTGCTGCGACGCGTTCCACTTGTCCCAGCGCCGGCGATACCCCTCCGCCTGGATCCACGCCGACCGGTAGCCTGCGACGTTGCCCATGCGCGTCGACGGCCCGCGCTGCGCGTAGACGCGCTTCGGGTTCTCGCCGCACGCCATCTTCAAGCCGTAGCGCGCGCCGGGAAACTTCATCCCTTGCACCGTGCGCGACGGCACGACCTTCAGCACGACGCTCCGCCCGCCGATCAGGTTGGCCGAGCCGGGGAGCACCTGAAGCGTCGTGACGCCGCCGGCGAGGACACGCGGGAACTGCGGATCCTGCGGCCAGACGGAGTGCTCGGCCCACACGTTGGCGGTCACCGGATTCGTCGCCTCGTTCCCGTCGGAGAGCGCATCGCCACCCGGCGCGGCGTACACGCCGAGGTGCGAGTGCGTGTCGATGAGGCCGGGCGTCACGTACCTTCCGCCGGCGTCGACGATCACGGCGCCGGCGGGCGCGTCGAGCCGCTGCGCAACGGCGGCGATCTTCCCGTCACGAATCAGCACCGCCCCGCCGCGAATCACGGGACCCGCCCCCGTCAGAATCGTCGCGTTCCGGATGAGCGTGACCGGGGATGGGACCGGTTGATACGTGCTGGGGAAGGGATCGGCATTGGGGAGCGACGTGGCGCCGCGGCCGAGTGCGCCCGGCGCTGCCGCGGCGGTGGTGCGTGATTGGGCGGCGCCTTGCGGCTGCGTCGCCTGCAGTCGTGCGCAGCCCGCGACCAGGATGGCGAGCAGCAACCAAAGAAGTCGCATGACGGCGTGTCCTCGCTCGGCTGATACCGGGCGGCCCATCCGCCCCCGGCGGAACCTAGGACTGTGGAGGCTGGTGTCCAGTTCGGCAGGTTATCCGCCCGCAGTCCGCAGTCCGCGATCCGCAGCCCGTCCCCTGTATCCCACGTCGTGCCTTGCGCGTCTGGCGTAGTGTCGCTCTTCGACTGGCTCCGCCCCGCCGACCCCCCGGACGGGCGCTCGACGTCGCGCACGAGGGCATGCCCTCACTGCTCGACAGCGCTCCCGGGCGCGGCACGTTTCTGCTTCGTCTGCGGCCGCGAGGTCGACGTCAGCGCCTACGAGCCGCCGCGAAAACGCGGCGGCGGTCCGTTCGCCGACCTGCAATCGCGGCTCGCGCACACGCTCGACGGCCGGTATCTGGTCCGCGACGTGCTCGGCGCCGGAGGGATGGGCGTCGTCTTCCTCGCCGACGACCTCGCGCTCGACCGCGCGGTCGCGATCAAGGTCCTGCCGCCCGAAGTCTCCGGTGACCCCACCGTCGTGTCGCGCTTTCGGCGCGAGGCGAAGACCGCCGCACGCCTCGACCACCCCGGCATCATCCCCATCTACCGCGTCGAGAACGAGGGCGGTTTGGACTACTTCATCATGAAGTACGTCGCCGGCCGTTCGCTCGAGGCTGTCCTCCACGACCACACGCAGCTGCCGGTCGACGTCGCGACGCGCATCCTTCGCGAGGCCAGCGCTGCTCTCGCGCACGCGCACCGCCACGGGGTCGTCCACCGCGACGTGAAGCCGGCCAACATCATGCTCGACGCCGACGAGCGCGTGATCCTCACCGACTTCGGCATCTCGAAGGCGTCGAGCGCCGCCAGCGCCGATGACGCGACGACGGAGCCGCGGCTCACGGAGCTTGGCACGGCGATCGGCACGCCGCAGTACATGGCCCCTGAGCAGGCGGTCGGCAACGCGGTCGACGGCCGCGCGGACCAGTACGCGCTCGCAATCGTCGGGTTCGAGATGCTCGCCGGCCGGGTCCCGTTCGACGACGAGACGCCGCACGCGATCGTCCACCGCCAGATCAGCGAGGCTCCGCCCGATCTGGCCGCGCTGAGACCCGACGCGCCGCGGCACATCGTCGCGACGATCGGACGCGCGCTTCGCAAGTCGCCGGCAAGTCGCTTCGCGAGCATGGACGAGTTCGCGGCCGCGCTGGACGATCCGACCATGTCTACGATGACCCCCGCACATACGCGGCGCATCACGGCGGGCGGGCAGGGGACGCCGACCCGGGTCCTCCCGGCCGACGATCGCGAGCTCGACACGGCGCTCGATCGCGTCTTCGACCCGGATGCGCAGCACCCGAGAGGTGGCGGGCGGCGGATCCCGTGGCTCGCGGTGCTCCTTCTGCTGATCTTCGGACTCGGTGCCGCGGCAGTCGCTAGCGGACGGTTGACTCTGCCGAGACGGATCGCGCCGCGCGTCGGCCGCGCGGCGACGAAGTCACCGGTGGCTCCGACGCCGTCACCCGCCAGGGAGACCACCCCCCCGCGCGCGAAGGATAACGGCCGGCGGACGGCACAGCTGAGTGTCATCTCGGTACCGCGGGCAACCGTGTTCATCGATGGCGCCCGCGTTGGCGAGACGCCGATTACCGGACGCACGCTGACGGTCGGACGCACGTACCGAATCCGCGTCGAGCGGAAGGGTTACCGCACGAAGAGCGATAGGGTGACCGCGACGGGGACACGCCCGCTGCTCCGCAGCTACGTCCTCGAGCGGGTGAGGCAGCGGTAGGCTCGCCCGTCCGACTAGCGGACGAGGGTGCCCCAGACCTTCGGGTCCTCCTGTCCCATACGCCAAAACGCCACACGACGAACGCCCCTACGCCGGACGTCGGTCATCAGCCGGCGCAGTAGCTCGACGTCGGTAACCCACAGATCCCAGTCCGGCGATCGGTGCGCACGCAGCGTGAATGATGCGGCGTCGCGGCGCAAAGGCGTCCGCGTCTGCGCGGCGATGCGTTGCGCGTCGCCAAAGCTCACGATCTCGGTCGTGGCTCCGCGCCTCCACCGGTACCCGTACAGAGGCAATCCCGCGACGATCCGCTCCGGGCCGCCGGCCTCGGCGACGCGCGTCTCCAGTGAACGCATGACCCAGCTCGGCGCCGAGATCGGCCCGGGCTCGGACGTCAACCAGTGCTGGTCGTACAGCATCACGAGAACGAGATCCGCCGCGCCGAGCAGCGGTCGAACCGGGTAGCTCGTCACGTTGCCGGCGGGAATCGCGGTGACGACCACGCGAATGCCGCGTGCGTGTGCGGAGTCGCGCACCGCGCGCGTCACCGCAAGTTGCGCTTGAAGGTCGCTCGGCTCGAGCTCCTCGAAGTCGAGCACGAGCCCCGCATAGCCGCCGGACGCGGCGTGGATGGCGACCCAGCGCGCCGCCTCGCCGAGCACCGCTGGACGTGCTGCCAGAGCTCGAATGGACGTCGGATGAAATCGGTCATTATGCCATGACGTGACGATCGCAAACCGACGTGTCCTGCGCGGGAGGCGCTGATCATCCCGGTAGCTGGATGCGACGAACGGCCGCCCACTCACGCTGTCGAGCGCGATCCAGCCCGTAACGACCGCGTCGAGTCGGGCAGCGTTGGCAGCCACGCTCGCGGCGCTCGCCCGGTCCCACGGCGCGGTGAATGCCCAATACTCGGCCCCGCCGCCCAGGCGGTTCGGCTTCTGGGCGGCGCAGGCAGTGGCGAGGCCGAGCCAGGCGAGCGTTGCAGCAACAGTGGCGCGCATTCGGGGGTAGAGGGCTCGCCAGTTGTACCACCGACTCGTAATCGCGATCCCCGGCCGAGCCCGGTATGCGGTGTGCACGTTGCGCGCGGGCCAAGGGGGCCAAGCGATGGACGGCGGCGAGACAGCACCAGTCGTGAGAAGCGGGATCGCGCCGATCGACGAGCGGCTTGGCGGACTCACGCTCGCCAAGCCGCATCTGATCACTGGAACGACCGGCTCCGGCAAGACGGCCCTCTGCCTGACGTTCCTCGGCGAGGGGCTCACATTAGGGCAATCGGCAGCCATTCTCACCCAGGACGATCCGCGAGATTTGGTCGCGCAGGCTGGCGACCTCGGGATCGATCTGCGACGGGCCGCGGCAGCCGGGCGGTTCGTGATGATCCGCTACCAGCGCGACTTCGCGGCGCGCTTCAGCCGCACGCTCTCCTCGGCGTCAGTGTTCGACGAGCTCACACGCCTCCTCGGCCCGGGCATGCCCAACCGTTTGGCGGTCGATTCCGTCGCGCCGTTCCTCGACGGCGACACGGCCGCCGGCGCGGGCGTCGGCGCCCTCGCCGATTTCCTCGAGCGCACGCGCGCGACGACGCTCGTAACGTACCCCGGCGATCTTCGCGATCGTTACGACCGCCGCCTCGACCCCCTGGTGCGACACTGCGCCGCGGTGCTCCATTTGTCCTCGTACGGCCAGGGGATCGGGAGAGTGGACTTCATCAAGGTCCGCCGCCGACTCTGGTCAGACTCGCCGACGTTCTTCGCCATTCGTCCGGGGCGCGGCGTCATCCGGGCCGACGACGGCGTCGGCGAACCCGGAGGTGCGGGGCTCTTCCGCCGTCAGATCCTGCTCTTCGAAGGAGACGATGGCCTCCCGCGCGATTTTCGCGCAGCGCTCGACAGCGCGTTCACCGTGTCCGTGCAGGGGAGGCCGACGTCGCTCGTTCCCGGCGTGTTTCCGTCCGACGTCGGCGCCGTACTCGTCGTCGTGCCGTGGGACATGCTGGGCGACGCCGAGTTGCTCCTCCAACAGCTGCGCCACTTGGGCAACCGTACACCGGTGATCCTCGTCACGCGCGGCGACGTGCGGTCGAGCGATCGCGCTCGCGCGCTGCTCACAGGTTTCGACGACGTCATCACCGACACGATCGGCCCGCAAGAGTTCATCGCCAGGGTGTCCGCCGTCACTCGCCGCGGCCGCTCGGCGGTCGTGCCCGTCCTCACGCACAACGGCGCCGCGTCGGACAGGCAACTCGAAGATGACGGTTCGGCAGTGCTCGACGAGGGGGGCTTCCGCCAGACGATCGAGACCGCGCTCGACGGGAACCGCGGCGAGGTCTTTTCTGTACTCCTACTGGACCCGGAAGGCGGGGAGCTCGAGACCTTGGTGAGCGTCGTCGCGCGCACGATGCGTGGCGCGAGTGGGGACGTCGCCAGTATTGTTGGCGGCCGGGTGGCGGTCTACATGCCGGGCACGCGTCAGGCGGACGTGGCACCACTGCTGCGCCGCGTAAGTGAGGCGTGGCGGCGAGCCGGGCGGAGCGAGCTGCGGGTCGTTCAGCTCGCTTATCCCGCCGACGGCGAGCGACTACGCGCCGGCTTACGGCTGTCGGCATCCTCAGTGCAAGCCCCGATCACCGAATGAATCGTTTCCGCACCCGATACGAGACTGCGTTCGCCCTGACGACGGCCGTCTTGGCGGTCGGCGCTCTTTTCGCGTTCAGTCGTCTCGGCGTCGCCACGCGGCGCAGTGACAGGTCCCCGCGCTGGCGCGTCTCGACCGGATTGATCGGTCCCGCGCCCAATGAGCGGGCTCTCGTCGGCGCACGTGCGATCGCCGCCGCCGAGGCGGACTACCGGCGCTTCGCGAGGGAGGACGCCGAGTGGCGGCAGCGCCACGCGCGACTCCCCGATCTGTTCGTATTGAAGCGTCGGGCGCTCGAGGAACGCGTCTACCTCCTCTCGCGAGCTGGACGTCGCCGCGAGGCGATCCTCGAGCTCGAGCGCTGGGCGGCGCTCCACCCACGCGATCGCGACGCCCTCCTCTGGCTGGCCCGGCTCCTTCGCGACGCGGGACGCACGAACGAATCGCTCGCGCGGTACCGGCAAGTCCTCGCCATGACCGAGGGCCGGCGATGACGGGTTCGCGCCTCACGGTGGGACTTCTCCTGCTCGCCCTGACGCTCGCGGTAAGCAACCGGCTGGGCGGACAGGCGCCCCGTCGTTCCGAACGCCGCCAGCGCACTTCGGCCGGCAGCGTCGACCCGCTTGCCGTCCGCGCCGAATACGCGAGCGCCCTGATCCAAGCGCGCCGCTACCGCGAGGCGGCGGCCGAGTATCGCCGGTTACTCCAGCAACAGCCGAACAACTTCGAGTGGCGGCTCAACTACGCGCGGGCCCTGGCGTGGAGCGGCGCTCACCGGGCGGCCGAGGTCGAGTTGCGGAGCCTGGCCGCACGCGCGCCGCGGAACGCGACCGTCGAGGAGCTGCTTCGCTCCGTGCGTGAGAGCATCGAGCCGACCGTGCGCGAGGCGACCGCCTGGGTCGCGGAGCGTCCCGGCTACACGCCGTACCGTCTCGCGCTTGCCCGGGCCTACGTGCGCGAGCGCCGCCCCCGGATGGCGTTTCGCCACTTCGACATCGTCGTCCAGCGCGATCCGTCGCCGGCACTCCTCGCGGAAGCAGCCGACGCGCGCGCCGCGGCCGGCGACCGCGCGGGCGCCGTCGACCTGTACCGCCGCGCCGTGGCACGCGCTCCGTCGAACGTCCAGCTGCGGCAATCGTACGCGCGGACGCTCGCCGCGAACCGACAGTACGCCGCCGCGATCGAGCAGTATGACCTCCTCGTCGCCTCGACATCCGATGTCGCGCTGCTCACCGAGCGCGGCGAAGTCCAGCTCCGGCGCGGGGACACGGAGGCGGCAGAGCGCGACCTGCTTGCGTCGATCGCGCGGAGACCAACCCGCGACGCCTACCTGCTGCTCGGCGACATGTACCGGTGGGGCGGCCAATTCAAGGGCGCGCGTGATGCGTACGAGAAGGCCCTTGCGCTGCGGCCGGAGGAGCGGCTGTTGCGGAGGCGTCTGGCGCAGTTGACTCGCGAGGAACGCCCCGGTTTCGGCTACGCATCCCTGCTCGACGAGGACCTCGGCGTCACGGTCGACGGTGGCGCGACGACCGACAACGCCGGCTTCGTGTACGCGGCGAGCGGCGCGCGCGTCGGCTTCCCGTTCGGGCGCGGCACGGTGCTCGGACTCGGCGCCGAGCCGCGTATCGTCTACGAGAGGATTGCGCGCGGAGTTGCGGGCGACAGTGGGGACGCGGACGTACGCCTTGTCGGCGCGGCAGGCAGCCTTGGCCTCGCGCACACGTTCCACGGCGAGGAAGTCGACGCGCGCATCGCCGGGCGAGGCGGTGCGGTCGGGCACTCGTCGGCGCCGGCGGTGCCACTGTTCGCGGCCGGCGCCGTGGTGACTTATCGCGGTGCCTGGTCGCTGTCGGTCGAGGCCGCGGGTGGACCGGCGTACGACAACTTGATGGCGGTGGGAATCGCCGACGATCCGTCACTCGGGCCGACCTCGGGCTCGGGCGTCACACTCCTCACCAGCCAGACGTTCGCCGTCGGGGTCACCGTTCCCTTCGGCGTTGCCGATCTGGCGGCGGCTCATGAAAGCATGAGTCTGAGCGACGGCAATCGGCGATCGGTCTTTCAGGCGTCGGTCCGCGTGCCACTGGTGTCGCATTTGTCGCTGCTCTACTCCGCGAGCTCGCTAGGCTTCGCCGAGCGCAGCGCGCTGTACTGGGACCCGCCACGGTACCTGTCGCACGAGGCCGGACTGGAGCTCGGCGTGCGGACGGATGAAGGCCTCGCTCTCACGGCCCGCGTTCTGCCCGGTGTCGGCCGCGCCGTCGAGGGCTTGACGCCGGGCGACCCGACGCGATTCGGCGAGACACAGCCGGGGGTCGCCCGATACGTCGGCCAGCTCGCGGCAAGCGTCGATCTCAGCGTCCGCAGGCGGCACTGGGAAACCGCGTTCGCCGCGGAGTTCGGCACGGGCCGCTCCGGCGGATACCGGCGCTTCGACGGCGGCTTCCTCGTCCGCTACATACCGTAGCGCGGCGTGCGCGTTCGATCGCTGATCGCGCTGACCGCGACGGGTGCGGTGATCGCCGGGCTCGCGGCCGGGCTCGCGTTCGCGGGCGACTTCCTCGATCTCGACCCGCAGGAGATCGCGCTCCAAGTCGGCGTCGCCTTCATCTTGACGTTCCTCATCATCCTCATCCTCCGCTACGTCATCCTGCTCTGGCTTGGCTACCTGCATCACGTCGAGACGGATGCGCTGCCCGAGGAGCTCACGGACGCACCTCCGGTGAGCGTCATCGTCCCGGCGTATAACGAGGAGGCAGTGATCGCGGCGGCACTCGGCAGCCTGCTCGAGCTGGACTACCCAGCGTACGAGGTCGTCGTCGTCGACGACGGGTCGACGGACGGCACGGCGGCTCGAGCGGCGGCGCTCGCCGGCAATTACGGCCGTGCGACGATTCGGGTGGTGACGCGGCCGAACGGGGGGAAGGCGAGCGCCCTCAACGCCGGGATCGCGCTCGCGCAGAATGACTACGTCCTCTGCATGGACGCGGACTCGCGGCTCTCGCGCGATGCACTCCGCGTCGCCATGCGCCACTTCCGCGATCCGCGCGTGGGCGCGGTTGCCGGTAACGTCAAAGTCGTCAACCGCGGCACGATGTGGACGGCGCTGCAAGCGCTGGAGTACATCGAAGGGCTGAACATGGCGCGGCGCGCGCAGGGGTTCCTGCGCGTGGTCAACATCGTCCCCGGGCCGATCGGCTTGTTCCGGCGCGAGGCGCTGCACGGCGTCGGCGGCTACGATACCGACACCTTCGCCGAGGACGCCGATCTCACGCTGAAGATCCTGACGGCCGGCTGGCACGTTACCTACGAGGATCGGGCGGTGGCGTGGACCGAGGCGCCGGAGCGATTACAGGACCTCATCAAGCAGCGATATCGGTGGACGCGCGGAATTCTCCAGGCGCTCCGTAAACGGTCGGCGTGGCTCGGCTCGCCGCGGCGAGGACTCGCCGTCTGGACGTCGCTGCAGGCGATGCTGTTCGAGGCCGTCATTTGGCCCGTCGTCAACGTGGTCGGCAACCTGTTCTTCGCGCTGACGGCCCTCGCCGTCGGCGCGACGTCGGGCGTCGTCGTCTACTGGTGGCTGCTGCTCACGCTGCTCGACGTCGCGGCGGCGCTGCACACGATCGGGATGGAGGAAGAGGACCTCGGTCTCGTGCCGTACGCCATCCTCTACCGGTTCTTCTTCATCTCGATGGTCGACGTCGCAAAGCTCTTCGCGGCCGTCGAGGAGTTCGCGAACGTGCGCATGACCTGGGGCAAGCTCCAGCGAGCCGGCCGCATATGAGCGCGGCGGAGGCGTAGACGATGGACCTCGGTACTCTGCTGTCGACGATTCTGCTCGTCTCGCTGATCGTCACCATCATTCTCGCGATCGGCAGCTACATGGCGTACAAGTTCCGCGAGCGGCGTCGTCCTCGCGACGTCGCTCGCGGCGAGGCGCCGGCGTACTTCGAGCGCGTCGACCTGAATGGCTAGGCCTGCGGCCGTCGCACCGTCGCGCCGCGGCGTCGCCGTCGGCGTGCTGCTCGTCGTGCTGGCAATCGTCGGCGTCTCCGTCACGCTCGTGGTCTGGCGGCCGCGCGCCGACAGGGCCGCTCCGCGCGTCCGGTTTTCCGGCGCGCGGACCGTCATTCCGATGCCGTCCTTGTTCCCGCCGGCATTGCTCGCCGAACCCGTGCGCGTCGCGATTGTGCGCGACCCGGGGGCGGCGTTGTACTACGATCGGCCGACGAAGCTCGACTCGATCATCGCGCGCTGGCAGGCCGTCCTCACGGCCCTCGGGGCCGAAGCCCGCGTGCTCACACCCCCCCAGCTCGAGCAGGCGTTGGACGTCCAGGTGCTGATCGTGCCGTCGTCGCCTTGCCTCGGGGTCGAGGCGCGGGAAGCGCTCGACCGCGCAGCCGTGCGTGGCCAGGGCGTGATCCTCACCGCAGGCGCGGGGCTATACGACGGCGGCTGCTCGTACGTCGGATACGGGCTGATCGTCGCGCTGACCGGCGCCATGCGCGCCGATACGCTCGAGTCGCGCAGGATGGTCTACGCGGCAATCCCCGGACGCTCGGCGCTCGGGACAGACCTGCCGCCCGGGTCCCGCATCGAAATCGACCCTGGCGCCCACGTGGCGCTGCGTCGGCCCGGCCGCGACGCGTTCTACTCGCAGTACGACATGAACCCCGCGCCGGCTGCCGGTCGCCCGCTCGTCGACGCGGCGATCGTCCACGCCCCTTACGGACGCGGCCGCGTGGTGTTCTGGGGCTTCGAGCTCGGCGACGTCGTCGACCGAGCGTGGAACCGGGGCGTGCTGGCGTTGCTCGTCAGAAACTCCGTCGCGTGGGCGGCCGGTCATCTGCTCGCGTCCGCCGAGCCGTGGCCGCGCGGGCACGTCGCCGCAGCCGTGCTCGCGCAGGACGTCGAGGCCGAGTTCACCAACGCGCGCTACGCGCTCGATTCGCTGCGCGCGGCGGGCATGCCGGCGACGTACTTCCTCACGTCGAGTCTCGCCCTCAAGTACAGGCGGCTCACGCGCGCCCTCGCCGCGCACGGCGAGATCGGCACACACACCGACCGACACCAGCTGCTCGGTGGCGCGCCCGTCGATTCGCAGGCGGCGTGGCTTGCGCGCACACAGCAGGAGCTCACCAGGCTCCTCGGGCACCCGGTCGGCGGCTTACGACCACCGGAGGAGCAGTTCGACACCGTGACACTCGTGCAGTGGCGGCGTGTCGGAGGCACCTACGTCTTCGGCGCGAACAACGCTCGCGTCGCGGCACCTGAACTACTCCCTGTCGGCGGCGACACCGTTCTGCTGCTCGCGCGCGCCACCGACGACGACGTCATCGCCGCCCACGCCCTGGGGCCCGACCCGGTGCGTGAGCTCACCGATCGGTATCTCACAGACTTCAAGAGAGTGCGCGCGCTTGGCGGCTTGTATCTGCTCAGCTATCACTCGCAGTTGCTCGCGCGCCCCGAGCTCGTCCCCGCCCTGGCGAACCTGGCGCGCGCCGTCGTGGCGGATAGCGGCGTGTGGCACGCGACCGCGGGCGAGGTCGCCGCCTGGTGGCGCGCCAGGGCCGATCTTCGCGTCAGCGCCCGCCGCGACACGAACGGCATCGTGACCGTGACTGCCCACAACCGAGGCGCAGCGCCCGTCGAGGGTGCGATCGCCCGCGTCGTGCTCGGCCCCGGCGAGCGGATCACTCGATCGGGCGTCCGCCAGCTCCCTGCTCCGCCCGGCGTGGCGCGTGTCGCCCTGCCGGCGATCGGCCCCGGTGAGGCGAGAAGTTTCTCCGTTGCGGTCGCAGGGCCAGCTCCGGCACCGGGGCCGGCGGCAGGACGGCGGCAAGCGGGCGACCGACGGCAGACGTTAGGCGGGCGAGCGTCGTCACGATGAGGGCGCTTGGTCGTCGAATACTCGACCAATGCCATTCGTCATCGTCAATCGTGAGCGCTTCGCGCTCCCTATCGGAGAGACGCGGGTCGGCGGGACTGGTGACGACGTCCTGCCCTTTCCCGAGCTCACCCGCGCCGACACCGTAGCGATCCTGTCCGTACTGCCCGACGGCACCGCGACAGTGCGCCGCGTCAACGGCGCGCCGGTGTCGCTGAATGGGCAGCCGCTCGGGCCTGACGCGACGCCGCTGATCCATGGGGCGCGCATCGACGCCGCCGGCCTCCACCTCGTCTTCGGTGACCTCCGCGACGCCGGGACCACAGCGCACGTGCACGGCGTCACCGAAGACGACCGAGCGCTCTTCGCCGCGATCGCGTCGGTCGAGCCAACCGCGGACTCCGGCGGCCGCTTGACCGCGATGGCCACCGGCACAGTGTACCCGATTCCCGACGCAGGTCTCGTCATCGGGCGGGATCCGGATTGCGACGTCATCATCGCGGCGAAGAAAGTGTCGCGCCGCCACGCGACGATCCGGCCGTCGATCCAGGGCTACGTCCTGACCGACATCAGCACTACCGGCACGTTCGTCAACAGCCGTCGCATCGACGGGTCCCAGGTGCTCGGCATGGGCGACGTAATCCGGATCGGCGATGAGGACTTGCGCTTCGAGGCCGACGCCGCGATCTACGAGCCCGCCGCGGAGCTGCGTGTGGGAAAGACAGCCGTCATGCCGCGGCCGGCGCCGACGTTCCTCGCCACGCTCGAGATCACGAGCGACGGCGCACAGAAGGGGACGCAGTTCCACGTCGAGCGCCCCGTCGTCCACATCGGTCGCCACCCGGCCAACGACATCCACCTCGGCGACGATACGGTCTCCGGCCTGCACGCGACACTCGCCCGCCGCGGAAGCACGTGGGTGCTGCTCGACCGCAACTCGACGAACGGGACCTACGTCGACGGCGAGCGCGTCGAGGGCGAGCGGGCACTGTCCGGCGAGGCGGAGCTGCGGTTCGGCGGGGTCGAGATGATTTTCCGGCCGAGCTGAAACGACCTCGGGGGAAGAGCCCGGCGCGGATGGCCGCGGCGTCCCGAGCGGGTGTAGCCAAAGCGTCGTCCGGGCTCGTGGCGGGCCGGGGGCGCGGATTGAAGCGGAGCGATCCGCGCTCTTCTGCGTCATCCGCGTCATCCGCGGCTAAAGCTGTTCCCCGGAAACGCCTCGCCCTTCCGCCGTTCCGAAATCCCTACCTCGCCCGCAACGCCCTGATCGGATCCACCAGCAACGCCCGCCGCGCCGGCACGAGACACGATACCACCCCGATTAGCGACAGCAAAACCGTCACCCCGACGTACGTCCACACGTCGGTCGTAGTGGTCTCATACAGCAGCGCGCTCATCACCCGCGTCGCCGCGAGCGCCGTTGCGACACCGATCGCGAGCCCCGCCGCTATGACGAGCGCCCCGTCCCGCGTCACCGACCACAGGATGTTACCGCGCTCGGCGCCGAGCGCCATGCGGATCCCGATCTCCGTCGTGCGCTGACTGACCGAGTAGGCGACGACCCCTCCCAAGCCGCCCGTCGTGATGACGAGTGAGATCACCGCGAACGCCGCGAGCAGGATCGTCGCCACGCGCGGCTCGCTCAGACGTGCGCCGCGAAGGTCCTCGAGCGTCTGCACGGAGACGATGGGCTGGCGGTCGTCGAGCGCTCGAACGGCGCCGCGCAGCGCCGTGGCCGCGGCCCCGCTGTTGCCCGTGGTGTGCACGAGCACCCGCATGTCGCTCGTCGGCGCGATGAGGAACGGGATATAGATCTCGTCGGTGATGTTCTGCGCCGGCCCGTTCTGCCGAACGTCGCCGACGACGCCGACGATCGTCAGCCAGCGGCGGCCCTGGTTGATCGACACCTGATCGCCGATCGGGTCCTTCCCCGCCCAGTGAGTCGCCGCCAGCCGCCGGCTCACGATCGCCGGGATGTATGCCGTATCGCGGTCGGCGTTCGTGAACACGCGGCCGCGCAGCAGCGGAACGCCGATGACCTTGAAGTAGTCGGGACTCACGCTCGTCACGTCAGTCGTCGGCGGCTCGCGTCCCGCCTCGACCGGACGGCTGCGGATCAGGAATGGCTGAAGCCCGGCGACGCCGTTGTTGAGTGGGAAGTCACTCGACACCGCGACCGCCGTCGCCCCGGCCTCCGTCGACATGCGTTGCATGAGCTGGTCGGCGAAGTCGCGCACGTGAGCGGCCGACGTATACCGACTCCAGTTGAGGTCGACCCGCGCGGTGAGGACGTTCTTCGCGACGTATCCGCCGTCCGCCGACTGGAGGCGCACCAGGCTCCGCACCATCAGTCCGGCGCCGGCGAGCACGACGAACGCGATCGCAACCTGGAGCGCGACGAGGAGGTTCCTCGTGCGCCCGTCGTGACGGCTGCCGGTCGTCGTCACCGCGCCGGCGCGCAGCTCGTCGCTCAATCGAGTCGTCGACTTCCACAGCGGCATCGTCGCCGCGATCAACCCGACGACGAGGCTCGTGATCATGGCGAACCCGAGAACGACCGGGTCGATCGTGATCTCCGCCGCCCGCGGCGACACGCGTGCGGCAAACGTCCGCAGCAGCCCCAGACCGCCGTACGCCAGCCCAACCCCGAGCACGGCGCCGAGGCTCGTGACGCAGACGCTCTCGGTGACGAGCTGCTTGAAGATGCGCGCCCGGTCGGCGCCGAGTGCGGCGCGGAGCGCGAGCTCGCGCTTCCGGCGGAGCTGTCGGGAGAGCGTGAGGTTGGCGAAGTTCGCCCCGGCGATGACGAGAACGAACAGCGCGCTCGCGAGCAGCGCGAGCAGGAGCGGGCGGGCTGACCGCGTGAGCTCGTCCCGCACGGGGACCGACGCGATCGAGTGCCGGCTCGCGGCCGGGTAGCTCTCCGGGTAGGCCTGGCGAAGGTTGTGCGAGGTGGCGTCCAGCTGCCGCTGCGCGATCTCGAGAGTCACGCCGGGTCTCGTCACCGCGAAGCCTTGCAGCATGCGCCCGGTTCGCGAGCCCATCACCTGCGGCGCCGAGCGGAACGGACACTGCCCGGCCGGCATCCAGATGTCGTTGTTGTCCGGGTACACCGGGAGCGGCGGCAGGACGCCGATGATCGTGCCGACGCGATCGTTCATCGTGAACTTCGACCCGACCACCGAGCGGTCGCCGCCGAACTGCTCCAGCCAGTAGCGGTGGCTGAGGAGGATGACGTTGGGCGCGCCGACTTTCTCCTCGCCGCGCACGAAGCCGCGGCCGAGGATCGGTTTCACTCCCAGCAAGTCGAAGAAGTTGTCCGAGACGACGCCGGTCTGCACGCGCTGCGGATCGCCGCGCCCGTAGAACTGGAACGGCATGGAGTGGTACTCGCTGATGCCGGCGAACGCCGGCAGCTTGCGGTAGTCGTCGAGCTCCGGGACCGACAGGCGTCCTTCCGGGTTGTTCGCGTTCGCCTGCCAGACGCGAACGAGACGCCGGTCTGCCGCGTAGGGCAGCTTCTTGAGCAGGGCACCGTTCACCATGCTGAACACCGCCGTCGACGCGCCGATGCCGAGGGCGACGGTAATGACGGAGAGCGCGGTGAAGGCGGGCGTCCTGGAGAGTGATCGGACGGCGAGGCGGATGTCGCGGAGGAGGTCGCTCATGGTTGCGTCGGTAGAGGCCTCGTCACTCTACGCGGCGCCCGAGCAGCGGCGGTGGGGGAGCGGTGCCGGACTTGTGCAGAATCTGTCAGCTCGGCGCGGATCGACGCCGCGCGGGCGCGCTCAGACGAGTTGGGAGATCCCTTTGATGATCCGCCCGACGACCGTTCGCAGGAAGATCGCCTCGGCGAACGCGACCCAGGCGCGGGCCTGAACGAGCCAGAGCTTGGCCTTCCGCGGGCGCTCGCCGCCCAGTTCCTCGCAGTACTCGAGCTGCATGTCCGCGATGATCGGATCGAGTACACGCTCCCGCGTGCGCTTGCTGAACAGACCGGCGACCCGGTGCAGCGCCTGACCGGGCGGCCGAATCACGTGCGGGAACCGAGGCGAGGGATCGCGCGCGCGGCCGAACCACTGCCGCACCTCGTGTGAGGTCCTCGGCATGACGAACAGCTTGGCTTCCCGCGGCTCGTTGGGGTACCGGCCGCGCGACTCGATAATGATGTGGCGCCCGCTGGTCGTCGCTCGCACCACGACGCCCCGCGCGCGCAGGTCTTCCGCAAGCTGCGACGCCGTCATCGAGCGGTGCTTCGTCCAGGTGCTGACCAGTTCGAGGACGTCGTCGAAGCTCGACGGGTCGAAGTCCTTCCCGGAGGCGTCTCGGTTGCTCACGCTACATCACCGTCCTCACGCGCCGCCGCGCGGCGCAAACAGCCTCACGCCATGTCAGGGGCTAACGGGGCCGATGGGGCCGACGCGAGGCCCTGTAGCTCCTCCCACAGCTGGAGGACCCGCCGGCCGTGTCCGGTCGGCTGGTACAGACGCCGGGCGATTCCACTCATCCCCGGCGCCCGTTCCGCGAGGCGCGAGGACACCAGGCCACGCTCCTCCAGTCGGTCCAGCAGTACGTAGATCGAGCCCCTGCTCAGGCGTCCTTCCGAGTGCGCGACCATCTCGAGACCGTACATCTCGGCGCCGTGGCCGATCAACAGCTTCAAGATCTCGCGCTCCTTCGCCGTGAGACGGACGGGATCCGGCCGCCTCGCCTGTCCGTTCGCGCCGTTCGGCATCGCGATCCTCCGACCGCTCACGCGTTCCCCGGCCGTTCATCCGGCCGAGCGTCTAAGTCTGTAAGAGCGACTCTTACAGGAAGTAAGATAGCGGTCCGAGGAAAGGCACGCAAGTACTCTTGGGCTCGCCTGCGGACCATCAACTCCTCTACGAAGGGGTTGCCGTTCGGTCGGATTCACGGATCTGTCGGAGAAGCGTTTCCAGTGATTTGAACGCTTCAATCCGCCTGATCCGAGAATCCGACCGATCCGATATTGTTCGTCGTAGACGCTGACCGGGCGGCCGTCACTACTTCCCGCCCCGCTTACGCCCCCGCTCGGAGTCCTCAAGCCTCGCCGGTTGCCGGGCGCGCCCCAGGCCGTGGCGGGCGGGCGAGTGAGATCGCGACGCCGAGACCGATCGCGATCGCGATCACTACGAGCGACACCCACGTCGGCACCTCGACCACGTCGCCGAGCAGCATCTTGCCGCCAACGAACGCGAGGACGGCCGCGAGGGCGGTGCGCAGATAGCGGAAGCGCTCGACGGCGCCTGCGAGCAGGAAGTAGAGCGAGCGCAGGCCGAGCATCGCGAACACGTTCGACGTGTAGACGAGGAACGGGTCCCGCGTCACTGACAACACCGCCGGGATGGAGTCGAGAGCGAAGATCAGGTCTGTCGTTTCGACGACGACGAGCGCGATGAAGAGTGGCGTCGCGACCAGCCGCCCGCCTTGCCGGACCCAGAACCGCCCGCCGCGGAGCACCGGCGTGATCCGGATCAGCCGCGCCACCCACGAGCCACAGACGGCGCAGGCCGCGGCCACGGCCGCCCGCTCCTTTTCGCGCCCCGCCACCATGCGCACCGCGGCCAGGATGACGAGCACCGCGAACGGGTAAATCACCCAGTGGAACCGCTCGAGCAGGTACACGCCCGCGGCGATGAGGAGGGCGCGCATGACGAGCGCGCCGAGAACGCCCCAGTAGAGGACCCGCCGCTGCTCGCCCTCCGGGATCTGGAGCTGAGCGAAGATCAGGACGAAGACGAAGATGTTGTCGATCGACAGCGACTTCTCGAGCAGGTACGCCGTGAGGTACGTGAGCGCCGCGCTCGGGCCGTAAAACGCCAGCACGACGAATCCGAACAGCAGCGCGAGACCGATCCACGCGGCCGTCCACAGCGCCGCGGACCGGGGCGTCATCTCTCGGCTCGCGCCGCGCGTACCACGGAACGCGCCAAGGTCGATCGCGAGCATCGCGACGATGATCGCCCCGAACAGGGCCCACGCCACGGCGCTCACCTGCATGTCCCCCTCGAAGCTGAGCGAAGCGCGCGCGTTCGCGCGCGCTTCGCTCATTGGATAGCATGGTCCGCAACGTCCTGCCAGCCCGGCTTCTGAAGATGTGAGCGGCAGTTGATCTCCGACCAGGAGCGCGTCAGCGCTCGAAGATACTCGTGAGTCCCAGTTCGACGAGCGTTAGGCGGGTCCCGCCGCGTCGCATCGTGTAGACCCGACCGGGGGTCGCGCGCGCCTCGGGGCTGAACGTCACGACGTCGCCCCGAAGCGACCAGGTGCCTTCCAGAGCGACGGTCGACAGCAACACCACTCCGTCGCGCGTCCTGCGGTACAGCGTCTCGTCCCTGAACCGACCGTCGGCACTCAGGGCGACGGTCCCGCTCATGATCTCATCCTTGTACCCCACGGCCTCGAGGTACACGAAGGGCAGCGGCGATCCGTCGACGGACCTCAGCGTGTACGTGCCCGCCGCGTCCGAGAGCGGGGCGAGCGGCAGGTTGTCGGCACAGGCGCTGACGAAGAGGAACAACGCCACAGAAGCAAGCTTGCGCATTCGTATTCCGCTCCAGGGAATGCTGGTCATACGCGCCAGACGCACGGCCGAACCCCACACCGGTGCGGCCGCTCACCAACGCGACTATTCTGTCTCTCTCGCAGCGCGACCAAAGACGCTTCCTACCTTCACCATTCCACGCGCCCGCCCGTCCGCAGCCGCCTATGGAGTTTCACGACCGGCCGATCTTCCCCCGCGGGTTCCGGTGCGCCAGCCGCAACTGCGGTCTAAAGCCCGCGGCCAAGGACCTCGCGCTCTTCGTCAGCGAGCGCGACGCCACCGCGGCGGCCGTCTTCACCCGCAGCCACTTCCCCGGCGCACCGGTCACGCTCGGCCGCGAGACTATTCGCGGTGGTCGGCTGCGTGCGATCGTCGTCAACAGCAAGGTGAGTAACGTCGCCACTGGATCGCGCGGGCTCGAGAACGCGCGGCGCATGGCCGCCGCGGCCGCCGCGGAGGTCGGCACGTCCCCCGACCGTGTCCTCGTCAGCTCGACCGGCGTGATCGGCGTGCAGCTCCCGATCGCGGTCATCGAGCGGGGACTCCGCGGAATGGCCGCCGAGCTCCAGGATCAGCCGCTCATCGGGGCGGAAGGGATCATGACCACGGACACGTACGCGAAAGCCCTCTCCGCTCGCGCCGGCGACGCGACGATCACCTGGGTCGCCAAGGGCTCTGGCATGGTCGAGCCGAACATGGCGACGATGCTCGCGTACGTCTTCACGGACGCCGCGTTCGACGTTCGATCGCTCGACGGCATGCTGCGGGAGGCGGTGGACGTGTCGTTCAACATGCTGTCGGTGGACGGCGACACGAGCACCTCCGACACCTGCGCGGTTCTCGCCAACGGCCTCGCCGGTACAGTGCCGGCCGACGCCTTCCGCGACACGCTCACCGCCGGCTGCATCCGCATGACCGAGATGCTGGCACGCGACGGCGAGGGGGCAACGCGACTGCTTCGGACGACAGCCCGCGGCGCGAAGACCATCACCGAAGCGCGCCGCGTCGCGAAGTCGCTCGTCAACTCACCGCTCGTCAAGACGATGGTGCACGGGGCCGATCCCAACGTCGGGCGCATCCTGATGGCCGTCGGGAAGTGCTTCGACTGCACGATCCTGCCCGAGTCCACCGACGCGTGGATCAATGGCTACCCCGTCGTGCGCGGCGGGGAGCGGATCGACTTCGACGAGGCGGCGGTGCGGGCCGCGCTGGGCACCGACAGCGTGGATATCGAGATCGCGCTCGGCGTCGGCGATGCGAGCGCGACCGCCTACGGCTGCGATCTCACGAAGGGGTACATCGACGAGAACGCGGCGTACTACTCGAGCTGACGCGCCGACTGTCATGTCCAGCCCCGCCATCCTTCGACGCGCCCGTGCGTCCGACGCCGCCGCCATCTCGTCGCTCATCCAGCAGCACGTCGCGTCGGGCACACTCCTCCCGCGTGCTCCGGAGTTCATCGCCGAGCGAGCGATCGACTTCCTGGTCGCCACGGTCGACGGGCGAGTCGTCGGGTG
This sequence comes from Gemmatimonadaceae bacterium, assembly GCA_046263215.1. Taxonomy (GTDB): domain Bacteria; phylum Gemmatimonadota; class Gemmatimonadetes; order Gemmatimonadales; family Gemmatimonadaceae; genus JBHELH01. Next base: position 1,647 of record JBHELH010000094.1, on the reverse strand, counting down.
CGTGCACCTCGACGAATACTCACCGAGCCTGGCCGAGGTCCGGTCGATCGTGGTCGATGCGCCGTACCAAGGGCGTGGAGTGGGTGCGGCGCTGGTGAACGCCGTCGAACGACTGGCGGTCAGGCGGGAGTACCGGACGCTCTTCGCCGTCAGCAACAACGAGGCGTTCTTCCGCAGCCGCGGCTACGCGCCCCGCGAGATCCCCGAGCTGAGCCGGGAGCGGAGTGAGGTCACACGGTTCAAGGGCGTGTACGCGAAGGACCTCGCGGTCTAGCGGCGCGCTGCGCGGCGTCGCCAATGTGTCATCTACTGGCCCTGCAGCGTGGCCGGCCACGGTGCACGCGTCGTAGATGTAATTGATCAGGAGGTTGTTCACTGAGGCGTAGCGGTTACAAGCTGGGGTTGTCGAGTCCACTCAAACCGGCAACCGCCAGAGGCCTCAATGAACGTCCACAAGAATGCGATACTCACGCCGAGCGGGCGAGCCCTCCTCGTGCAGCGCGTGCTCGCCGGGCGCGAGCCGCCGGGCGCGGTGGCGCTGCACCTGGGCCTGAGCGTGCGGACGGTGCGTAAGTGGGTCGCGCGGTGGCAGAGCGAAGGGGAGGCCGGACTCGCCGATCGCTCGAGCCGCCCGCGCCGGAGCCCCAGGGCGCTGCGCCGCGCGCCCCGCCGCCGGATCCAGCAGCTCCGGCGGCGCCGCCGCTGGTCGAGCGTGCGGATCGCGCGCGAGCTCGGGCTGCCGCTCGCCACGGTCGTCCGGACGCTGCGGCGCCTCGGCCTGAACCGCCTCCGGCCCCTCGCGCCGCCGTACCCGCTCGTGCGCTACGAGCGCGAGCGCGCCGGGGAGCTCCTCCACCTGGACGTCAAGAAGCTCGGCCGCATCACGCCGGCGGTGGGGCGCCTGGGCCACCGGGTCACCGGGCGCCGGGGGCGCAAGGCGCACGGGCGCGCCGGCTGGGAGTTCCTCCACGTGGCGATCGACGACGCCACCCGGCTCGCGTACGCGGAGGTGTTGCCCGACGAGCTGGGCGCCACCGCGGCCGCGTTCCTCGACCGGGCGGCGCGCTGGTACGGAGGGCTCGGGATCCGCCCGGTCGAGCGCGTGATGACGGACAACGGCTCCGCCTACGTCAGCCGGGAGTTCGCGGGCGCCTTGGCCGCCTGCGGGGCTCGCCACCTCCGGACGCGGCCCTATACGCCGCGCACGAACGGCAAGGTCGAGCGCCTGATCCGGACGCTGCTCGCCGAGTGGGCGTACGCGACCCCGTACCGCTCCTCCGAGGCTCGCGTGCTGGCGCTCGCGCCCTATCTCGAGTACTACAACACCCAGCGCCCGCACACCGCGCTCACATTCCGCACCCCGCTGCAGCGGCTGCGCGCAGGAACAACGTGTTGATCAATTACACGTAGATCCCGACACTCGCGTCGCTCGTGCGGGATGACACCTGGCTCTCGCCGACCGCCCGACGGACCACGTGCTCTCGTCGGATCGCCGCCGCGAGGCGGTAGACCGTGCGCGCGCAGAGGGCCACGCCGACCAGTACTGCGACGTCGGCGAGATTCACGACGATCCCGCCGCCGGCCCCAATCGCGATCCAGTCGACGACCCCAGCGGGGGGCGTGAGCCCGTCCGTTGCGTTCGCGACG
>JBHELH010000093.1:0-24101 GCA_046263215.1 Gemmatimonadaceae bacterium | reverse complement strand
CCAGCGGGTTGAGAGTCTCCCACCGCACTCGTCGACACCGAGGCCCCGATGACCCGGTTCCCTCGCAGGACGGTTCTCCGAACAGCGACGGCGCTGCTGTCCGTCGGGCTCGCTGCGTGCACGGGAGCGCCCGCCGGCCCCGCTGTGCCCGGGAGCGGGAGCGCCTTCGAACTGCGCGCGCGGTGGGCGCAGTGGCGTGCGCAGGCGCCCGGCGCCTACACCTTCGAGCTCCGTCGCTCGTGCTTCTGTCTCGCCGCCGCGGTGACGCCCGCGCGCGTGGAAGTGCGAGACGGACGGCCCGTCGCCGCGCGGGCTATCGAGACCGGAGAGCCCCTCCCGCTCGCGCTGTTCTTCCCCATCGACAGCCTCTTCTCTTGGGCCATTCGCGAGGCGGAGCGCGGCGGGTTCGTCTCGGTTGCCTACGACCGGAGGCTCTCCTACCCCGCGGAATTGGTCGTCGGCACGCTCGCGAACGACGCCGGCGTGGCGTACTCGGTGTCAGCGGTCGTCCCGGCTCCTGACTAGGGGCCAGTAGGAATCGCGCCGGATAGAGCGCTTCAGTGAGCGACCGGAGCGATTCGCACGACTGGCGGCCGAGTTGGCGACGACGATTCACTCGATCCGGAGGTACGGTTGCGCGGCGCGCCGGTGCCGACCCAACTCCGACTCGATGGCGAAGCAGAGATCCTCGTACTGGTCCCTGTGGGATTTCGTCGAACCGGTGGGGGTGGATAAGTCCTACGTTGACGAACGGATTCGGAGAGGGATGGCAGCAGGCTGTGGAGAGATGGGTATTATGGGCCGTGTGCACGCCGGGATACGAACTGTGCGGGGGGGGCGAACAGAAATGCAAGGCGAACGGCGAGGAGATGTAGGCTCGCGCAGGTCCTGGCGGTTCGTGCTCACCGCGCTACTCCTTGTGACCGCACCAGGTACTGCCATGGCCCAGCGACCTGACGATGTCTTCCACCCTTTCAGCGCGAACGACATCTACCGCGCGCTCCGGTGGTTCGTGCCGCACAGTAAGGCGGACCTGGTGGCGCGCGTAATGTCGGGCGAGCTGCGCGACGAGCCTGACGTAACTGGGACAGGCGTATCGGGCGGGTTCATGTCGGACGATCTCTTGATCGTGATGTCGCTGCAGTCCGACGAACTTCGCGAAAAGGTCGACCGGTTCCGCCGAGAGAACGATCGGCGCTACGACAAGCCCGAAGAGCAGGCCCGATGGGAGGTGCGGCGGGAGGAGATCAGGAAAGCGATCGAGTCGGGTGCGATCAAGCCGCCCGAGTGAGGCGTTCAGGAACACAGCGCTTCTGCTCCAGACGAGGCGGGGAGGGCGGCCGGGTATGGCTACCCTCCCCGCATGTTCATCTGGCTCGAGTACCCGCGTCTGTCCAGCAGGACGCGCCCTGCCCGCCAATGTACGCTACCCGCACCGGTCCGTTCCGGGTCGAGTCGGGTCGGTTGCGATTCCAGGGTGACCGGATCGCCGAGTTCACATTGGGCTATCTGCACACGTGCGGGTCGCAGGGCTATGGCCTTAGCGGCTACGTCCCGCCGGTCGACTACACGGTCTCCGGGGACGTCATTTCGTTCACGGGTAGCACCGGGGTGCCGATGGCCGCGATCACCGAGGCGCGGCTGTCGGGCAACACGATCTCATTCCGGTACACGACGGAACACGGGTACTCGTTCACGGTCCGGCACGCGCGGCAGTAGGCCCTCTCCGTTAGGGTCCGTCCAACTTCGCCCATCACTTTAAGCGTAGTTCCGATTCGACGGCGTCGGTCAAGTCGTCGAGTTGGTCGCGTGAAAGATCGTCGACTCCGAAGTCGGCCGAGAGCACGCCGGGCGCCCGTCGCTTCAGCGCCTCCTGCACCGCGTGCACCTCCTCGACGCCGAGGTCCTTCGCGATCCGCTTGGCGAGCGGTCCGGCAGGAACGGCACGCCGGGAATCGGGCGATCGCGCGTCGTGTAGTAGCGCAGGTGTTCCGTCTTGAAGACGTGCCCGGACGCGGGGGCGGGCCGCTGCTGGTAGAGGCACGCGAACCGCCGCTCGCCGAGCCGCCGCCGGATCTTGGCTAGCGCCTCCTCGTCGTATCGGTCGGGACACAGCGCCGCGCCCTCGGGCCGCCCCAACGGGTCGTCGTCCTCGGCGAGCGCGGGCAACCGTATCACGCTCCAGTCGGGGCCCTCCTCGCTCGCGAGGATCCGCCCGACAAGATCATCCTCGTGACGCCGGTTCATGGTGAGCACGACCGCGCCGCCCGGCTCGAGGCGCGTGCTCACGTCCTCAAGCCACCATTCCCACACCTTCTCACGGAACGCGAGGTTGTCGGCGTCCTCTTTCTTGCCGAACGGGTCGTCGAGGAGGATCAGCTTGGCCGGCAAACCGGCTATGCCCTCGCCGACGCCGGCCGCGCGCACGCCCCCGCCCTCGGCCGTTTCCCAATCCGACGCGGAGTTGCGTTCGCGCGAGAGTGCGAGGCGACCCGCGGCGAGCCGACGGATCTTGCGCGAGGACTTCTGAGCCGTCTTCCCGTTGTAGGCGCCGAGGATGACGGGGAGCGTCGGGTCGAGCTCGAGGCGGTACGCCGCGTATCTGACCGTCACCTTTTCCGTCTTGCCGTGCCTCGGCGGGATCTCGAGAATGACCAGGCGCAGCCCGCCGCCCGTGACCTCGTCGAGCACGCGGTCGATGCAGCGAAGATGCGGCCAGTCCCACCGCCATTGCGGCGTGACGAGCCGCGAGTATCCGCCCATGCCGATCGGTCGGCCGCGCGCGTCGAGGAGCGGATGCGCTTTCGGTCGCTCGCCGGCCGCGGGCCCGCCGAGGTCCGCCGTCGACCGCTCGAGCGCGTCGAGCCGGCGGGCGACGCCGCCGAGGCTCAGGGTCGGGAGAAGGGTCGCCGACACGCTAGGCGCTCCGCATGGCCAGGCGCCGCTCAAGCGCCGCGATCCGCTCTTGCAGTTCGCCGAGCGCGCCGAGCTTCAACAGCTCGGCGGCGACGTTGCAGACGTAGCCGAGGGTGCGGGACCGCTGCGCGCTGTTCTCCTGTAGGCGCGTGTCGGTCGCGGCCTCCTCGAGTAGCGCCTGTATGCTCGCCACGTCGCGCAGGCTCACGGCCTGGCGGGCGTTCCCGCCGGCCGAGCCCCCGCGGGTGCGCCCGTTCTCGCCGCCCTTCCTGCGGGCCTCTGCGCGCTCCGCCGCACGTTCCGGGTCGTGCGCCCAACAGAACGCGGAACGGGCGAGCGGGGGCATCTGGCACGGCTCGCCGGCCGCGTTCTCCGCGCCGCACCCCCCCGTTAGCATGGTTACCTCTGCTAACCGGGCGCGAGCTAACCCGGGCCCGCGATCGGCGCCGCGGCGCCATCAGCGCGCACCCCGCGCGGCGGTGAGTCGTCCGGTGTTGCGGATGTTGGGAATCGGCGAGGGTGGAGCGACCGACGCGACGGTGCCGGGTAAAGGCCCGCGGGCCTTATGTGGGCCTTACCCCTGCGCGCGTCGTGCGCGGTACGCACGCTGACCCGGCGAGCCGACCCCGCGGAGGCGCCGTTTACGTGTGTTACGCGCATGCGTGTGCGCGGTGTACGGCGCCCCTTGGGGTTCAATTCCCCGCGCCTCCACTCGGTTCGCTGAGCACGAAATACCCCAATGCGCCGGGCCGGCTCTGTAGCCGGCCCGGCGCGTTTTCGTTGCCCGTCTCATGGCCGCTCCGCGTACGGTCGATCGCGCGCGTCGTCGCGGGACTCGAACGGCACGTCGTCGTGCGGATCGCTCGCGCGCCGACCCTGGCCTCGCCGGAAAACAAACTGCGGCGCGAGCGCGACACCGAGCGCGGTGATCGGCAGGATTTGCTGCGTCTGGATCAGAAGCGCAACGGCGACCGCGCGTTCCTTGTCGAGCCCGAACGCCGCAGCCGTGGCCGCGTACATGAACTGAAAGAGCCCGACGTTGCCGGGCGTTGCTCGCAGTGCGAAACCAATATTCACGGCGAGAATCGCCGAGACAGTCGCGACCGGCGGGATCGGAAAGTGCGCCGCCCTCGCCGTGAGCTGGTACGTCACGACCTGGAGGACCCAACCCAGCACGGAAAGCGCGAGCGCGCCGGCGAACCGCGGGCCGGTCGATACGCCGCCGAGGGTGGCGAGAAACCGCGAACCGTAGCTGCGCGCGCGCCTCAGAAATCCCGCCGGTGGCGGCGCCGCCACCTCGGCCGCGAGTTCGGCCGTCACGGCCGGCCGGCGGACGAGGTACACCAGCAGCGCCGCGATCCCCACCAGTGCCGCGAGCGCAAACGGCCGGGTGCGCGCTAATGCGGGCGGCAGGTCGAGCAGGATCGCGGAGAGCGACAGCAACACGACGTACCCCACGAGCTCGAAGAGTCGCTCGAGCGCCACGGTGGCGAGCACCGCGGCGCTGGGAAGGTGTGCGGTCCGCGCGACGAAGATCACACGCGCGGCTTCACCGCCGTTCGCGACGAGAACGTTGTTGAGCCCAAGGCCCGCGAACGTCGCCCGCAGCGCTAGCCCGAGCGAGCGTGAGCCGGCCGCGCGGAGGAAGATCCACCACCGAACGGCCTTCGTCGCCGCGGAGCCAAGGTTCACTACTGTCGCCGCGAGCAGGATGGCGACGTTCGCCGAGCGGATCGCCTCCCACGTCACGCTCCAGTCAACGCGTCGAGCGAAGAGAATGACCATCCCGACGACGACAACTGATACCAGGAGACGCGCGGCGCGTCCCAGGCGCGCGCGCACCGACGTGCGGACCGCCGTTTCCCGCGCTGCGGTAGTCACCGCCGCCCCGACACTCGACTCGCTACGCGACTGTCTGGGGGCGCGAGGCATCGGCGCGGCCTTCCGCGAGGACGTGCCCCCTGCGGCCTGCATCGGGCTGGCGCCGCCGGCCGTCCACGCTGCCCGCCTGCTCGAGGGATGCCTGGGCTGCGGCGAGCCGCGCGACGGGGACGCGGTACGGTGAACAGGAGACGTAGTCGAGGCCGAGGCCGTGGCAGAACTTCACCGAGCGTGGCTCCCCGCCGTGCTCCCCGCAGATGCCGACCTTGAGGTCTGGGCGCACCGCACGGCCTCGTTCGACCGCGAAGTCGATCAGCCGGCCGACGCCAGCCTGGTCGAGTACCTGGAACGGGTCGTCGGGCAGGATCCCAGACCCGATGTACGCAGGCAAGAACCGGCCGGCGTCGTCGCGGCTCAGGCCGAACGTTGTCTGCGTGAGGTCGTTCGTGCCGAATGAGAAGAACTCGGCCTTGGTCGCGATCTCGTCCGCCGTCAGTGCGGCGCGCGGCAGCTCGATCATCGTCCCGACCGAGTAGGGCAACTCCTCGCCCATACCCCCGAGTACCTGGCGCGCGACGTCGTCCAGAATCGCGCGCTGATGCTCGAACTCCTTGAGCGTGGCGACGAGGGGCACCATGATCTCAGGCCGGACGTCGATGCCACGCCGCCGCGCGCGCACCGCCGCCTCGAAGATCGCGCGTCCCTGCATCTCGGTGATCTCGGGATAGGTGATCCCGAGCCGGCACCCGCGATGCCCGAGCATGGGGTTCGTTTCGCGGAGCTCCTCCACGACCGCCTGAAGCTGTTTGCGTGAGATGCCGAGCGTGCGCGCGAGGAGCTTGCTTTCTTCGCCGCCATGCGGCAGGAACTCGTGGAGCGGCGGATCGAGAAGGCGGATTGTGACCGGATAGCCCGCCATCGCCTCGAAGATGCCCTCGAAGTCAGAGCGTTGCATCGGCAACAGCTTGGCGAGCGCCCGCCGGCGCCCTCCCTCGTCACGCGCGACGATCATCTCGCGCATCGCCGTGATCCGGTCGCCCTCGAAGAACATGTGCTCCGTGCGACAGAGTCCAATGCCCTCCGCGCCGAATCCACGCGCGACGCGCGCGTCGTGCGGCGTGTCGGCGTTCGCGCGCACCTTGAGATTGCGTACCTCGTCCGCCCAAGAGAGAAGCCGGGCGAACGCCTGATACGCCGGGGCATCCGCAGCACGCCGCGTTCCGCGGATCACCTGGACCACCTCGCTCGGCGTGGTCGGCAGGTCCCCCGCATAGACGCGGCCCGTCGCGCCGTCGAGCGTTATCCAGTCACCCTCGGCGATCGTGCAGGTGTACTCGCCCTCGACCGACAGACACCGGCGCTCGAAGTCGACTTTCAAGTCCTTGGCGCCGACGACGGCGCACTTGCCCATCCCCCGCGCGACGACGGCCGCGTGGCTGGTCATACCGCCGCGAGCGGTCAGTACGGCGCGCGCGGCGACGATTCCGTGAAAGTCCTCCGGCGTCGTTTCGTCGCGGACGAGGATCACGCTCTGACCCGCGGCGGCCCTCACTTCCGCGACGTCCGGGTCGAAGACCGCGACTCCGCTCGCCGCCCCGGGGCTCGCCGGGAGACCCACCGCTATCGGCTTGGCTCGAACGCCGGGGTCGATGACGGGGTGGAGGAGCTGGTCGAGCTGATCGGCCGGGACGCGCCTCACCGCCTCGGCGCGGTCGATGAGCCCCTCGTCCACCATGTCGGTCGCGATTCGCACTGCGGCGGCGGCCGTACGCTTGCCGGTGCGAGTCTGGAGCAGATACAGCTTGCCGCGCTCCACGGTGAACTCGATGTCCTGCATCTCCCGGTAGTGCCGCTCGAGGCGCTCCTGCGTCGCCAGGAGCTCCGCGTACGGCTCGGCGAGGAATGTTGCCATCTCGTCGATTGAAAGCGGCGTCCGAATCCCCGCGACGACGTCTTCCCCTTGCGCGTTGAGCAGGAACTCGCCGTAGAAGCGGCGCTCGCCCGTCGATGGGTTGCGCGTGAACGCGACGCCGGTGCCGGAGTCGTCGCCCATGTTGCCGAACACCATGGTTACGACGTTGACGGCTGTCCCGAGCGTGTCCGGGATGTTGTTCACCTTCCGGTAGTCGACGGCCTTCTTCAGGGTCCACGAGCGCCAGACCGCCTCGATGGCCCCCCACAGCTGGTCCATCGGATTCATCGGGAAGTCGGCACCGGTGGCCGTTCGTACGAGCGTCTTGTACTCCTCGACGAGATTTCGCAGCGCCTCTTCGCCCAGCTCCGCGTCGGCCCGCGCTCCGGCGACGAGGCGCTTCGCCTGCAACAAATGCTCGAACTGATGGTGCGGTACTCCGAGGACGACGTCGCCATACATCTGGATGAAGCGGCGGTACGAGTCGTACGCGAAACGCGCATTCTCGCTCTGCCGCGCCAGGGCGAGCACCGTGACGTTGTTAAGGCCGAGGTTGAGAATCGTCTCCATCATCCCCGGCATCGACACCGGCGCACCCGACCGGACCGAGACGAGCAGCGGGTTCGTTGCGCTCCCGAAGCCGCGATCTGTGGCTTCCTCGAGCCGCGCCATGTAGGTCGCGACCTCGTCGCGGAGGACGTCGGGGAAGGTGCCGGTGCGCAGGTACTCGACGCACACGCTGCACGCGATCGTGAAGCCGGGGGGCACGGGCACGCCGAGGTTGGTCATCTCGGCCAGGTTCGCGCCCTTTCCGCCGAGCACGGCCTTCATGTCCTTCGTGCCCTCGGCGCGGCCTTGGGCGAAAAAGTAGACCGATTTCGTCACAGTCAGCACCCGCAGCCGAACCGGAGCTTGTCCGGGTCCGTAGGCGGAGGCGTGGGATAATCGCCGGAGAAGCAGGCGTGGCAAAAGCCGTGCGGCCCATTCGGGACTGACTCGAGCATCCCGTCCAGCGACAGATAGCCGAGGGAGTCGACGGCGAGGTGCGCTGCAATTTCCGGCACGGTCAGATTCGCCGCGATCAGCTCCTCGCGCGACGGGGTGTCGATGCCGTAGTAGCAGGGCCCCGTCACCGGCGACGAGCTGACGCGCAGGTGGACTTCACGCGCGCCGGCCGCACGCACCATCGCCACCAGTCCGCGCGTCGTCGTACCGCGGACGATCGAGTCGTCGACCATGACGACGCTCCTTCCGTCGAGCACCTCCCGCACCGCGTTGTACTTCACGCGGACCTGCGCGTCGCGTCCGGCCTGCGTCGGCTGGATGAAGGTGCGGCCGACGTAATGGTTCCGTATCAGGGCGAGCTCGTAGGAGAGGCCGCTCTCCTCCGCGAAACCGAGGGCCGCGGAGTTCGAAGAGTCCGGGACGCTGAAGACGAGATCGGCCCCAGGCGCTGGGTGCTCGCGAGCGAGCCGGCGCCCGAGCTCGCGGCGGGCGCGGTCGACGGAGCCGCCGAAGATCCGGCTGTCGGGTCGGGCGAAATAGACGTACTCGAACACGCACCGACGTAGGTCCCGTGCGGCCAGCGGCGAGGAAGACCGCACGCCGGCGCCGTCGACGGCAACAACCTCCCCCGGCTCGATCTCGCGCTCGAACCGGGCGCCGATGATGTCGAGCGCGCACGTCTCCGAAGCGAAGACGACGGCGTCGCTGAGCCGTCCCATGACCAGCGGCCGCCAGCCGCGCGGGTCGCGGGCGGCAAGCAGCGTGTCGCCAATCCCCACGACCAGCGAATACGCGCCTTCGACGCCGTGCAGCGCGTCGGCGAGGCGCTGCTCGGGCGCCGCGGCGTCGGACTTCGCCAGGCGGTGCACGATGACTTCCGAGTCCATCGTCGAGGCGAAGATCGAGCCCTGCGCCTCCAGCTCGGACCGCAGCTCCGCGGCGTTGGTCAGGTTCCCGTTGTGGGCGAGCGCGAGATAGCCGCCCCGCGAGCGGGCGAGCACCGGCTGAGCGTTCTCGATCGTCGACGACCCGGCGGTGCTGTAGCGCGTGTGGCCGATGGCGATCGTCCCCCGCAGTCCGTTCCCGTCTCCGCTTCCCGAGACCAATCCCATCGACTTCAGCGCACGCGCTGCGCCCGTGTCGTCGACGGCGACGACGCCGAACGATTCCTGTCCGCGGTGCTGGAGCGAATAGAGCCCTAGCCGCGTCAGGTGAACCGCCTCAGGATGGCCGCGAACTCCGAAGATGCCGCACATCAGGTGACCGCGCTTTCTAGGCCGGCGACCGTCGTCGCGGCGGCGGATGCAGCTTGGGACATCAGCGCCGGGATCGCCTCGTGGTACGCCCTGGCGAGACGCGAAAGCGGGGCCACGATGTGGCGTGGCCCGACAACGATCTCCAGCGACGCGGACGTGGCGCGGACACGCCCGATGACCCGCGACGGAACGCCCGCGCGTCTCGCCGCGCCCAAAACCTCGGCCGGGCGCGGCGTGGACAGGAGGACACGCCCCTGTGCCTCGCCGAAGAGGAGACCCCGCAACGGAAGATCGCACCAGGCGGAAAGGTCGACCTCTGCCCCCATCGGCTCATCGCGCCGCGCGACGACACATTCGGCGAGCGCCACGGCCAGCCCGCCGTCGCTGCAGTCGTGCGCCGAGCGGACGTGCCCCGTTCGAATGGCGGCCAAGACCGCCTCGACGAGGCGGCGCTCCGCGGCGAGATCGCACGTCGGCGGCGCGCCCGCGACGACGCCGTGAATCCGGTACAGGTATTCGCTCCCGCCGATCTCCTCAGTGGGCTCGCCGAAGAGCACGATCGCGTCCCCGTCCTCACTGAACGCCGCGCGCGTCACGTGGTCGAGCGAGTCGATCAATCCGACCATGCCGATGACCGGCGTGGGGTAGATCGCGCCGGCGGGGCTCTCGTTGTACAGCGAGACGTTGCCGCCGGTGACCGGTGTCCCGAGCGCGCGACACGCCTCGGCAATACCGGTCACGGCCTCCCGCAGCTGGAAGTAGACTTCCGGCCGACGCGGGTTGCCGAAGTTCAGATTGTTCGTGATCGCGAGGGGCCGCGCACCGGCGCACGCGACGTTGCGCGCGGCCTCAGCCACGGCGATTCGGCCGCCGACGCGCGGCTCCAGGTAGACGTAGCGGCCGTTCCCGTCGGTCTTGAAGGCCAACGCCTTTCCTGTGCCGCGCACGCGAAGTACGGCGGCGTCGGAGCCCGGCCCGACGACGGTACTCGTTCGGACCGTCGAGTCGTACTGGCGGAAAACCCACGCCTTGCTCGCGACCGTCGGAGACGCTAGGAGCTGCTCGAGGGTCCACGCCGGATCGTGCTCCTCTGCCCGTTCCTGCGTTGATGCAACGTCGCGCGCGCGCAGCGCAATGATCGCCTCGCTCTCTCGTGCCGGCGGCGTGTACGTCGGACAGTCGGTGACGAGGCGCGTGCCGGGGAACTCGGCAACGACCCGGTCCCCCTCCGTCACGCGATACACAGGCGCCGCGATGACCTCGCCGATCACTTCCGCCGTCAGGTCCCATTTCGCGAGGATGCTGCGGACCATGCCCTCATGGCCCTTGCGGGCGACGACGAGCATCCGCTCCTGTGACTCGCTCAAGAGGATCTCGTACGGCGTCATCCCTTCTTCGCGGACGGGGACCTTCGTCACATCGATCGTGACTCCAACGTCGCCTCGCGCGGCCATCTCCGCGGACGACGACGTCAGACCAGCGGCACCCATGTCCTGGATAGCGACGATGTGGCCGCCATAAATCAATTCGAGGCTCGCCTCTAACAGGAGCTTCTCGGTGAACGGGTCGCCTACCTGAACGCGGGGCCGCTTCGCGTCGCTTGCCTCAGATAGGTCCTCAGAGGCGAACGACGCGCCGTGGATCCCGTCGCGGCCGGTGCGCGCGCCGACGGCGATGATCGGGTTGCCGATCCCGTGAGCAGCGGCGCGCACGAGCTGCTCCTCCCGGAGTAGGCCGACGCACATCGCGTTGACGATCGGGTTACTCTCGTATGCGTCGTCGAACACGACCTCGCCGCCGACTGTCGGCACCCCGACGCAGTTGCCGTAGTCGCCGATGCCTTTCACCACGCCGGCGAACAGATACCGCACGCGTGGCGAGTCTAAGTCGCCGAACCGGAGCGAATTCAGGAGCGCGATCGGGCGGGCCCCCATTGTGAACACGTCGCGGAGAATCCCCCCGACCCCGGTCGCGGCCCCCTGATACGGTTCGACCGCTGACGGGTGGTTGTGCGACTCGATCTTGAATGCGACCGCTAGCCCGTCGCCGATCGAGATGACGCCGGCATTCTCCCCGGGGCCCTGGAGGACGTAGGACGCTTCCGTCGGCAGCGTACGGAGGAGGGGGCGCGAGTGCTTGTACGAGCAGTGCTCGCTCCACAGCGCGCTCACGATGCCGAGCTCGGTGAACGTAGGCGTCCGGCCGAGCATCGCGACGAGGCGGTCGTACTCATCCGGCGTGAGGCCGTGCTCCGCGACGAGCGCAGGGGTGATCGCCGGGTCGCCGGGCCGCGGGACCGCGGTCACCGCCTCGCGCTCGGCTTGTGGAACAAGTTGCGCAGGTCCGAGAAAACGTTACGTGCCGACCCCTCTTCCTGGAACGACCGGCCGATGATCTCCGCCTCCCCGGCGTCGAGCCACATCCCGTTGCACTTCGGGCAGACGTCGACCATCGCGTGGTGATACTGTTTCTCCTGCAGGGTGGCACCGCACCTCGGGCACGTCATGGCCTGGCCGCTCCCGGCCTTTGCCCGCTCGGCGTCGAGTTGCGCGCGCATCTGCTTCAGTAGCTCCGCATCCTGTTTGACGAAGTACTCGTCCTCGTTGCGACTGGGTTGGTCGGGACTATGTGCCATCAAGGGTCTCCGGTGGTGAAGGTCGTTGTAGCGAGTCCGCGGCGTTCACGCGCCGACTCGCGCGAACATCGATTCGAACAGGCCGCGGCCGTCGTCCGACCCGAGCAGGGAATCGACCGCCCGCTCGGGGTGCGGCATCATTCCGAGCACGTTCCCGCCTTCGTTGACGATACCGGCGATCGCGCGCATCGACCCGTTCGGGTTCCAGGCCTCGTCGACGTCACCGCCGCTGCCGACGTAGCGGAACACGACACGTCCCTCGCCCTCTAGCTGGTCGAGCGTGTCCTCGTCCGCGGTGTACCGGCCGTCGCCGTGGGCGATCGGGATCGCGAGCACCTGTCCGTGGGCGTACGCGCCGGTGAACGAGGTGTCGGTGTTCTCGACCCGAACGCGCACCTGCTCCGACACGAATTGGAGCTTGTCGTTGCGCAGCAGCGCGCCGGGCAGCAGACCAGCCTCGCATGCGATCTGGAAGCCGTTGCAGATCCCGAGGACCGGCGCCCCGCGCTCCGCGTGCTGGATCACTTCGCGCATGATGGGGCTGAACCGTGCGATAGCCCCGGCACGGAGGTAGTCGCCGTACGAGAACCCGCCGGGCAAGATGACGACGTCGACGCCTCCCAGGTCGTGGTCTTTGTGCCAGAGGTACTGTGCGTGCGCGCCGAGGGTGTCGACGACGGCGTGGTAGGCGTCGTAGTCGCAGTTCGAACCGGGGAAGGTGACGATGCCGAACTTCATGCGGCGCTCACCGAGGCGACGTCGAAGTCTTCCGTGACTGGGTTGGCGAGGAGGCGCTCGCACATCGCTCGGGCCTCGCGGTCGGCCGATCGTTCGTCGGCGGCGTCCAGCTCGACGACGATGTGACGGCCGACGTGGACGTCGGCCACCGACGCGAACCCCAGCGCGTGCAGGGCGCCGGCGACGGCCTTCCCCTGCGGGTCGAGAATGCCCCGCCGGGGGGTGATGTGGACGGCGACGCGGAAGCGCTTCATGCGCCGGAGTCCCCCCCGGGTGACGTATGCGGCGGCTTCAGCTGACTCGGCCGGTCGCCGCGGCCGCGGCGGCGGCGGCGCCGACGCCGCGTCGCGCTGGCCGTCTCTCCGCTTTCCGCAAAACTCAGCGCGTTGGCGGCCGCGGCGTCGTGGTGCGCCGGCGCTCGCGCGAGCGCTGGCTCCGGCTCGTCGTCGTCGCCGTTGTCGAGCGCCGCGCCTGCGCGCTTTCTTTCCAGCCAGCCGATGCCCACCGCACGGACGAGCCCGAAGGCGACGTACGCGACCGCGAGCGGAAAGAAGTAGCCCAGCCGGCCGAAGATGAGCATCGACACACCGCCGATGAGCACGGCCAGCCCGACCAGGCCCTTCGCGGACCGGAAGCCGATGTTCGGAACGACCGGGTACGGGACGTTGCTGATCATGAGGAAGCTCAGCGTGCCCATGACCACGCGCAGCGTGTCGTGCCACGGCCAATCGGCGACGTTCGTCTCCCTGTAGAGTGGCGACTGGCTGAACCAATAGTAGGTCGCGAGCGTGATGCCCGCGGCCGGGCTCGGAAGGCCCTGGAAGTAGGTCTTCGCCGAGCCGGCCTGCTCGACGTTGAACCGCGCGAGGCGCAGTACCGCGCAGGCCACGAAGAGGTACGCCCACACCCAATCCCAGCCGGTCTTGTTGAGCACCGCGTGGTACATGATCAACGCCGGCGCGAGGCCGAAGGTGATCGCGTCGACCAATGAGTCGAGTTCTTCGCCGAACCTGCCGCCTGTATTGGTGGCTCTCGCGACCCGACCGTCGAACGCGTCGCAGATGCCCCCGAGAACGACGTACCAGCCGGCCTGCTGCAGGTGGCCGCGCGACGCCGCGATGATCGCGAACACGCCGAAGAAGAGGTTCGCCAGCGTCAAGCCGCTCGGGAAGAGGACGACGGCGCGGCGGACTGACGGCCCGCGCGCGCGGGAGACGCGGCTGTTCATCGCGGGCGGAGCTCCGCGAGCACCGTCGTCCCGGCGATCGTCGCGTCGCCGACCTTGACCCGCACGGCGGCACCGGTCGGCACGAACACGTCGACGCGCGAGCCGAATCGGATGATGCCCATCCTGTCGCCTTGGGTTACGGTCTGGCCCTCCGTGCTGTACGTGTGAATTCGGCGGGCGATGAGCCCCGCGATTTGACGAACGAGGACTCGCGTGCCGTCCGAATCGATTCCGACGGACACCTGTTCGTTCTCGAGGCTCGCCTGTTCCCCGGCGGCGTTCAGGAACCGTCCGGCGCTGCGGCGCACGAGGCGCACGGTTCCCCCGACGGGGTATCGGTTCACGTGGACGTTGAAGACGTTCATGAAGATCGACACGCGAACCGCGCGGTCCTGGATGAACGTCGGCTCGTCCACTTCCGTGATGTGCACGACCCTGCCGTCCGCGGGCGCGACGACGAGGTGCGTGCCGCGCTCGCCACTCCTCTCCGGATCGCGGAAGAAGTAGGCGACCCAGAGCGCAACGAGCGTCACCGCCAAGGCGAGCAGCCAAATGGGCCACGAGCGGCGCATCACGGCGAGCGCGAACATCCCGATGGCGAGCAGCGCCGCGACGACGATGAAAAGCAGCCCCTCCCGCGCGAAGTTCACGATAGCCTTGTCAGATCGAGGTCTGTTCCCGTGATGCGTTGGTACGCCAGGAGGTAGCGACGACTGGTAGCCTCGACAACGTCCGCGGGGAGTGGCGGGGGAGGCGCTTCCCCATTCCAGCGGCCCGCTTTCCGCTCGGCGTCAAGATAGTCACGGAGCGGCTGCTTATCGAAGCTCGGCTGGCTGCATCCTGGCGCATAGTGCTCGGCTGGCCAGAAACGCGAGCTGTCCGGGGTCAGGACTTCGTCGACGAGGAGGATGGGACCGTCGCCGCCGAGGCGCCCGAACTCGAACTTGGTATCCGCGATGATGACGCCGCGCTTCGCAGCGATGTCACGGCCGCGCTCGTAGACGCGACGGCTCAAGCGCTCGAGCTCCCGCGCGGTGTCACGTCCGAGGAGGTCGGCGACGCGCGCCGCCGGAATGTTCTCGTCGTGACCCGTCTCCGCTTTTGTCGCGGGGCTGAAGATCGGCGGGTCCAGGCGGTCGCTCTCTCGAAGCCCCGCCGATAGCGGTTCCCCGGCTAGCGTGCCGCGGTTGCGGTATTCCTTCCACGCGGAGCCCGAGAGGTAGCCGCGCACGACGCACTCGATCGGGAAGACGACGGCCCGCCGACAGAGCATCGCGCGCCCGGCGATGGCGCTCCGGTGCGGCGCGAGCGCCGGCACTTCACGGACGATGTCCTCGACGTCAGCTGTGATCAGATGATGTGCGACGTCTCCGTCGATCTGGCGGAGCCACCAGGCGGTCATCTGAGTGAGCACAGCACCCTTGTAGGGCACGGACTCGCGCATCACGACGTCGAACGCGCTGACGCGGTCCGTAGCGACGATGAGCAGGCGGTCGTCGCCGACAGCGTACACCTCGCGGACCTTGCCGCGGCGAAGGTGCTGAAGTGGCAGTGCGGATACCGTCGTCACCGTCACACGCGGACCTCCTCGCGCTCGGCCGCTACCTCCTCATCGCCAGGCGCCAGTGCGGGCTCGAGCACGTCGGAGAGAAACTCGTCGACCTGCTCCGGCGCACGACCGACGTAGCGCGTGGGCTCGAGAAGGTCCCGAATCTCGTCGGGACCGAGGGCGAACATCGGGTCGGCTGCGAGCCGATCGAGCATCTCGTTCCTCTCGGCCCCTCCGTCGCGGGCGCGGGCGGCGTCGAGGCTCGCGCGGCGAATGCGCTCGTGCGCCTCCTGCCGGTCCGCGCCGGCGCGCACGGCGCGCACAATTAGCTCCTCCGTGACCATGAACGGCAGCTCCTCCTCGAGCCGCCGTCGGATCCGTGTCCGGTGCACCTGAAGCCCGGCGGCGACGCTTTCCAATAGTACGAGGATCGCATCGGTGGCGAGAAACGATTCCGGGATGGCGAGGCGCCGGTTGGCGCTGTCGTCCAGCGTCCGCTCGAAGAACTGGACGCTATGCGTCTGGTTGGCGTTCGCCTCGAGGCTCATCACGAACCTCGCCAACCCCGCGATCCGTTCGCATCGCATCGGGTTGCGCTTGTAGGCCATCGCCGACGACCCGACCTGCTCCGCGCCGAACGGCTCCTCGACCTCCCCAAACGCTTGCAGCATCCGGATATCGCCGCTGAACTTTGCCGCACTGGCAGCGATTCCGGCAAGCACGTCGAGCACTTGCGCGTCGAGCTTGCGGGTGTACGTCTGCCCGGTTACGGCGATCGACTGCGCGAAGCCCATCCTCGTCGTGACGAGGCGGTCGAGCTGCCTGACCTTGTCGTGATCGCCGTCGAACAAGGCGAGGAAGCTCGCTTGGGTTCCGGTCGCGCCCTTGACCCCGCGGAAGGGCAGGCTCGCGATGCGATGGCGGACGTCGGCGAGATCGAGCAGCAGATCCTGCATCCACAGGGTTGCGCGCTTCCCCACGGTCGTCGGCTGGGCGGGCTGCAGGTGCGTGTAGCCGAGCGTCGGCTCGGCGCGCCATCCCCGGGCGAACGCCGCGAGCGTGCGCAGACTTTGCACGATCTTCGCCCGCAGCAGCGCGAGGCCGCGACGCATGAGGATCAGGTCCGCGTTGTCGGTGACGAACGCGCTCGTCGCTCCGAGGTGGATGAACGGCCGCGCGGCCGGCGCCGCGTCGCCGAACGCGTGAGCGTGCGCCATCACGTCGTGCCGCAGCCGGCGCTCATAGGCGGCGACGGCGGCGAAGTCGATGTCGTCGAGTTGGCGGCGCATCTGCTCGACGGCTTCGGCCGGAATTGGCGCGCCGAGTTCCCGCTGACTCTCGGCGAGCGCGAGCCACAGACGCCGCCAGAGCCCGTACCGCGTGCGCGGGGACCACAACTCGAGCATCGCCCGCGACGCATACCGCTCCGTGAGCGGCGACGTGTAGGCTCCCTGTTCGTCGCCTCGGGTCATCGCAGCAGGAAGTCGGATCGGAAGACCTGGCCCTCCCGCTCGAAGAAGATCGCCATCGGTCCTCGGCCGGCGTAATAATTGATCGCGCGGGCGGCGTCTTCCGCGCTCCGCACGGGCATGAGGTTCACCTGGAGAATTACGTCGCCTCGCTGGAGGCCGAGGGTCTCGCTCATCTCGGGGCTCACGTCGTAGACGACAGCGCCCCCCTGCGCCGAGATGCCCCGCTCGGCCCGTATCGCCGGCGTCAGAGTGACGAGCTGAAGGTCGCGGAGCACCTGGACGCGGGGCGCCGAAGCCTCGGGCAGGTCCGCCACTCTGAGCTGCACGTCAAACTCGCGGGCGCCGCGACGGACCCGCAGGGGCAGAATCTCTCCGACCCGGAGGTCGAGGAGTCGCGCCTCCCACTCGAACGCGTTGCGGAGTGGCCGCCCGCGTGCCGTGACGAGGACATCTCCCGGCTGCACGCCCGCCCGAGCTGCCGGGGAGCCCGGCGTCACGCCGGCGACGATGACACCGCGCGACAGAACGTCACGAACGCTCGCCGCGCGCTCGACGCCGAGCTTGATGCCGACCCACGGCCGGCGCACCGCCCCGTGCTCGAGCAGGTCGTCGACGACGCGCCGCGCACGATTGATCGGGATCGCGAAGCCGAGCCCGATCGACCCGCCGCTGGTCGAGTAGATCGAGCTGTTGACGCCGATCACCTCGCCGTCCGCGTTCACTAGCGGTCCGCCAGAGTTCCCGGGATTGATCGACGCGTCGGTTTGAACCATGTCGAAGTACGCCGACGGCCCAGCGCTGCGCTCCACAAGGTTGCGGCCGACACCGCTGATCACCCCGGCGGTCACACTCGGCTCCGAGTTGCCGAGGAGGAACCCGTACGGGTTGCCGATCGCGATCGCCCATTCGCCGACGAGAAGGGAATCAGAGTTCCCGAGCGGGGCGACGGGCAGCCCGCGCGCGTCCACCTTGAGCACCGCGATGTCGTTGGTCTCGTCAGCGCCGAGCAGCCGCGCCGGGTACGTACGCCCGTCGCGCGTCATGACGACGATTCTCGAGGCCCCGGCAATGACGTGCGCGTTCGTGACGATGACCCCATCACCGCGGATCACGAAGCCGGTCCCGAGACCCGACCGGGAGCGTTCGCTCGGCCGGCCGCCAAAAAACTGGTCGATGAAGTCTGTCGGTACGCGCTCGACGCTTTCGGTCTGGACCGTAACGACGGCCGGCGCGACGCGCGCCACGGCGGTCGTGATCGCCGTGCGTCGGCTGTCGCTAACTCGGGTCGCGCGAGCCTCACCGGTCGGCGCCGCGCTAGTCTCCTGCTCCTCCCGTGCGTCGCCCGGCCGACAGGCGATCGCGCCCGCGGCGAGAAGTGCACAAGGTGCGGATGCACCGGCACGCCACAGCGCGCCGCGACGGCGGCTAATCACGCGGCCCTCAAGCCGGCTGAACGTACAAATGGGCCGGATATTCGACGCATTCCAGGAAAAGCCCGTGCGGGGGCGCGGGTGGCGACACTTCAGTGTTCTCCGCGGCCCCGAGCAGCTGCAGCATGTCGCTCACGGGCCGCCGCCCGCTGGCCATGTCGAGCATCGTGCCGACGAGAAAGCGGACCATCTGGTGCAAGAACCGGTTTGCGGTAACTCGAAAAACGAAACCCCCGTCTCGCCGCTCCCAGGCTGCCGTGAGGATCTGACAGCGGTGGTCGTCGCCCGGTGGCGCTGTACCACGGACGGCGAATGCGAGGAACCGATGCTCCCCGGCGATGAGGGAGCTCGCGGTGTCGAGTGTCGCGCGGTCGATCGGCCGCCGGAAAGCGTACTCGCGCGGTCTGCGGAACGGCGAGTCCGCGCCGTCGTCTAGACCGACGTAATACGCGTACCGGCGAGATACCGCACTATACCTCGCGTGAAACTCGGGACGCATCTCGGCCGCCGCCGCGACCCACACGTCGCCCGGGAGTACCGCGTTGAGCGCGCGCCGCAGCTCCTTCGGTGCCCAACGCGCCGGAACGCGCACTCCGGCCGACTGCCCGCGGGCGTGCACCCCCGCGTCCGTGCGGCCCGAACCGAGCGCGGCCACGCGGGCCCCGCAGAGGCGCTCGAGTGCCTCCTCGAGAACTCCCTGGACGGTCCGCATTCCTGGCTGCTGCTGCCACCCGTGGAATCCCGCGCCGTCGTAGTGTAAGACGAGCTGCACGGTGCGATCCGTCATTGTGGAAACCTACCTGCACGTGCAGGTGTGTCAAGCAACTCCGATGGCGGAACCGATTGACATTGCTCGACGTACGCGGCCACATTTCGCACCGCTCGTCGCCTTCCAGACGCGCCTCCGCGGGTACCGCGCGCCTGCCGAGTCTCCCGCGTTCTCACCGCCGGAATGCCTCCGCGTACGCTCGCCTCGCTGGCTCAGACACTCACAATCGCGCCCGACCTCGACACGGCCGTGCTCGCGCTTGCCGAGGCGCTCGCCGAGATCGATCGCGTCGCGCAGCTGGCGGTAATTCGGTTCGATGCAAAGCGCGGGATGTTGCGAGACCGCCTCGCACCGGTCCACGGGACGGTGGACCACAAGACGCTCGACACGACCTTCGATCACCTCCCGTCGCGCGAGCGCGCAGCGGTCGCCGCGGGGGGAAGCTTCGTCGATTTCGCTGAGCGGTCGGACGACGTCGCAAACCTCTTCGAGCTCGCGCCGATTCAGGACGGCGGGTGGCTGGGACTGCGCGGAATGCGATTCGAGGGAAACCTGGCTGCCATCCTCGCGCTCTACGAGCCGCGGAAGTTCTTCGGCACGAGGGCGGCGGAGCGCTTCGCCGCGTCCGCCGCCCTCTTCGAGCTCGCGCTCGCGCGCGTCCTCGAGCACGAAGCGCGCGGCGAAGCGGTTACGACGCTCGAGCACGTGACTCAGCGCCTCCACGGCGAGTACGAGCGAAAGCTCGCGGCGCTTGGCGCGAAGCTGGCGGCCGTGAGCACCCCGGGCGGCAGCGGGCGGGCGGGCGCCGAGATCGCTCTCGAACAGGAGGCGGCGCAGGCGAGAGAGGAGGCGCGCCGCGCGCAGCGGAAGGCGACTGCGCTCGAGGAGCAGGTCACCGCGGCCGTGGAGCAGCTCGAGAAGGCGCACATGGAGCTGCACCGGCGCAGCGAGCACCTGCGGCAGAAAGCCCGCACGCTGTACCTGTTCGAGCGGCTGCTCGCACTCGCCGCCACGACTGACGACCCGCGCCAGCTCGCCGAGGGACTGATCTCGCTGGTCGGCGAGGACATGCAGTCGCGGCGTTGCTCGCTCATGCTCCGCGCCCCCGAGCCATCGACCTTGTTTCTCGCCGCAGCGCGCGGCCTTCCGCCCGGCATCGCCGAGGGCATGCGCACGGCGGTCGGGCAGGGTGTCGCCGGCAAGGTCGCGTCGTCACGCGAGCCGTTGCTGGTGCAGGACGTGACGGAGGCGAAGGCCCATCCGCTCCTACGCGACGAGTACTTCAATACGGGATCGTTCATCTCGTTCCCGCTCGTCTTCCTCGACGAGCTCGTCGGCGTCGTCAACCTCACCAACCCGGCCATGCCGGGCGGCGTATTCACGGAGGAAGACGTCGAGCGCGTTCGGCTGCTCGCGCTCGTAATCGCCCTTGTCGCGACGAGTGCTCGCTTGCCGGAGCGTCTCGTCGAGACGCTGAGTGTCTACTGACGCGACGACTCCGCTCCTGATCGCCATTCGCCGCCTGGCGGCCGGCGAGTCGTTGTCGGCCGCCCATATTGCCGCAGCGTTTGCGTCGGTCATGACCGGCGACGCCACACCGGCTCAAATCGCAGCGCTCCTTGTCGGGTTGCGCGTCAAAGGCGAAACGGCCGGGGAGATCGCGGGGGTCGCCCAGGCATTGCGCGGCGCCATGGTACCGCTGCAGGTCGACAACCCGTCCGAGCTCGTCGACACCTGCGGCACCGGTGGCGGCGCCGTGACGACGTTCAACATCTCGACCGCGGCGGCCTTGGTCGCCGCGGGAGCGGGTGTGCGGATCGCCAAGCACGGCAACCGGTCATTCACGTCGCTGAGCGGCAGCGCGGACGTGCTCGAGGCGCTCGGCGTGGCGATCGAAGTTCCGGTCGCGTCGATGGCCCGGACGCTGAGCGAGGCGGGCATCGTGTTCATGTTCGCGCCGCTCATGCATCCGGCGATGCGGCACGTCGGCCCAATCCGTCGTGAGCTCGCGATTCCGACGGTGATGAACATCGTCGGGCCCCTCGCGAACCCCGCGCGCGCCGGGCGTCAGGTGCTCGGCGTCGCCGACGAGCGCCGCCTGCCTCTCCTCGCTGGCGCGCTCTGTGAGCTCGGCACGACGCACGCGCTGGTCGTGCACGGCACCGGCCTCGACGAAGTCTCGCCACTCGGGCCGACGCGTATGGTCGAGGTCCGGGGAGGGCAAGTCCACGAATGGCAGCTCGACCCGCGCGAGTACGACGTCGCGACCGCGACCCCGGACCAGTTGGCGGGGGGAACGCCGCGCGACAACGCGTCGATCATCACGGCGGTGCTACGAGGCGAGGCGAACCCCGGCGCCACGGCCGCCGTGGTGCTCAACGCCGCGGCGGCGATCTACGTGAGCGGTCGGGTCGAGTCGTTCGGCGACGCGGTACTGAGCGCGCGCAACGCCCTAGAGTCGGGCGCGGGCCTCGCCGCACTCGAGCGCCTTCGTGCCGCGGTTCCGCGCGCGTCGTTGAGGTGACGCGGGCGCGGCTAGTAGCGCCGCAGGACTCCGACGACGACGCCCTGGATAGCGACGTCGCGCTCGTCGACGACGATCGGGCTCATCGTCTCGTTGGCCGGCTGCAGACGGACGCGCCCGTCCCGCTCCCGGTAGTACTTCTTTACGGTCGCCGAGTTACCGTTGAGGAGCGCGATCACCGTCTCTCCGTTGTCGGCGCGCTGTCGTTCGTTGACGACGACGAAGTCGCCGTCGCGGATCTGCTCGTCGATCATCGAATTCCCGCGGACGCGGAGCACGTAGTGACTCCCGGCGCGGCCGACGAAGCTGTCCGGGACGGCCAGCGTCTCCTGACCTTCGACGGCCTCGATCGGCGCGCCCGCAGCCACGTTCCCGAGAAGCGGTAGCTCGACGGCGTGCGGCGTGGCGTCGGACGGTAGGATCTCGATGGCGCGGCTCTCATTGTACGACCGCTTGATGTAACCCTTCCGCTCGAGGTTGCTCAGGTGCTCGTGCACCGTCGCGAGCGAGTTGTAGCTGAACTGCTCCGCGATCTCCTCGAAGCTCGGCGCGTAGCCGTTTTGATCGGAGTACGCCGTCAGGTAGTTTAGGATCTCGCGCTGGCGCTTCGTGAGCGGCATGGCCGTGACTCCCCGGATTGGATCTTCTCGGCGGAACGCCGGAAGCGTCCCGAACAATCACCGAATCGCTCGAACGTTATCCGAAGAGGGACCGAAGTGCAAGCGTTTCCGGCCTGGTCGCCGCCGGGCGGGACCCTCGGGCAAATCATTGCCGAGACGCGCAGCCGTGTAGACGAGCTGAAGCGCCGACGCCGCGAGCTTGAGCGAGCGGTCGCAGAATGCGGTCACCCACCGGCACTGACGGCCGCGCTCCGGAGGTGGGACGTCGCCGTCATCGCCGAACTCAAGCGCCGGTCACCATCCGGCGGCGAGATCAACAGCACACTGGCCCCCGGCGTGCAGGCCGCCGCATACGTGAGCGGGGGGGCCGCCGCGATCTCCGTGCTCACCGAGCCGCTTCACTTCGGTGGGTCGCCGGACG
Source organism: Gemmatimonadaceae bacterium (assembly GCA_046263215.1). Taxonomy (GTDB): domain Bacteria; phylum Gemmatimonadota; class Gemmatimonadetes; order Gemmatimonadales; family Gemmatimonadaceae; genus JBHELH01. The sequence goes on along the minus strand of JBHELH010000093.1, from coordinate 1,745 downwards.
ACCTCACCGCCGCGCGTGAGCAAGCGGCCGTGCCGGTGCTCAGGAAGGATTTCCACCTCGACGCAGTACAGCTTCTCGAGGCGCGCGTGCTCGGGGCGAGCGCCGTTCTGCTCATCGCGCGCGCGTTGCCCCCGCCTACTCTCCGGGACCTCGCCGCCGAGGCTCACACGCTCGGGCTCGAGGCGCTCGTCGAGGTTCGTAGTGAGACGGAACTCGAGCTGGCGCTCTCCACGGGGGCGCCGCTGGTCGGAGTCAACAGCCGAGATCTCGAGAGCTTGGCCACCGACCTCGGAGTCAGCGAGCGCTTACTGCCGCTGATTCCCCAAGACCGAATCGGTGTCGCGGAGAGCGGTGTAAGATCTCGGACCGACGTCGAGCGCGCAGCATCCTGCGGTGCCGACGCGGTGCTCGTCGGATCGCTGCTGTCGGCTGCGCCCGACGCGGCAGCGGCCGTTCGCGCGCTCACATGCGTCACTCGGACTCCGCGTGCCGCCTGAGATCAAGTTCTGCGGGATGGCGCGCGGGGAGGACGTCGAGGCGGCCGTGGCGCTCGGAGCCCATTACGTCGGACTCGTCTTCGCGGGAGGACCCCGAACCGTGACCGTCGACCGCGCCCGCGAACTGGTGCGTCGCGTGCCGCGACGCGTCGGCCGCGTCGGCGTATTTGGCCGCGAGCTCGAGCCCGAAGCCGTCGCGGAGGTGGCGCGCGCCGCGACCCTCGACGTGGTTCAGCTGCACGGTGATCCGGCGGTCGACGACGTGGAGCGAGCCCGGGTCTCGTTTGGAGGACGCGTCTGGGCTGTCCTCCGAGTGCGCGGCGACGAGCTTCCCGCGGCTGCGGCCGACCTGTTCCGCGTTGCCGACGCCGTGGTCCTGGACGCATACTCGCCGACCGGCCTGGGAGGGACCGGCCTCGCGCTCCCTTGGGTGGCCGTCGCCGACGCCGTGTCGGCCGTGCGTGGGCCCGGGAAACTCGTCCTCGCCGGCGGGCTGCGGCCGGAGACCGTCGGCAGCGCGGCGCGGGCCCTTCGGCCCGACGTTGTAGACGTTTCGTCGGGGGTGGAATCGGCTCCCGGCGTAAAGGACCACTCGAAGCTTCGCGCCTTCCGAGATGCCGTTAGCGCCGAGGCTGCGGAAACGTGAGGCCCGACCTGGACCGCTTTGGCGGCTTTGGGGGGCGCTACGTGCCCGAGACACTCGTTCCCGCGCTCGACGAGCTCGAGGCGGCGTATGACGAAGCCCGCGGCGATGCGTCCTTTCAGTCGGAACTCAGCAGCCTCCTGACTAGCTACGTCGGCCGGCCATCGCCGTTGAGCGACGCCCCCCGCTTGTCCCAACGGGTTGGCGCCACGGTCTTTCTGAAGCGCGAGGACCTGAACCACACCGGCGCGCACAAGATCAACAACACGGTGGGCCAGGTCCTCCTGGCGCGGCGCATGGGGAAACGGCGGATCGTAGCCGAAACGGGGGCCGGCCAGCACGGCGTTGCGACCGCGACAGTTTGTGCCCGATTCGGCCTCAAGTGCGTCGTGTATATGGGCGAAGAGGACATGCGGAGGCAGGAGCTGAACGTCTTCCGAATGCGCCTCATGGGTGCCGACGTCGTGCCCGTCTCGGCCGGCACGCGGACCCTCAAAGACGCCACGAGCGAAGCGATCCGCGACTGGGTCACCAACGTCACAGACAGCTACTACATCATCGGGTCCGTTGTCGGACCGGCGCCTTACCCGCGAATCGTGCGCGAC
>JBHELH010000092.1:0-3022 GCA_046263215.1 Gemmatimonadaceae bacterium | reverse complement strand
CGCGCCGGCGACGAGAGCGAGCAGGACACTCTCGGCGAGATAGTGGGTAGCTAGATGGCCGCGGCTGGCTCCGAGCGCGGCGCGGATCGCCGCTTCGTGGCGCCGCGCCTCCATCCGCACGAGGAAGAGGTTTGCGACGTTCGCACAGGCGATGAGCAGCACGAGCCCGACGGCGCCGAAGAGGATCCATAGGACCCGCGCGACGTTGTTGCCGAGGACCTCGTCACGCAGTGGGATGACGGACATGCCGAAGTTGTACTCACGCATGAACGCGGGCGAGTACGCGCTGGGGAAGAGCTCCGGCAGGCGCGCCGTGAGCCGCGCGAGGTCGCGCTCCGCCGCCTCCGCGGTGACTCCGGGCTTCAGGCGCCCGACTCCGGTGTACGTGTGCTCGTTGATCGCCCGCGCGTTCGGGTTCAGCTGCAAGGGGAACCACAGGTCCACCCCGAAGCCGGTTAGATCGGCGGCCGAAGCGAACGTACCTGGTCTCGGGAGATTGAACCCCCGGGCCGCGACGCCGACAACCTGCATCGGCCTCCCTTCGACGTCGATCATGCGGCCTACGACCCTCGGATCCGAGCCGTACCTACGTGCCCAGAACTCGTAACCGAGAACGACGACCGGCGCGACGCCCGGACGGTCGTCGTCGGGCGTAATCAGCCGCCCGACGGCCGGCCGCGCGCCGAGCGTGGTCAGGAGGCTGCTCGTCACGTACGCCGCCCGAACCCGCTCCGCTTCCCTGTCGCCCGCGACATGGACGCGACCAGTTTGGTAGACGCCCAGGTCCGACAAGGTCCGGTTCTCACGCCGGAAGTAGAAGTAGCCGGCGACGGAGGGACCCCACTTCCCGCCGCCCTCGACCCCGGCGCCAGACACTGGATGCGTTACGGAGACGAGCCGGTCAGACTCCGGGTACGGCAGCGGCCGCAGCACCACCGCGTCGAGCACGGTGAAGATCGCCGTCGTCGCCCCGATCCCCAGCGCGAGCGTGACAAGCGCAATGACCGAGAACGCCGGCGTCCGAAGCAGCGTCCGGGTGGCATGGCGCACTTCGCGGCCGAGGGCGCTGAGGCGCTCGGCGCGCCCACGCTCGCGCACTGTGCGCTCGTCGAGTTGCTCCAGCTCATTGGCGACCCGCGTTACATCGCCGAACCGCCGGCGCACCTCGGCTTCGGCCTGATCACGTGAGAGTCCCTTGTCCATCAGTTCCTCCACACGTTCCTGGATGTGGAACCACAGCTCGTCGCTCACCTCGTCATGGACGCGACGTTGGTTCGCCGGGAGTCGGAAGACGCGGCGGAGCCCCGGCCAGCTCGCGCCTGGCTCGGGTTCCCGGTCCATCAGGTGCCGCGGGCGGCGAGTACCATTCCCACGACCTCCGCGTACCGGGACCAGCGGGACACCTCGGCGGCGAGCTGCCTGCGGCCCGCTGGTGTGAGGCGGTAGAACTTCGCCTTCCGGTTTTTCTCAGTGTATCCCCAGGTGGCATCGAGCCACCCGCGCCGCTCCATTCGGTGGAGCGCCGGGTAAAGCGCGCCCTCTTCGATCTGGAGGCGGTCCTCGGCCGCCCGCTCGATCCAGCGCAGGACTCCGAGGCCGTGCATGGGGCCCCAGGAGAGCGCCTTGAGGATGAGGAGGTCGAGCGTTCCGCGGAGGAGATCGAGGTCGTCGGTCGGTGTAGTCGGCGGCATACGGGTGAATTCAGAGGTCGGTCGGGTGCGGACGGACGTCACCGCTTCTCCTCGATGGGGTATCGCCGCGGAACCCCATGCGGCGGGAGACGATCTTGCCCGGCTGCCAGTCGAGCAGCTCGAGGTACACTTGGTCGTCGGTGCCGAGGCGAAGGAGGGCTTTCGCACGCGTGTGTCGATCCAGGAAGCGGATGCGGGCTCCACCTTGCTCGTCGGCGACAAGGGTGATCCGCTCCCGGTGCGGACCACCGCCGGTACCCGGCGGGGCGTCGAAGCCCATGACCATACGGCCGTTTGGGAAGAGGCCGAAGCCGAACCGCTCGGCGCCAGCCGTGTCCCTGATTGCGAGCCCGGTCGATGGCGCTATGCGTTGACCGGCCGGCTCCGGAATGGGCGCTCCGATGACGATGCGCTCGCGTCCCCGCTCGTCGACCACGATGAGCCCGCGGGCCCGAAGGACCTCAGGCTCGGCCGATCTCCACGCGGCGAGCGGTGCGGCGATGGCGAGTGAGGCCAGCGACGCGATCAGAAGGCGCGTCCGGCGAAGTTGCCGTTCGAGCGAGGCTACTCGCGCTTCGAGACTTGGTTGATCCATACCTTAGTCCTCCCGCTGAGGTCGCACTGTCTTGCCCTAAGGTTCTTATACCTAAGTACCTTAGACTAAAACCGACCTGCGGCTACCGTCAAGGGCACTGGGTCAGAGCGGCGGCGTTGGTCGTTGTTTGTGCAGCATCCGGGGCTAGCCCGAGCGGCTGTTCTCAAAGAATTTCGTCCGGGCTGGTGGAAACGGGAGCTATGCCAGCTCCCGGAGCGATCTGCGGTTATCGCAGTTCTCCTCCGCGTCATCCGCGTGCGCGCCGTTCAACTCGAAACGCCCTTCCTAACCACCGCCCTCATATGCGACCCGCCCTTCACGCGATTCTCGCCACCGTCCTCCTGACCCGGCCCGCAGCTGCCCAGATGCAGGACCAGTCAGCCCCCGCCGCCCGGGACACGACCAAGAAAGTCCTCGTCGTCGCCGGCGAGCGCGCGGGACCCAGCGTCTTCCCGCTGACCGACTATGCCGAGGTCAAGCCCCTGGTCCCCGGCCAGATCGACTGGAAGCACTACCACACGTCCGCCGAGATCGAGGCGTTCATGCGGCAGTGGGCGGAGCGGCGCCCGGAGATCGTTGAGCTCTACGAAGTCGGCAAGAGCTTCGCCGGGCGCCCGATCTGGCAGCTCACGCTGACCAACAAGAAGACCGGCAAGGACACCGACAAACCTGCCGCGTTCTTCGAAGGTGGACGCCACTCTGGAGAGATCACGGCCACCGAGTCGGCGTTCTACCT
>JBHELH010000091.1:0-28685 GCA_046263215.1 Gemmatimonadaceae bacterium | reverse complement strand
GCGAGGCGGACTGTTCTCCTTGTACACGGCCGTGATCGAAGTCGACGGAAAGGTCGCGCGGGCCACGCGGTAGCGATTCTTGTCGGCGCCGGGACTGTGACCCCATCCGGATCAGGACTCCGACACCGCTCCGACACCGCTCGGGCGTCGCGACGGGAACGACCCTTGCAGCCGGTTCACTCCGCTCTGACGCGGCTCGTCCCCCGATCGGAGCGACGAGTGTGGCGTCGGCTCGCAGCTACGTACGCGCCTTGGGCGCGAGGGGGAGCCGGATGAGACCGACAGCAGCCATGCGGCATCAGCGGCGCACAGCTCTCATCGCAGCGGCGGTCGCCGCGGCGTGCGTGCGCATGGGGCCCCAACCGCCGGCGTCGCCCCCGCGACCGATAGAGACGACCGTTACGGTCGTCCCGACGGCGGCCGACTGGATCAGCTACAACGGCAACCACGCCAACGACCGCTTCTCGCCGCTCGCTGACATCACCACAACGAACGTCGGGCAGCTCAGACGCGTGTGCACGTATGACACCGGCGACACGACGAGCTTCCAGGTTGGTCCCGTCGCCATGGGCGGTGTCATCTACGTCACGACGCACCACAGCACGTACGCGATCGACGGCGAGACGTGCGCGCTCCAGTGGAAGCACACTCGCGCTGCACCACCCGGGTTCCTCAGGGTCAACCGCGGCGTGGCGTACGCGGACGGCCGCGTCTTCCGTGGGTCGACCGACGCGCGCCTCTACGCGCTCGATGCCGACGACGGGCAACTGCTGTGGGACATTCCGCTCGGCGACCCACGCATCGGCGAGTCGACGCCGATGGCGCCGATCGTGTGGAATGACCTGGTCTTCGTCGGCACCGCGGGCGGCGACAACTTCGGCGTTCGCGCGCGCGTCTACGCGATCGAGGCCGCGACCGGCAGGCAGGTGTGGCAGTTCGAGACCGTGCCGCAGACGGGGCCCGCAGCGCAGACGTGGCTCAGACGCTCGAGAGACAACCCGCCGACGGGCGGCGGGATGTGGACCTCGCTCACCGTGGATACGCTGCGAGGCGTGCTGTATGTCCCGACGGGAAATCCAGCTCCTGACTTCGTCGAGCACTGGCACCCCGGCGAGAATCTCTACACGACCGGCATTCTCGCCCTCGATACGCGCTCGGGGCGGCTCCTCGGCTTCGTGCAGCCGATCAAGAACGACTACCACGATTGGGACATCGCGGCCGCGCCTGCGCTCATCACGACGCGGGGCGGTCGGTCGATGCTCGCCGTCGCCGCCAAGGACGGCTTCCTCTACGGCATCGATCGCACCGCGGTTGACCAGGTCGCTGCCTTCAGGCGCGAGCGCGGCCTGTCAGGGGTCGCCGGCGGCGACGTCGCTGCGCCGGGATCGCGCGCGACGCTGTACGGCCTCGCCGGCCGTGACGCGATGACGGTCCGCTATCGAACGCCGACGACCACGCACTTCAACACGACCGCACGCTTCAGCTCGCGGCGCGACACGCGCTTCTGCCCCGGAACGCAAGGCGGCACAGAGTGGGGCGGGCCGGCGTACGACGCCTCGCTCAACCTGCTCTTCGTGAACGCCGTCGACTGGTGCACGACCGTCAGGCTGGCGCGCCTCGACACACTCAGGGGACGACCGGGAGCTCCGTGGACCGGTGAAGTCGGCGGTGGCTTCGGCCGCCAGGACCCCAAGCAGCGGTGGCAGGGCTGGTTAACCGCCATCGACGCCGACAACGGCGCCGTCAGATGGAAGTATCGCTCGGCGACACCGCTCCTCGCCCCCGTGACGGCGACGGCGGGCGGAGTGCTCTTCACCGGGGATCTGAACGGGACGGTGCTCGCTCTCGACGCGCGCACGGGTCGCGTACTGTGGTTCGACACGACGGGACAGGCGATCGGGGCCGGCATCACCCCGTACGCGGCAGGCGGCCGCCAGTACATCGCCGTGCCCGCAGGTCTCAACTCACCGATTTGGCCCGTCACCGGAGGGCCGGCGCGCGTGTACGTGTACGGCTTGCCGTGACTTCAGATCGGCGCGGCCGTGTCCGGCAATTCCCGACGGGCACGGCCACTCGTGCATCGAGGCCGCGACCGGGTGCGACACGGAAGTCAGCAAGAGGGTCCGGCGTCTCGGCATCACGGCGTTGCCTGTCCTCTTTTGGGGATGGACTCGCGCTACGGCGTCGGGGAGCTCACGCGATCGACAGAAGGTCTGCTAGCGATCGTCGAAGCGTCTGCGGCAATCGACTCAGGCCACCTGAGTGATCACCGACCGGTCTGCAGCAATCAGCGAATGGTCTGCACCAAACCGCGAAGGACGTGCAGCAATCGCCGAAGGCTTTGCACCAAACGACAGCGGCTCTGCTGCGAGCGACTGCGGGCCCGCTAGTACTGGTCCAACGGTCCACACCAGGCGGCGACGCGCTCTCGCGCTCCTGCTCGGAGCGCGCGCAGTGCTGTCGAGTGCCCGTGCCCGATCGCGGGCGGGTGGTTTTCGGTCGGCAAGGCGCGAGTCAAGCTCGAGCCAAGCGCCGGGCTGTTCCGGGCCAACGCTCCGATGGGATACGCCGACCTGGTAAAGCTCGAGGGCTCGGCACGATTCGTCTACCTGCGCGCGCCGCGAACGTCATCGAGCCCGTGCCTTCAGTCCCGCCGAGCGGCGCCGCGCCTCGCCGGCTGGTACGCGCCCTCAGGCGCCGCCGCGGGCGGTCCCCCGTCGAGGACCTCACGTACCTTCTTTGCGAGCGCGTCGGGCGTGAACGGCTTCTGTAGGAACGCCATGCGCGGATCGAGGATGCCGCGGCGAAGCATGTCGTCGTCGGTGTAGCCCGACATGATGAGCACGCGCAGACCGGGCCGCACGATCGCGAGCCGCTCCGCAAGCTCGCGCCCACTCATCCCCGGCATTACCGCGTCCGTGACGACGAGGTCGATCGGCTGCTCGGCGCGCTCGCAGACGGCGAGCGCCTCCGCGCCCGCGCGGGCCTCCAACACGGTGTAGCCGCGCGAGACGAGGATCTTCCGCGCGAGGCTCCGTAGCGCGGGCTCGTCCTCGACGAGAAGGATGGTTTCGGCCCCTCCGTGCTGATACGCCTTCGGCGCGACCGCCGCGCTGACGACGACCGGCTCCTCCACTTGTGGCAGATAGATCTTGAACGTCGTGCCCTGCCAGGGCTCGCTGTAGACCCAGATGTCACCGCCGGACTGCTTCACGATCCCGTGCACGGTCGAGAGCCCGAGCCCCGTGCCCTTGCCCTGTTCTTTCGTCGTGTAGAACGGCTCGAACATGCGCGACAGCGTCTCGCGGCTCATCCCGGTGCCCGTGTCGCTCACCGCGAGCATGACGTAGCGGCCCGGCTTCGCGCCGAAGTGGCGGCCCGCGTCCGCGGGGCCCAGCTCCGCGTTCGCCGTCTCGATCGTAAGCCGCCCGCCGTTGGGCATCGCGTCGCGCGCGTTCACCGCGAGATTGACGACGATCTGCTCGAGCTGGCCGGGGTCGGCGTTCACGAGACCGAGTTCGGGGTCGAGCGTCGTCACGAGCTCGATGTCCTCGCCGATCAGGCGGCGGAGCATCTTCTCGACGCCGGCGACTACGTCGGTGTTGAGGTCCAGGACCCTCGGCTGCATCACCTGCTTCCGGCTGAACGCCAGGAGCTGGCGCGTGAGGCCGGCGGCGCGCGCGGCGGCCTGCCGGATCTCCTCGAGGTCGGCCCGGTTCGGGTCGTCCACGCCGAGCGCGTCGAGCAGCATCTCGCTGTAGCTCAAGATCACGGTCAGCATGTTGTTGAAGTCGTGCGCGACGCCGCCGGCGAGTTGGCCCACCGCCTCCATCTTCTGCGCCTGCCGGAACTGCGCCTCGAGCTTCCGTTCCCCCGTCACGTCGTGGAGCGCCACGACGGCGCCCAGGTTGTTCCCGCTCCCGTCGTAGATTGGCCGCCCGCTCTTGAGGACCGTGCGGCGCTCGCCGGACCTCGGGGCGACCACCACCTCCATGCTCTCGACCGTCTCGCCGGCGAGGGCTCGAAACAGTGGCTGCTCCTCCTGCCGGAGCAGCGTCTTGCCGTCCGCTGCGTAGAGCGCGTAGTGCCCGGCCCAGCGCCCGGCGGGGAGCGGCCCGTCAGGGAGCCCGCAGAGTTTGCGTGCGGCGCGGTTCGCGACAGTGAGGATGCCGTGTGCGTCGCAGGCGAGGACGCCGTCGGTGAGGCTCTCGAGAGCCGCGGCGAGGAACTCCCGCTCGCGGTGCAACGCCTGCTCGGCCTGCGTCGCCGACTGCATGGCTGCGCCCAGCTCTTCGGTCTGTTCCGCGTGCGCGGCGCGGAGCGCGCGCGCCGCCCGGCGCTCGGCGGCGGCCTCGCGGAGCGCGTCGGGGACGACGAGTGAGAGTCCCAACAGCACGAACGCCGCCGCCGTGGGCAGCGCCATCGGGATCGCCCGGCCGCCGTAGAGAAGCGGCGAGCCGTAGCCGTACCCGATAAGGAAGACGAGGCCGATCAGCGTCGAGACGAAGACGCTCGCGCGCGCGAGGTCCTGGAGGAACTGGGGCGCGCGGCGGAGCGTCCGGACCAGCAAGCCGCCCGCCGCGAAGGCGAACGCGATCGCCGTGAAGAATGCCATGCGGCCGACCGGCGCGAGGCCCAGCGACGCGCTCGGGACCGAGAACACCCACCGGTCGACGCGGAGGTCGACTCCGAAGAGGTACTCCGCGAGCCGAGCCCCGCTCACGGCCAGCGCGCCGGCGGCGGCGACGCGCGCGAAGCGAATCCCGGCGCCGGAGCCGGCGCAGGCAGTGACCGCGAGGCCGAGCGCCACGAATAGTAGCCCCGTGTTGGGGGCCATCGGGATGAAGCTCGGCGAGCCGCCTTTCAGGAAGGCGGAGCCAGTCACCCAGCCCGCGAGCGCCAGGCCGCCGACCGCGGCGACGGCGAGACCTCCGAGCCGCGCCGCGCGCGCGTAGGGGTCAGGCGCGAGGAGCGCGCCACGACGGGGGGTCGTAGTCTCAGGCGAAGGCATCCGAAGGAGACTGGCTCGGCGGCGACTGAGTCACCCGGCCTGGGTGTGACCGCGGAGCCGTTACGCCATGGGCAACGGACGCCCAGTGTCCCGAATGCCTAGCTTCGCGTCCCCGTGGCGCGCGCCGGCTCCGCCGCTCGTGCCGCCCCTCCGGTCCGTTCTCAACTGGTTGAGCACCTCCGAACAGGCGAAGACGATCGCGACCAAGGCGCTCCGCGGGCTCCATCACCACGTGCCGCACTTGACTCTATACCGTGGTTCAGGGTTCAGACTTCACGCCTTACGACTCTGGCGTCCATTGTAATCACGAACATCCGATGGTGTGCGGGAACCGTAGGACATCGCGCTACGGGGTGATCGACATGCTCACGTTGCTAAGCGGTGCGGCGAGCGGTTTCGCACTCGTCGGAGTCTCGCACCATCTCACCGGCGCTGACGTCGGCGGCGCGGCGGTCTCGAATCTGGCGGGCCTCTGGCACGCCCTCTCTACCGTCGTCGTCCCGACGATCACTGTCGCAGTCTCCGTTGCGTTTGCGTTCCTGTCGTCGCCGTCGGCGCGTTCGCCACAGCCGACTGCAGGCAACGATCGGGCGCCCGTGCTGGCGTATGCGCGCGATGATTCGCCGAGCGCCTCAGGCGCGGGCGGCGAGGGTCAGCCTGGCGAGCGCCCGGCGGTCCGCCCCGTGGATCGCTTCTACCGCGTCACATTCGCGGACGAGCGGGGGTTTCGCCTGTGGACCGAGCGGGTCGTCGAGTTCACGTCGATCCTGCGGGAGATCTTCCCTGCCCTCGACGACATGCGCCCCGTGGTCTTCGTGCCGCTCCGGCCCTCGCGCGCGACACCCCTACAGGCCTACGTGAGCGCGGGGGCGCGCGGCCTCGCGGCACACATCTCCGGCGGAGCCACGGTCGACCCAGCGCCGATCGCGGCGTCCGAGTTGCCGCGCGGGCTCACGATGCTCTTCGGCGAAGGAGTTGACGCCGCCGAATACGAGAATCGGAACGCGTAGCCGCACGACGCTCGCGCCGCACGGACCTCGTCCTCGCGTCACGAATCCGCGCTTGCGGGCGCCGCTACATTTTCCGTCGTGCTGATCACTATCACCGTCAACCCCGCGGGGCATATGCGCTACTCGGTGTTCTCCGGCAACGTCGCTTGAAGGATCAGCTTTCACCCCTTATGGCCTGTGCGTTCATCGTGATGAAGAAAGCCGCGATGGTGATGCGAATCGGCGAGGTCGCACAGCGCGCCGACGTGAACGTCCACACCCTGCGCTACTACGAGCGGCGGGGTTTGCTTCCTGCACCGAGGCGTCGGCCGTCGGGATACCGGGAGTACTCCGCGGATACCGTCCGCCTCGTTCGCTTCATCAGGCGCGCCCAAGACCTGGGCTTCAGCCTGCGCGATATCGCGGAGCTGATCGAGCTGCGCCAGAACCCAGTGCGGAATTGCGCGTCGGTGCGCGCCGCGGCGGCCCGCAAGGTCGAAGTCGTGGCCGCCAGAATTCGCCAGCTGACCGCGATGCAGAAGGCGCTCGAGCAGCTCGCCGATGCGTGCGACTGCGCAGGAGGGAGTCGCTGCCCAATCATCGATGCGCTAAACGACGATTCGCCGTAGCTACGGGCGAGGAACATCGAGCCTCTGCGACTGGTCGAGCTCCGCGTCGACATTGCGCGTCGACGCGGCATTGCGCAGGACCGGCGTGCCGAGCTATTTCGTCACCGTGAGCGGAGCGGGGCACGGCGACTTCGGCACCGTCGCGGACGGCAGGGTGGCGGCGTCCTTCGCCAGACACCTGCGTGGGCAACCGGTCGAAGTGCCGACCACGCCGATCGAGTTCCAGCGGCTGCGGTAGGCCCAGACCGTGACGCGCGCAACCCGACCACACGACCGTGTTGCGCTCCCGCGCCCGCCATCGGCGCCGACAGCGATCTACATCTCGCCGCGCAAATGGACGCTGCTCCTGCTGGCCGGCGCGGCGGCGGTTCTCCTGTTGCTCTGGAAAGCGCCAAGTGTCCTGACGCTCTCGATCGGCGGCGTCGCGCTCGCCATCGTGCTCTCTTTCCCGGTCGGCATGCTCTCCCGGGTCATGCCGCGCGGCGCCGCCATCGCGCTCTCGTTCCTGCTCGTCGGGGGGCTCCTGGCGGCGATCGTGGTCGGTGTCGTCCCGGTGCTGGTGGAGCAGTTGAGCGCGCTCGTCGAAGCCACGCCGGGCATCGCGCGCCGGATCGGGGAGCGCATCCCCAGACTGCTCGATCGCCTGGCCGCGCGCGGACTGCTCCCCTCCGCGCCGGACCAGTTCCTCGAGAACATGCAGCGGGACCTGCTCAACGCCGTGCAGAGCTTCGCCGGCCGCATGGTCGGCCAGCTCGGGCGGGTCATCACCCGCGCGCTCAACGTCGCCGTCACCCTCTTCGGCGTCATTCTGATCGCCGCTTACCTGCTGGCCGACGCGCGGACGATCCACGCCGCCGCCCTGCGCGCGGCGCCAAAGCGATACCGGCGCGACGTGCGCGACCTGTGGAACGCCTTCCGCTTTACCCTGTCGCGCTACCTGAGCGGGCTCGCGGCGTCGCTCGCCATCCAGGGCGTGATCTCGGGCGTGGCGCTCTACTTCCTCGGCGTGCCGTACGCCGCGCTCCTTGGCGCGTGGGTCTCGGTCACGGCGCTGATTCCATACCTCGGCGCGTGGATCGGCGCCATCCCGGCCATCCTGGTCGCCTTCTCGGAGTCGCCGATGACGGCACTCTTCACCGCGGTGCTCTTCCTCGTGATCCAGCAGCTCGAGGGGAACGTGCTCACCCCACGCATCCAGGGGCAAGCGGTCAAGGTGCATCCGGTGATCGTCTTCCTCGCCGTGATCGCCGGGGGCGAGATCGCCGGCATCGGCGGCATCGTGTTCGCGGTCCCGGCGCTCGCCGTACTGCGCGTCCTCTTCGACTTTTTCCGCGTGCGGATTCGGGTGTCGGACGACGTGTCCCCGGTGGTCCCCATGGCCGGCGGGCGCGCGCTCCCGTTGGCGAGGGGAAACGAGTGAGGGAAGCTCGCTCCGGGACACGGCGGCGAGAAACGCCAACACGACGTTCTGAGGCCTGACGGCCCGTGTGTCAGACGGGCACCCTGGCGGCGTCGAGCGCCGGCGCGGGGCGCAGCCCTGTCACCTCGAGAATCTCCTGCTCGTCGAGCGTCTCGCGAGCCAGCAGCGCTTCGGCGAGCGCGTCGAGCTCCTTGCGGTACTCGCTCAAGAGTCGCCGGGCCTCCTCGTGACTTTCGCCGATGATCTTGAGCACCTCCGCGTCGATCGCGCGGGCCGTCTCCTCGCTGAACGGCCGCGCACCGCCGTAGGCTCCGTAGCCCCCGTATCCGTCCGAGCCGACTAGATACGGGTTCTCACGCGGCGCCAGCTTCACCATGCCGAGTCGGTCGCTCATTCCCCACCGCGTGACCATGTTGCGGGCGAGGTTGGTCGCCTGCTCAATGTCGTTCTCGGCTCCCGTCGTCCGCGTGCCGAAGACGATCTCCTCGGCGGCGCGCCCGCCGAGCATGCCGACGATCCTGGCACGCAGATACCCTTCGGGGTAGTTGTAGCGATCGCTGTCGGGGCGCTGATACGTCACCCCGAGCGCCTGCCCGCGCGGAACGATGGTGACCCGATGCACTGGATCCGCACCCGGCACGACCAGGCCGAGGATCGCGTGTCCGCCCTCGTGATAGGCGATGCGTTCGCGGTCCTGCTGGCTCAGGAGGAGTGGGCGCTCGGGGCCGAGCACGATCTTCTCGAGTGCATCCAGGAAGTCCTTCAGGTGCACCTCATTCTGCTCGCGTCGCGCGGCGAGCAGCGCCGCCTCGTTCACGAGGTTGCGCAGGTCGGCGCCCGTGAGCCCCGGCGTCGCGGCCGCGACCTCACCGAGCCGTACGTCCGCCGCGAGCGGCACCTGGCGCGTATGGACAATGAGGATCGCCTCGCGCCCCTTCCGATCCGGCAGGTTCACGATCACTCGGCGGTCGAAGCGCCCGGGCCGGAGCAACGCCTTGTCGAGCACGTCCGGCTGGTTCGTCGCGGCCAGCACGATGATCCCCTCCCGGCTCGAGAACCCGTCCATCTCGGTGAGGACCTGGTTCAGCGTCTGCTCCTGCTCGCTCGAGCCGCCGATCACCGTCTGCCCCCGCGCGCGGCCGATCGAGTCCAGCTCGTCGATGAAGATGATCGCCGGCGCGTGCTCGCGTGCCTGCTTGAAGAGGTCGCGCACGCGGGCTGCGCCGACGCCGACGATCATCTCCACGAACTCGGAGCCGGCCATGGAGAAGAACGGGACACCCGCCTCGCCGGCGACCGCCTTCGCGAGCAGCGTCTTGCCGGTCCCCGGCGCACCGACGAGCAGGACGCCCTTGGGCGCTGTGCCGCCGAGACGCGTGTACTTCTTCGGGTCCTTGAGAAAGTCGACGATCTCGACCAGCTCGTTCTCCGCCTCCTCGATGCCGGCGACGTCGGCGAAGGTCACCTTCGTGTCCTTCTCCTGGTCGAAGCGCCGCGGCGTGCTTCGCCCGAGGTTGCCCATGAATCCTCCGAGTCCACCGCCCTGCTGCGCGGCGCGCCGGAAGATCCAGACGTAGAGGCCGATGAGTAGCAGCGCCGGGCCGAAGCTGAATAGGAGTGTCATCCAGGGGCTCCCGCCTTCGTCGATCGGTTCGGCGCTTATCTCGACCCCGTTGGCGATCAGCAGCGTCTCGAAGCCTGGGTCGACAAACGACGGCAGCGTGGTCTCGAAAGTCCTCACGCTCCGCGGTCGGACGCGGGAGGTCGTGTCGGCCTTGTTTGCCGTGTTCGCCGTGTCGGCCACCGGCGGATACGCGATCGGCGTGCGGAAGCGGCCCCTGATGCTCTCGCCGCGGCTGTAGATCTTCTCGACGTTCCGCTCCGTCACCTCCTGCTTGAACAGGGTGTAGGGCACCGTGACTGCCTGCTCGCCTCGCGGGAAGAGCATTCGCACGAGCGCGTAGTTCACGAGCAGGATCAGCAGGAACGTCAGCCAGCTGCGGCGCGGGGGGATCCGCGGCTGTGCCGGGGTCGTGCCGGGCGCTCCGGATCCCCCGCGCGGCGGCTGTCCGCGCGGCGGAGCGACGCGGCCGTCGGGGCGCGGACCATTCCCCGGCGGTGTCGTCATCCCGCGATCGCCCACTGTCTAGGGGGTCTCTTGGTGAGCAAATGCGATTGTCCCAGGGGGGTCTCCCAGTGAGGAAATGAGATTGTCCTGGGGGGTCTCCTAGTGAGGAAATGAGATTGTCGGACTTTGTCCGACTTGGCGCACCTTAGCGCCAAGACCCCCTCGCGAGCCGGCCAACGAGGCGCGAGACACGCGTCATGGCTCAGCGGTGAAGCGCCTCGATCGCGAAGCGCCGAGAGGGTTGACGAAGTGGGCGCCGTGATAGCGAAGAATCCGCCGCGCCGCACGTTGGTCGCCGCGGCTTCTGGCATCAGCACGGCCCTAAAGTGTCGGGGTTGCGCGGTCCTCATTGCCGTGGTTGTTGAGGCGGCCCTCTATGCGCCTGCTGAGATCTGACCTGGAGCGTCCGCAGGTACTCTGCCACCGCCCTCACGCCCGTCCTCCCGACAGCGGGTTGGGGTAGAGCCTCGGCATTGGCGGATTCGGGTTCTTCACGAACTCGACAATAGCCTCGAGGTCCCCGCGCGTCGTATCGGCGACCAGGCTCGGACCCGAGCACGCACCCGAATGCAGGCGCGGAACTCTTATTCGACGTCATCACGCCGGCGATCTTGGCGCCGGAGGCACGGCGGGCCAGTCCTCGCGCCACACTTCAGAGCCGGCCTCGCGGGTGTACACGATGCGCACGGCCATGGCGCTCAGTCGGTCGAAGAGCTTCGCTTCGGCGCGAATAGGCCACCAGTCATAGAGAAAGATCTCGAGCGGGCGCCACATCGCGACCCAGCCCCCGATGAGGAGGCTCTCGCGCAGAATCCCGCCGAGTCGTCGGCCGCTCAGCGCGCTCTCGATGACCTCGCCCAACCCGATCGATGCGGCGAGAAAGACCAGCCCAATCAACAGGCTGGTGCGACCGACGCGGAACAGCTCCCGAAGCCGTCGCCTCGCGGCCGCGGCGCGATTACCGAAGAACTCCCCGATGGCATCCCGTAAGATCACGGGTTCGTCGGCGAGGCCGGCCGGCCGATCGAGGTGCACGAGGAGCGCGAACGGAACGTCGCGAGCAACGTCTTTCGCACGGCCCACGATGAACTCTTCGGCGTTCGGGTCCAGGTCCTTCTCACGGAACGGCGCCGGGTCGATGGCATTGAACAGCTGCCTCAACTCACCGACGTGGACCTCGATCACCTCGCACATCGGAGGAATCGGATCACCGGCGGATTGTGGGTCACCGGGCACGGACTCGCCCTCCGCGAATCGTGAACTGCATCGACGTCGCGCGTGGCTTCGAACGCGAGCTCAGCGCCCGCTGGTCAACCACAAAATGCGAATGGGGCCGCTCGGATGACGGGCCCCATTCGCGCTTAGGATCGAGTGTGGGTGCTCAGGTTGCTCCGGGTCGAGACTCTCGATCACGACCCGACGCGCTCCCCGCCGGTGCGGGCTCGCGCGCGACTTGGCTCGCCTGCGACTCGGCGGCCTGTCGGGAGACTTTCCGCACCGCGGCCGCGATGTCGGTCCCCATCTTGGCGACGTAGCCGAGGTAAATGCTCAGCATGCCGACCGGCTCCAGGTACCGGGCGTTGCTCAAAGGGCCGGCGTCGAGTGGCTCGAACCCCATGCTCTCGATGAGCGAGCGCACGGTGCGCTTCGCCGCGTCGTCGTCGCCGGCATAGAGGACCTGGACCTTTGGCGCCCCGGCGCTCGCCGGCTGATCCCCCAGCACCTGCGCGAAGACGGTGTTGAACGCCTTCACGACTTTGGCTCCTCCCACCGCCTTCGCCACCTCCTCCGCGGCGAACGTCGTGAGGCCGACGGCGAGCCCGGACATGTCCGGCTTCATCGGGTTCGAGATCTCGATGACCGGCTTGCCCTCGAGGCGTCCGCTCGCGCGGAGCGCGTCCGCCTGATTGGGAAACGGCGTGGCGGCGATCAGCACGTCGGCGCCGCCGGCAAGCTGCTCCTGTGGCACGGCGCGGACGTTCGAGCCGACGGATGAGGCGACTTTCTTTGCGTCCGCGATGTCTCTACTGGCGATGACGACGTCGTGGCCGGCGGCGCTGAGCCGCCGCGCGAACGCCGAGCCCATGTTGCCGGCGCCGATGATACCGACTTTCATGCTGCCTCCCTTTGACTCGTGTCGTGCCCCGCGCGGCAGACTTCTGCTTTGCTGCATATCGCGCACCGCACGGATGAGGTGCGCAGGGGAGTGCGGCTCTGCTTGACACGTCATCTGTTCCCCTATTGCGTGCACCCTTTCCTTCACGCACGTGCACACGAAACGCAAGGAGGTGTGTCATGGGCAGCACGATCGCGCTCGAGCAACGGAGTTACATCCGCGTCGGTCAGGAGAACTCCACGCCCATCGATCTCTATTACGAGGACCACGGCTCGGGCTCGCCGGTGGTACTGATTCACGGATATCCGCTGAATGGAGCGTCGTGGGAGAGGCAGATTTCGGCGCTGCTCGCCGCGGGCCACCGGGTCATCACGTACGATCGCCGCGGATTCGGCAAGTCGAGTCAGCCGACCGTCGGCTACGACTACGACACGTTCGCCGACGACCTGCACGAGCTGGTGACGACGCTCGGCTTGAAGGACTTTGCGCTCGTCGGCTTCTCGATGGGAGCGGGCGAGGTGGTGCGCTACCTCGGGAAATACGGATCGAAGGGTGTGCGCAAGGCGGTGATCATCGGCGGCATTCCACCGTACCTGCTCAAGGCGCCCGACAATCCGTCCGGCGTCGACATCAGCGTCTTCAAAGGGATCGAGGCGGCGGTGACGAAGGACCGCTTCGCGTTCTTCACCGACTTCTTCAAGAACTTCTATAACACCGACGAGCTGCTCGGAAAGCGCATCAGTGACCAAGCGGTGCAGGCCAGCTGGACCGTGGCTGCGAGCGCCTCGCCCGCCGCGACGTTCGAGTGCGTGCACACCTGGTACACCGACTTCCGCAAGGACCTGGCGCGTGTCGACGTACCCACGCTCGTGATCCACGGCGACCGGGATCGGATCGTTCCGGCCAACGCCTCGGGCATGCTGATCGCCCGAGCGGTGAAGGGCTCGCGCTACGTTGCGGTCGAGGGAGGCCCGCACGGGATTCTCTGGACGCATCCGGAGGTCGTGAACCCGGAGCTGGTCAGCTTCCTCGAGTAGCCACGGAATGCGAACGCGGCCCCGGAGTATTCCGGGGCCGCGTCGATGGCTTGCTATCTGGTCCGGGCAGCCGTCGCCGCCCGGCGCGAGCTACAAATCAGTTCGGGTAGCGCGTGGAGCCGGCGCCCTGGCCGCTCGGCGTGCTGACGTTGAGACCCACACCAAGCGTCCCCGCGACCTCGCGCGCCCGATTCAGGTGTCGCTCCAGCAACGGAACGCGATCCTCGAGCAGCTTCTCGAGATCATCGTCGCGTGCGCTCGGCTCCAGCGTCCTGTAGGCCGCGATCGAGCTCTGGTGCTTCATCGCGATGTGCCTCAGGAACGCAGCATCGAACGCCGAGCCGTTCAGCCCACGCAGCTCGTTCCACACGTTGGTCAGACGGTTGAACGTGTTGTCGTTCGGATTGGGCGTGCGGCCGAGGTCCTCGTCCTTGCTCATCTCGAGGTCCTGCGCCAGGTACGCCGAGTGGTCGGTGGCGAGCATCCGGGCGAAGTCGCGCACCTCGGCACTCGCAGCGCGTGTCTCAGCAAGCCGCGCGATCTCCACCTCCATCGAGTCGCCGACGATCACGTAATGGATGATGTTGCCGTCGCCCCAGCCGGTGAACATCTCCACGTCACCGGCGGCATAGCTCGACGTCCGCGTATCGAGACTCCGATCGGCGGCCGTGAGCGTGTCGCGCACGTTGAGCGCTGCCTCCTTGCGCACGCGGATCCCGCTCCCCTGGAGCGTGTCCGTCTGCGCCATCGCGACGGAGCTCGCCGTCATCGCCAAACCGAACCCGAGTACCGCTTTACTCATTCTCATATCGACATCCTCCCTCTCGCGTCAGTCTCCCGTTACGGGCGGTGCGAGGGGGCGAAAAAGGGGCAAGACGCACGCCCGACCCGGGGCGATGCGGCAAGTTCTTGGCTCGGGCCGGCAACATTGTCATGCAGCGCGGCCGAATCGGCAGACGTTCGTTACGGCTGGCCGCTTCGGCTCGCCAATCCACGCGCTCATCCGTTCGGCGGTGTCATCTTCGGTCGCGGTGTGTAGAACTCGTCTCAGGGATAGGCCAGTTCGGCTCCCGCATCCTATTTCCTTTTTCCTTCCAACGCTGGTAGTGACCGCCGCCATCCACACCGTGCGGAACCTCGCATGCGGACGCGCCCGAACGAGGGCAATCCTTCTCCTCTCCGTAGCTACCAGCGCCGCCTGTGGTGCGCTCGACGAGCGAGACGCTGCATCGGAAAGGCGCGGCACTGCGACGCCATCGGGTGCGGTCTCGCAGATCGCTGCGCGAACCACTACCTGGCGTGTGCGCCGGCTGGACGTCGCGCCGGCCAGGTTCCGTCCGGGCGGATGGTCGGACGAGCACATACTGTGGGGGTTGGTCCGAGGGCGGGTCACAAGGCTCGATACACGGAATGGCGAGACCCGCACGCTGGCTGCGACAGGCTGGTGGGTACAAGCGGCGCCGAACGTCGCGGCGTGGCAAAACGAGACCGGTACCTGGTTGCTGCGCGACGGTGGCGCCCCGGAGCGGCTGGCCGGCCCCGCCGGAGATCCCGAGAGAAGCGGCGATGGACCGACGGTGCTGCTGTCACGCGACGGAACGCGCGCGCTGCTCGGATGGCAGCAGGAGTGGGACGGGCTGTACGATCTGCTCGAACGGGACGGATCGAGGCACAGGCTCGAGACGAGGATCCCCGGATACTTCCTCACCGGCGCCGCGCTGTGGCTCGATTCCGCCCGCGGATTATTCCAGACCGTCGCGACCGCGCCGATCGGCGGCGAGCCGACTTATCGTGAGAGGGGCTGGCGCGGCGCCCTCGCGGTCTTCGATCTGCGCACCAACGCGTACACGCTGGTCGCGAACGTTCCGGACTTCACGTACCTGCGCGTCGTGGGGCCCTATCTCGACGACGTGCTGGTGACGGAGTGGGATGCGTCGGGAAGCGTGCGCGCGCACTGGCTGTACGACCCGCGCACTTGGCGGCGCCGCCCGACGTCCCTACCGAAGGGGCGCGCGTTCGCGTCGCCGGCGGGCGCCGTCGTCGTGCTCCTCGATCCGCAAGCGGACA
The DNA here is from genome assembly GCA_046263215.1 of Gemmatimonadaceae bacterium. Taxonomy (GTDB): domain Bacteria; phylum Gemmatimonadota; class Gemmatimonadetes; order Gemmatimonadales; family Gemmatimonadaceae; genus JBHELH01. The sequence goes on along the minus strand of JBHELH010000091.1, from coordinate 13,288 downwards.
GCACGGACGCAGTCTTGATCGCCGACGGTGAGACAAGATCCATCGGCCGCGTGGCGCGCGACGGGGAACCGGCGTTTTCGCCAAGCGGCCGCCGCGGCGCCCTGCGCACCGCGAATGGGGTGATGGTCTTCGAGCCCACGCCGTAGTGCAGCGCGTGCGGCGCGATCTCGAACATTCGCGAGAGCTACTCTGGCGGCAGAATCTGGCTGCGTTGACGCTCGCGATGTCGGTCCAAGACGTCCTTGTGATCGCGAACGAACTCGCCCTCCTTCTCGGCGCGCACGCTCTTCATGGTGCTGTCCAGACCCGCTGACGAGTTGCATTCGCGCGCAGCCGCCCGCGCTTCCTGATTCCGCTGCTGCACCTCGGCCATCGTGCGACCGGGCGGCGGGCCCTGAACGGCGGCACGATCGACCTCGCTGTGGAGCGCGAGCGGAGACGCGTATTGATACCCGCGCGCCCGCATGCACTCTGCCCAGCGCCGCTCGGCGGCCTGCACCCGCGCATCCTGCGCGACGGACCGCACCATCGCCAGATATGGCGCCATCAGCTCGCTGTTCGCTGCGTAGACGCTCGCGATCTCCCGCATCGCTTCGCCCCAGCACCCGCCACCGGTCGGGCTCCTCGGGTCCCAGAGATTCTCCTCGTCGTTGGGATCCGGGACGCCATACAGCGTGAGGTTGTAGCGGGTGCGCTCCGCGGGGCCGAGGGACGCGACGTAACGCGCCTTGGGGTGCTGTCTAGTCGGGAGTGCTTCCCTCGCTCTGGGAATCCGCGGATTCACTACGGCAGGCATCGATGTATACTCGAAACCCGACCGCTGCATGCAGCGAGCAATCGCCTGCTCCCGCGCGGCCTCCTGTCGCTGAAATCGCGCCGTGTCCGCTTGGTGATCGTGTCCGAATCCAGGGTACTCCGCGAGCGGCGACTGCGCCGGTGGCGGCTGTCGCTGGGCCCGAGCGGGCATCACGAGCGCGAACAGGGCCAGTGCGGCCGCCAGGCCGACTCTGATGAATTGCACAGGAGCGCTTGGCATCACCGCCGTTCCCGCGTTCGCTAATCGAGCTGGTGAGAGGCCAGGGCTGTGGACCTCTCGCTCTCACGTCGACCGCTATTGTAGTGCTGGACCTACCTCGCGCCCGGCGAGACGGGCAAGGAACCCGCCGATCAAGCCCGTGCCAGCGCCGATAATTGTCCCGACCAGAATCTTCAGGGGAGCCCCCGTGAGACCGACGTAGTTGACGTACCACCTCAGACTCTCATATCCGCTCTGCTGAAATCTCGCCATCAGATTCTGCCAATCGGACCGTTGGGTCAGCGTGTCGAGGAATACGTTCACGCGAACGAATTGCGTGAGGTCGTACACAAGGAACGTCACGAATGCGACCGTCGCTCCGACCTTGACGCCATCGAGTAGCCGCCCGCTGCGGCGCGCGGCTCCGAAACCCGCGATGCCCCACAGCGCGAACATCGGCCCGTAGAACTTCAGCAGCGCGACTGGCGTGTCCTCTGCCAGCGGGTCCAATCGCGTTGCGATCAGATTCCATACCCCGAAGCCTGCGCCCAGTATCACGCCGAGCGTAACGCTGTCAACGAAGCTCAGCACCTGTCTCACGTACCACAGGTGCGCCCGGAGGCGGTCGCGTGTCGGGAGCACGACGCTACTCGACGACGCGGAACTCGTTGGAGACGCGCAGCGAGTCGGCCAGGAGCTCGCCGGGGTGGCCGCGCCGGTCGGGATCCCACGAGCGGTACACCCAGCCGTAGACGAGGCGGTAGACTCCGGCGACGGGCCCGGCTGGGAGGGCGGGGTACTCGTTCGGCATGAGCGAGCCCCAGACCCGCACGGTATCCGTGCGCGACTGCGCCGGCGCGAAGCGCAGGGGCTCCATCAGGACGTGGGTGCACACCCGCCCCCAGGCCGGGCGCCACGTGCCGTCGACCCGCTTCTCCAGGCCGACCTTGAGCGGGAACGGCGGCTCCTGCTGGCACGGATGGAGGAAGAGCGTGTCCCGCGTCCGGTTGGTGAGCGTCGCCACAACGATGAACTCCACCGCCGTCGGCGTAACGTTGGCGCGGTAAACCTCCCGCGCCGTACGGATAAGCGGGGTGCCGGCCACGCCTGCGCGAATCGTGCGGCCCCGCTGTGAGCGCGAGCACGCGAGAAGCGCCACGCTTGCCACAATGGCGAGCAGGATGAGGAGGGACTTCGGTGTCATCTCGGACGAAAGGGGCAGCAGCTTCCTCGATGAGCCTTCCTACGGACGGAGCGTCGCGGCCGGATCACGCACCGCGCCGTTCCAAGGGCGCAGGTACACGACCCCGTTCCACACGTGCGCCAGGGTGTTGTTGATCGAATCCATTTCCGATGCCGTGTATTGAGTGCGATGACAGGCGAAGGATTCGCGACCGGCGAGGAGATCCTGCTGCTCGAACGGCACGCGGACCGTCAACAGGTCTTCGGCGACGCCGTTCACTCTCGGCGACGAAGGCGGCGCGGTACGGAGACGCTCCGTGGGAAGGGAGGCGTACAATAGATCGACGGCGCGGTGACGATCGTCGTTCTGCACGATCTCCGTCACGACGTTGCCGACGAGCCGGTGGTCGGGGTGGCCCGTGCCTCCCTCCGGGCCGAAGGTAATGATCGCCGCGGGCTGGACGCGCGCCATGATGCTCGTGATCTCGGTGCGCAGGCGCCCCAGGTTGGCGAACGATGCGAGCGCGCCATCTTCCAGTCCGAGCATGTGCAGCTGTCGGACGCCCAGCCGGTTGGCCGCGCACTCCGCCTCCTTCGCGCGCGCCGCGGCGAGCGACTGACCGGCCGGAATGCCGGCATGGTTGCGAACGCCTTTCGAGCCGTCGGTCGCGATGACGAGGTGGACCTCCCGCCCCTCGCGGCCCAGGCGTGACAAGAGCGGGCCGATGACACGTTCGTCGTCCGGATGGGCAAACGCGGCGAGCACAGGACGACTGGACTGACCCACCGCGGTCGCCGGTAGCAAGGCGATGCCCGCGGCGAGCGAGAGGGTGACCGTTGCGACAAGCCGACGGACAAGGGCGCGCATGGACGACACCATAGGACCGAGGCGCCGATGCCGTCAACCGGTCACTCACGTTCCAGGATGCACGTCGGCGCGCCGCCTTAGATGATCAGACAACTCATCGCGTCTCGGGATCCGGTTTCACGGTGAGGTTCCGGAAGTGAGCGACCGTTCCCGGTCCAATCCACAGCGCGACCCCGCCCTTCCCGTTGGCACCCGATTTGACGTCGTTCACGATCAACGTCGGGTGTTGCTGGTCGTGCACGTAGAGACGCGCCCGCGCACCGCGTACTTCGATCCTGATCTTCGTCCACTCGTCCGGCACCAGGTCGACGTACGCCTCGTACCTGGACGGTGTCTCCCGCCGGAGCCGGAACCACGGCCAGTCGGGGTGCGAGATGTACTGAGTCGCGTGGTTGCGCCGCTCCTGGTCCTCGGCCCGTCCGTTCGTGGGGCGCAGGTAGAACGCGTCGTACGTCTTGTTGTCCTCCTGCACCCGAAAGGCGATGCCGACGAAGCCGCGGGCGCCCTCGAACGCGCCGGGGGCCGCGCGGCCGGTGACTTCCGCTTCGATCACTCCGTTCGAAAACTCGACGCCGCCGATCGATGCGAGCAGCTCTACTTCGGCCTGACCGCCGGCCGGGCGGTCTCGCAGTCGCGCCGTATCCACGGCGAGCCGCAGACCTTTCTTGCCTTTATGAGTGGCCGGCTGCGCGATCACGTTGTGCGGCCGCAGCCCTTCCACCGATTCGAGCGGGTAGTGTTTCGCTTGCGCGGCGACGAGACCGGGCAGAACGACGGGCCAAACGCTGGCAAGCACACGCACCATGGAGCGGATCATGTTTTAGTCCTCCCGGAGCAACTGGCTCGGCCCGATCGCCAGCACCCGCCGCGCGGGGATGTAACACGCGGCCATGCTGACGAGCGCGAGCCCGAGCGCCACAGTGGCGAGCGTAAGCGGAGCACGAGGCGAAGGGCACGGCGGTGATCGGCATCGACGGCATTGGCGATGCGGCTGCGACGGGACGCGAGAGTGCGTTCGCACTAGTTGACCGGGCGCAGCGATTCACGCGGCAGGGCAACGCCATCGAGGAACACGACCTCGATCGCGTCGTAGGCAGAGAAGCGCGCGCGCACGCACGCAACATGTGCCGCGACGTTGGATCGACCATCCTGGTTTCCTTTCGCGAGGCGCTCCCCGCATGCTCGTCTGCGCGTCGACGTCACCAACCCTTACGGCGGCCGGGGCGGGCGGGTTCCCGGGCGGGAGGTCGGCCGCTTGGCCCCGATTGGGCGCTTCTTGACGGCCTTGGCCGCCAGGTATCCGACGATGTGCGCCCCGAGGGAGAAGCCGACGACGTGCGCACGCCCCGGCCCGAGGTGATTCAGCAGGCGGACGACGTCGCGGGCCAGCGGGCGTCCCGATAATATGCGCGCGGCGCCCGCAACCACGCCTTGCGGCCCAACGCCATGGCGTCATTATCGGTCTAATAGTTCGCTTCTCCCTCAGCGAGGCGGGTTCTGAACGACCTGTTCCACGAGCAGCTCGTCGAAGCGCTCGGCAGCAACTACACGCTCGACCGGGAGCTCACGGGCGGCGGGATGAGCCGGGTCTTCGTGGCCACCGAGCACACGCTCAACCGCGCGGTGGTCGTGAAGGTGTTGCGTCCCGAGCTGGCCGCGGACGTCAACCGCGATCGCTTCCGCCGAGAGATCATGCTGGCAGCGCAGCTCCAGCATCCGCTCATCGTCCCCGTACTGAGCGCCGGGCAGCACCGCGAGCTGCTCTGGTACACGATGCCCTTCATCGTCGGGGAATCGCTGCGCGAGGAGATCCGGCGCGGACCGCCGGCGTCGGCGCGCAACGCCATACGGGTGCTGCACGACGTGCTCGACGCCCTCGCCTACGCACACGAACGGGGCGTCGTGCACCGCGACATCAAACCGGGGAACATTCTCCGACACGGAAATCATTCCCTGGTTACCGACTTTGGCGTGGCAAAAGCGCTGTCGGCCGCACTGCCATCGTCCGGCGCCACCTCCGCGGGAATCGCAATCGGGACACCCGCGTACATGGCGCCCGAGCAGCTGGCCGCCGATCCAAACGCCAACCACCGGATGGACATCTACGCGGTTGGCCTGCTCGTGTACGAGTTGCTCACCGGAACGCAAGCCTTCGCCGAGAGTTCCCCGCAGGCCACGATGGCCGCCCAGCTCACGCGCATGCCGCGCGATTTGGCATTGGCGCGGCCGGACGTTCCGCCGCAGCTCTCGGCGTTGGTCATGCGGATGCTCGCAAAGAGTCCGGACGACCGGCCGCAGACCGCGACGGCGGCGCTCGACGAGCTCGACGCGATCGTCACGCCAACCGGTACGACCCTGCCGGCCGGCCGCACCCGACGCACGTCCACGCGCTGGCTGGCAGCGACCGCCGGGGCAGCACTCGTCGGTGCTGCTGCCTTACTCGCATGGGGCACTCGGCAGCCGAAACCCAGCCCGGACAGGCCTGCCGTCAAGCCGCCGCCGATTGTCGCGACGTCGCAAGCGGCGCCAGCGCCGGGTCGCGGCGCCGCGGATTCAGTAAAGAGCCGACCCCGACCCGCAGCCGGGACGCGGGCGGGGGACACCACAGAGGCGAGAGTTCGCGCTGCGCCCACCAAGGCGCCCGACACGCCGAAGGCCACCACACCGATCACTCCGGCGCGGCGGCGGCGGACTGCCGCGCCGACCCCGCTCCTGAATCGCCGCGTCGCGCTGCTACCCATTCGATCGAGTACGAACCGCGCGAACATCGGCTCCGTGGTGCAGGCGATCGAGGACTCACTGCAGAAATCACTCAAGGCCGCCGGCTACACGCTGGCACATGACCGCGAGTTGCTGCGGTTGGTCACCGAACAAAACAGGGCCCGGGGTGCATTGCGTAGGGCCGCAGACTCGGCCGGCATCGGTGCCGTCGTGAGCATGGAGGTCGTCGCCCGCGGCGACGAGCTGAGCGCAATCGCGCAGGTCCTTGATGTTTGGCGCGCGCAGACGAGCTCCGCGCGCGAGGCTACGGACCTGGACAAGTCCATGGACCTGCTGAACGTCGTTCGCACCGTCAGTCGTTCCGTCGATCGGGTGAGCTGGAGGAGCAGAACGGATCCCAAACGCGTAATGGTCTTTGCCGTCGAGAACCGAACTGGAATCGACTCATTGTCCGTCGTTGCGCGGCAGGTGGAGGATTCGCTGCGCGCCGCGGCTGCCCGGTTTGGAGCCGTTGTGCTGACCCTCGATTCTGCATCCAGCTCGACGAGGGACGTAACAGAACGGCGTCAGCTCGGCATTCGGCGGGGCGCCGGTGCGATCGTGGCCGCGAGCGTCGCGCGCGCGCGCCGTGACTCGGCCGTGGTAGTAGTCTCCGTCCGGGACATGTCGGAGGACCGCACGCTGCCGAGCATCACGGTGCGCCTCCCCTTGGACGGGGTCCGTACGGCGGCGGCCTCGGTTGCGGCGATGCTGGTAGACGCGCTTCGGCAGGTGAATTGGGGCCCTCGGGCCGTTCCAGACAGCTGAAAGACCGGCGGGCCGCGGCCTACGAGGGGGAGGGAGAGAGGAAGGAGGAGAGAGCGTCTCCTTCCTCCCTCCTCCTCCCTCCCTCCTTGTCCTCTCGGGACTTCCCGGCCCATATTCGGGCCGCGATTTCCGGACGGCAGCGACGAAGCTGTGTCCGAAGGGGAGTGGGGAGAGGTTCTCAGGTCTCTCCTCCACGCCCCCTTCCACCCCCGCGGCTTCGTAACCCAGCCCATGACTCGCCGCCTTCTATTAGTCGCGCTGCTCGCCATCGCCTGCGGCGACGGCACCGATCCCGATAGCCCCGTCGCACTTGGCCTCGTGACGCAGCCGCCGGGCGCTGCGCAGATCGGTATCGCCCTCGCGCAGGCGCCGGTCGTCGAGCTTCGCAATCGGCGCGGTACGCCGGTCGCGCAGGCGGGTGTCCGCGTCACCGCCTCGATCGCCGAGGGGGGCGGCACCCTCACCGGCACGACGACGCGCACCACTGACGCCGGCGGACGCGCAACCTTCGCCGATCTCGCCATTAGCGGCACGGTGGGCGCGCGTACGCTGCGCTTCGCGGCGGACGGACTTGCCGCCGTGACGTCGTCGTCGATCACGCTGACGCCGGGTCTCCCCGCGACGATGGAGCCTGCCTCGAGCCTCCAGCTCCAAGGACCGGCCGGGACGGACCTCGTGGTCCTCCCATCGGTGCGCATCAAGGACGCGGGCGGCAACGCCGTCCCCGGGGTCCCGGTCACGTTCACCCTCGCCGGTGGCGGCGGGGTGGTGAGCGGCGCGACGCAGTCCACGAACGCGGCCGGCATCGCGACGCTCGGCGGCTGGACCCTTCCTACGACCGTCGGTCAGTACACACTCCACGCCTCCGCGGTCGGCTTTGCGCGCATTCCGTTCACGGCGACCGTCCTCCACGGCGTGCCTCACACCATGCAGCCGAGTGGCGGAGGACAATCGGCGCTGTACGGCAGCACGCTTCTGACGCCGCTCCAGGTGCGTGTCGTCGACCAGCACGGCAATCCGACGCCGGGAGTCGTCGTGACGTGGGGCAGCGTCAGCGGATTGGGGACAGTCGAGCCGATCGACGCCGCCACGGACGCGAACGGGATCGCGCGCTCGAGGTACCGCCTGGGAACGATACCGGGCGGGAACGTCGTTCGGGCGTCCATCAACTCGCTCGGCCTCTCGGCCGACATCGCGGCGACGGCGCGCGGCTTCACGAATGAGATCAGCACCGCGCCCTACAACACCTGCGCGATCGACGACGCGAACGTGTTGTACTGCTGGGGTGACAACACCGCCTTCCAGATCGGCGACGGCACAAACGCGATCCGGCCGACGCCGAGGCCAATTGGAGGCGCGCTGCGCTTCCGGCGTGTGAGCGTCGGGACGGTCACGACCTGCGCGTTGACGACCGATAACATCGCGTACTGCTGGGGGAGCAACGGCTGGGTCGCGCTCGGCGACGGCAGCACGGTGACCCAGCGATCAGTACCGACCGCCGTCAGCGGCGGACATCGGTTCACGGAGATCTCCACGAGCGGCCAGGTCACGTGCGCACTGACCACAGCCGGCGCTGCCTACTGCTGGGGTGCGAACACTTCCGGACAGCTCGGTGTCGGGACGGCGACCGTGCAGTCGTGCATCACGCACATCGGGCCAAACAGCTTCCCATGCAGCCGAACACCGATTGCCGTCGCCGGCGGCCTCACGTTCACCGCGATCTCGGTCGCCGGCGCGCACGCCTGCGCTCTGACCGCGAGCGGAGAGCTCTACTGCTGGGGCAATCAGTTTGCGTTGGGTCCACCTGGTGCGGTTGGTGTCGACAACGCACCGGTGCGCGCGGCGGCGGCATTGAACTTCTCGACGATGTCATCCGGCAGTGGATACGTCTGCGGCATCGTCGCACCATCCTCGCTCTATTGCTGGGGAGCCGGCGACTTCGGCATACTCGGTACTGGCAGCACCGACCGGCAGAGCACACCGGTGCTGGTCCCGAGCGTCGCGGCCGCTCAGGTCGACGGGGGCGGCTACGGGACGTGCGCCGTAGCGACCGACGGGCGGGCGTTCTGCTGGGGGTACAATCTGTACGGCGCGGTTGGTGACGGTACGACGACGCAGCGCACGTCGCCGACGGCGGTGTCGACCGACCTTTCCTTCACCGCGATCAGTACGTCGGGCTTCCACACGTGCGGCCGAACAGGGGCCGGCCAGGTCTACTGCTGGGGCGACAATGTGCAGGGGGAGCTCGGCGTCGGCGGCGGGCCGGATCGTCTCACACCGACGCTGGCGCGTCCATAGGCCTCTCTTCAAGAAAGGAACTTGGACGCAACTGCCTCAGCGCCGAGACCCGTCCCGCGTCCCCGCGTCGAGAGCGTCGCTGGCCGCGCTCCACCGCTCGAGCGCGGCGTCGAGCTCGCGCCTGGTAACTTCCAACTCCGTGCCCAGCCGCTTGGCATCGTCCAGCCCACCCGTGCGCGTGTAAAGCTCGGGGTCCTCGAGCTGCGCCGTGAGCGCGGAGATGCGTGCCTCGAGCTCCGCGATCCGGGCTTCCTCCAGCTCCAGCTCGCGCTGCACGACCCGTTGCCGCCTGCGAGCATCCTTCTGTGAGAGTGGCTCCGCCTTCGGCTTCGCCGCCACCTTCTGCCGCTCGTGCACCTTTCGTAGTGAGGCTTCCTCCGACGCGCGCACCGACGCGGCGTGGGCGCGCTCGGCGCTCACTTCCTCCCATTCCGCGAATCCGCCCGCGAACTCGGTGATGTGCCGGTCGTGCAGGATCCACAGCTTGTTGGTCAGCGCGCGGAGGAGCTCGCGATCGTGGCTCACCAACACGACGGTGCCGTCGTAGCGCTCGAGCGCGTCCTCGAGCGCCTCGATGGACTCCACGTCCAGGTGGTTCGTCGGTTCGTCGAGCACTAACAGGTTCGCGCGTGAGAGCATGAGCATCGCCAGGGCGATGCGTGCCCGCTCGCCGCCGGAGAGCGTCACCGCGCGCCGCTGCACTTCGTCGCCGGAGAAGCCGAAGCGGCCGAGATGGCCCTGCACGAGCCGGCGGTCCCACGCGGGGCGCAGGTCGTTGATCACGTCGTAGAGCGTGCGGTCCATCGGCACCTGAGACAGGTCCTGCCGGTAGAAGCCCGCGGTGATCGAGCCGCCGATCTTGAGCTCCCCTGTCGAGACGACGTGCTCGCCGAACAGCGCCTTGAGCAACGTGGACTTCCCGGAGCCGTTCGGGCCGATGAAGCCGAGGACGTCGCCGCGCATGACCGTGCCCGTGAATCGGTCGACGAGGGTCCGATCCCCGACTTTCACGCTGACATTCAGGGCGGATACGACGCGGTCCCCGCCGCGGTCGGCGACGTCGAAGCGTAGGGACATGGAGTCATCGGCGCCGACGGGCGCGCTCAAGCGGGGCAGACGCTCCAGCCGCTTGCGCCGTCCCTTGGCCTGCCGCGAGTTCTGCCCCGCGATGTTGCGCGCGATGTAGTCACTCTCCTTCGCGATCGTTCGTTGCTGCTGCTCGAACTGGCGCTGCTGCGTCAGGCGCCGCTCGGTCCGCTGGCGGACGAACGCCTGATACCCGCCGCTATACGGCGTCGCCGACTCGCCCTCGAAGTGCAGCACGTGATCCACGGTCGCGTCGAGGAAAGCGCGGTCGTGGCTCACGAGCAGCACGGTCTTGTCCATGTCCCGGAGATAATCCTCGAGCCATTGTGTCGTCTCGAGATCGAGATGGTTGGTCGGCTCGTCGAGGAGCAGCACATCCGCCGAGCCCACGAGCTGGCGCGCCAGGCCGAGTCGTCCGCGCTCGCCCCCGCTGAGCGTGCTCACGTGAGTGGTGCGCGCACGTTCCGGATCGAACCCGAGCCCGTGCAGCACGGCGTCGATGCGGGAGGTGACCGTGTATCCGCCTTCGTGCTCGAAGCGCTCGAGGTCCTGGCCGTAGCGCTCCATTGCGTCCTCCGACCCGTCGTGCGCGAGCGCCGACGCCTGCTCGGCGAGCGATCGTTCCAGCGCGAGCAGCTCCGCGAGCTCTCCCGCGGCCGCCTCCCATATGGTAGTGGCACCGCCGAAGTCGCGGTGCTGCTCGAGGAGCGACACGCGCAGTCCGGGCTGGCGCGCGATGACGCCCCGCGTCGGCTGCAGCTCGCCGGTGAGCAGCCGAAAGAGCGTCGTCTTGCCGGTGCCGTTCCGTCCGACGACGCCCCAACGCTCTCCTTGCGCCACGGTCAACGTCACGTGGGAGAACAGGTGCCTCGCGCCGAAGTCGACGCCGACGTCCGAGAATGAGAGCTGGGTCATGGCGGGACGTGAAATCTATCGATGAAGCGTCGGCGGCCCCCTGATCGTCTTCGCGGGTTGGATTCCGGCCCCATGGCTGGGGGCGTTGTGCGTCGAGCACCGTACTGAGCGACCCCACCCTCGGCGCTCGCCGGAATGCGACCCACTCGCGCGGACGACCGAACGAAATCGCGCTGACCTCGTGCAAACGGCTAGTATCGCTCCGACGGTCTCGGTGACATAATAGGCTTCTCGCACGGAACCCTGCCGAGGCTCCGTATGGAATTCACAAGCGCTCTCCTCGCCGAGGCGCTGCACCAGCACTACCGCGTTCATCACGAGATAGGGCGCGGTGGCATGGCTACGGTGTATCTCGCCGAGGACCTGAAGCACCAGCGACGGGTCGCGATCAAGGTCCTGCATCCAGACCTCGGCGCTGTCCTCGGAATCGACCGGTTCCTCAGCGAGATCCGCGTCACGGCGAGTCTGCAGCACCCTAACATCCTGCCCCTCTTTGATTCCGGCTCGACCGACGGACTGGTGTACTATGTCATGCCACTCGTCGAAGGCGAGACGCTGCGCGCCCGCATCGATCGCGAGCAACAGCTCCCGATTGCGGATGTCGTGCGGGTCACGCAGTCCGTGGCCAATGCACTCGACTACGCGCACAGGCACGGCGTTATTCATCGTGACATCAAGCCGGAGAACATCCTCCTCGTCGAGGGCCAGCCGCTCGTCGCCGACTTCGGGATCGCTCGCGCCGTCTCGCACGCGGCTGGGGAGCGCATCACGCAGACCGGCATCTCTGTGGGGACGCCCCAGTACATGAGTCCCGAACAGGCCACGGCGGAGCGGCATCTGGACGGGCGCACCGACATCTATTCGCTAGGCGCCGTCGCGTACGAAATGCTCACCGGCGAGCCGCCCTTCACGGGGCCGAACTCGCCAGCGATTCTCGCGAAGCTCATGACGGAGCCCGTCGCTCCAGTCACCTTGCGGCGCCGAAGTGTGCCGCCGCACGCCGCTGCGGCGATACATCGCGCCCTCGAAAAAGTACCTGCCGACCGGTTTGCCACGGGAGCGGAGTTCGCCGCGGCGCTCGCCGGCGACACCTCGCCGGTGTTCGGCCCTACCCGCGGGGCGCCGCCGGCGAGGGCAACGCCACAACACACGATACCGGGGCTCGCAGGGCGTTTGGGGAAACCCGCCGCGATATTGCTTGCGGGTATCACGATCGGCGCGCTGGCGTTGAACGCGTTGCGGGGAGGATCCGGCGAGGCGCCCCTCGTTCGCGCTTCCATCCCGGTGGCGGAAACGCCCATCTCGCTGAACGGGCAGTACGGCAATCTCGCCATCTCGCCTGATGGCAGCACCATCGCGTATCGACAGCCGGCGGGCATCGTAGTGCGCGGGATTCGCGAAGGAGTCGAAAAGCTACTGCCCGGAACCGCCGGCGCGACTGTGCCAACCTTCTCACCCGACGGCCAGTCGATCGCGTTCAGCCAGGCCGCCCGTCTGCGAATCGTCTCGATCACAGGAGGTCGCGTTGCGGATCTCGGACCGTTCGGAAATCTCGGGCTTCGGTGGGAGCGAGACGGTTACATATACGCCGTCAGAGCAAACATTACCGCCGGCATCTGGCGCCGACCTGCGAGCGGTGGGACACCCGAACGGGTAACGCGAATCGATACGACGCGCGGCGAAGTCGGACATGTCTGGCCGCAGGTCGTGATGGGAGGGAAGGCCATTCTGTACACCTCGCTCGGACCGAGCGGCGGCGCCGAAGATTCGCGCATCGTCCTGGAGCGTCTCGATACGCATGAGCGATACGCGTTGGTCGAGCAGGCAATGTTCGGACGGCTCGTCGCCACCGGGCACCTCTTATACGCGAAGAACGACGGGACCGTCTTCGCCGTGCCGTTCGATGAGCGACGCATCGCGACCGTCGGACATGCACGGCTCGTCCTGTCCGGTGTGGAAACGGCATCGTGGGGGGGCTCTGCCTTCTTTGCAGTCGCCGACAATGGAACGATGATCTACCTGCCGCGGTCGACGCGGCGCTTGAACACGCTGGCTCTCGTGGATCGGGCCGGACGCGCGGTGACGACACTGCCCATCGCGTTCGCCTCGGATCAATCGGAGCCTACGCACAACAACCCGACTCTGGCTCGGGATGGGCGACACATCGCCGCGACGGGACGGCTCCGCGGGCAGTCAGACGTCTGGCTCCTCGATACAGAAACGTGGGACGCGGACCGCTTGACGTTCGAGCCTACGGAGGAAGAGTACCCCGTGTGGTCACCGGACGGCCGCTTCGTAGCATATACGGCGGCCGACCCCGGGACGATGCGCCGTGTTCTCGTCAAGAGCACGGGCTCGGGCGCGGCGCCAAGGACGTTGCGGCGCTGGCCGCGTCA
>JBHELH010000090.1:0-4352 GCA_046263215.1 Gemmatimonadaceae bacterium | reverse complement strand
GCGAGAATCTGCAACAGGCTATCGGGTTTCCGTTCGAGCAAGAGGCGACGGGCGTGATGCCAGGTTCTGGACGCGCCCTCGCCGAGCTTCAACTCCTGAGGCAGGCTGTTCAGCGTTGACCGGAGGCTGTCCAGTTGTCCCCGCCACGCAACGTACACCCACGCCTTGGCGAGGGCGGCCGCGTGTAGGTCCGGCGCGATGCTCAAGGCTCGGTCGTACCAACGAACTGCATCTGCGTAGCGGCCCATCCTTCTGTGCGTTCCGCCACCCTGATCCCAGAGCAGATCCGCATTTCTCGGGTCGAGTTGTACGGCCTTCTCGAACGGCGCCGCGAACTGTTCCCACTCCCCCAACCGCCGATGCGCCTGGGCTATCCATCTCCAGATGTCCGCGTCGCTCGGAGCGCTCCGCGCCGCGATGCGCAATTCCTCGAGGGCCGCCCGTGAATCAGCCGGCCCATGGGCGTGCACGTGGGCCATGCTAACGCGCGCCTGCGGCAGATTGGGCGCGAGCCTGAGCGCGGCCTCGGCCTCCTCGCGCTCACGTGCCAGGCGCGCCGGCGTCATGTCGTAGCGTAACCAGTACATATAGCCGTGAACTCGGGCGAGCGACGCGCGGGCCAGCGCGAAATCCGGGTCGAGTGCCAGCGCTCGCTCGTAGAACTGCTGAGCGACCTGGAAGTTCTCGCGCAACAATCCTGGCCGGAGCTGGTAATCACGGGCGCGGAGATAAAGCAGGTACGCCTCGGCCTTCGCCGTAGGTACCTTGGCCAACGCCTTACGCTCGGCACCGCTGAGCGCCGCGCCTACGGTCGCTACAATCTGCTGCGCGATGTCGCTCTGAATGGCAAACGCGTCGTCCAGCGTGCGATCGTAGCGCTCCACCCAGAGCGGCGCGTCCGTGGCGGCGTCCATCAGCTGCACGTTCACTCGCACGCGGTTCCCCAGCACCTGCACGCTCCCCTCGACGACGCTTCCCACCGCGAGTTCTCTCGCGATCTGTCGGAGCGGCGGCGTCTTAGGCCCGCCGTAGCCCATCACTGAGTTCCGGCCGATCACCTTGAGCGCCGGCACCTTGTAGAGCTGGACCAGGACCTCGTCGTGCAGCCCGGCCGCGAGGTAGGCGTGGGAATCCGCGGCGCTCAGATTGCGGAACGGCAGCACCGCGATTGCCGTGCGTGCGGCGGCTACCGGACCGTTGCCGCCCTTGGGTGTGATGACCGTGTAACCGAGAGTGCCGCCAGCCACGAGGACCGCACCCACCGCCACCATCCGCGGCCCTCTAGCCGGAAGCATGTGCTTGACACGACGCCACCGGGCCCGCAGCGACCGACGGGACCTCCCAGCCGCCGTCCCGACGCGCGCGAGGTCACGCAGTAGCTCGGGAGCCGCGGGGCAGCGCTTGGCCTGATTCTTCTGCAGCAGCGTGAGCACGAGGTCCTCGAGCGCCGCCGGCACGTCGTCGCGATGCGTCGAGAGCGGAGCGGGATCGTCGTGAAGGATCGCATGCGCGACGGTGATCTCCTCCTCGCCGCCGAACGGCTTTCGGCCTGTGAGCATCTCGTACAGCACGACGCCGAGAGCCCACAGGTCCGCGCGTCCGTCCACTTTCTCGCCCCGGATTTGCTCCGGCGACATATAGGACACGGTCCCGAAGCGCGCGCCCGTTTCGCTGAGAGTCTGATCGCGTGCCTTGGCCAATCCGAAGTCGAGGATCCGCACCGAACCGTTGGGCAGCAGCATGATGTTGCCCGGCTTCAAGTCGCGGTGCACGATGCCCGCAGCGTGGGCGGCTTGCAGTCCTTCAGCGATCTGCCGCGCGATCTCCAGAATCTCGCGCACGGGCATGGAGCCGTCGCGGGTCAGCCGCGCCCTGAGCGTCTCGCCCGGGTACAGCGCCATCGCCAGGAAGAGCCGCCCGTCGTCGCTCGTCCCGACTTCGTGGATCGCGCAGAGATTCGGGTGGTCGAGCGACGCAGCGGAATGCGCTTCCCGGAGGAACCGCGCTTTGGCGGCGGCGTCGAGGTTGTATGGAGGCAAGAGAAACTTGAGTGCGACGACTCGGCCGAGGCGGGTGTCCTCCGCGCGATAGACGACGCCCATGCCGCCAGCGCCGATCGGCTCGTGGGTCTGGAAGTGCGAGACAGCGCGACCGGCAAGTCCGAGCGGATCCGGCGTGATAACAGACGAAGGAACGAAGGCCGCATCGATCGGTGCGAGCTTCGCACTCGCCTCTGCGTCCGCCGCCAACAATGACGCGACGGCCCTGTGCAGCTCGGGATCGGTGGTGGCTAGCAGCACGAGACGGCTCGCGCGTTCGCTCACGTCGAGCTCCAGGAGCTCGTCGAAGCTGGCCTGGATCTCCTCCCAACGGCGCGAGTCCATGCGTCGGCTCAATGAAGCGGCTCGCCCTTCAATTCCAACGCGAGCCATGCTCGCGCCAAGCGCAGCTCTCGCTTGGCCGTGGCGAGCGACACCCGCAGCGCCGCGGCGCTCTCTTCCAGGGACAAGCCGCCGAAGTAGCGATGCTGCAGCAGCTGACCCTGCCGCGGGCTCAAACGCTCGAGCCGCCTTAGTGCCTCATCCAGCTCGCTGACGGCCTCCAGATTCTCGTCAGAGACCCACAGCGCCTCGTCCAACTCGAGCGCGGTCTTGCCACCGCCGCGCTTTGCCGCCATTCGGGCGCGGGCACGGTCGACAAGCAGATTCCGCATGACCTCAGAGGCAAGGGCCAGGAAGTGCGCGCGGTCCGGCAGGTCGAGGCGAGGAGCGTCAACCAGCCGGATGTACGCCTCGTGGACCAGACCGGTCGTGTTGAGCGAGTCCTCCGCAGGGGCGCCCCGCAACCGCTGGCGCGCCAACTCGCGCAGGCGCTCGTAGACGAGCGGGATGAGTTGATCGCGGGCGCGTTCGTCTCCCGCGCTCCACCGCTTCAGGAGACCGGTGACCTCGGACGGGGCGAACGCCATCCCTTCCTCCGCCGACTGGGCCTCCCAGCATAGGCGTTCCCCACACACCCGGCAAGCCGGACGCGGCTGAGGACGCGACGGGAAGCGGACGCGATAAGAAACCGGTCCCCGAATCGGCTCGTACTAAACCCTGTGAGCCGTTCCGGCGCGCGATTCCGTTCCAGAAGGGCGAGAGGCAAGACCATCCCCTTATCTCAGACCGGGAGGCGCTATGTCGCTGTCTCTTTCTCGCCCCGCGCTACGCCAGGCCGCCGGCGTCCTCGCGTGCGGGCCTGCGCTGGTGGCCCTGGGTGGGTGTCACCACGGGTCGTCTCCCCTTCGCGCATCCTCACCCGCCGAGCGAGTGACGATCGGGCACGGCCAACAAGCAAACGACGAGGCCCTCCGGCGACGCTTTCCGGGCGTGGACGTCATGCGCACACCGAGCGGAGGAGTCGCGATCCGGATGATCAGCGGCTTGGCGGCTGGTGGCCCGCCGCTCTACGTCATCGACGGGGCGCCCGTGCTGGTCGATCCGAGTCGCGGCTTCGACTGGCTTAAGCCAGAGGACATTGAGCGGATCAACGTGCTGAAGGATCCCGCCGAAACGGCCGTGTACGGTCCGCGCGGTGTCAACGGCGTGATCCTCATCACCACGAAGCAAGTCGAAGCGCTGCGGAAGCGAGGACCTTAGAAACCGCCCGCCGCGCTCATCGAACGGCCGGCCTTATTGGGGATGAGTCGCGATCAGCTTCTCGAAGACCTGCCGGCGCTGCGCGGGCCGGCGCCGGACCCACCGCTTGGCGACCGGACCGCCGCAGGTCGAGCCACTTCGCCAGGGGACCGACCAGCGCCAGCGCGAGAAACGCCGGCGCCGCGTTGAACGCCGTCGGGAGCGGCCATCCCTTGTCGGACGCGAACCGGATCACCGTCTCCATCAACGCGATCAAGACCGCCACGACGATCTGGCGCCGCCGCCCGCGCACCACCGTGCGCGGATCGGTAATCATGAAGAAAACGAACAACTGGTACATCGGTCCGGTGATCGGGGCGATCTCCGGCAGCACGGGCTGTCCGAGCGCTGCCGCGCGCACGCTGTTCAGCAGCAGGAAGTTCGCGACGTAGGTGAGCGTGATGTGCAGAACGCCGACGCGCGCGGCGATGACCAGCCCGAACGTCCAGATCACCAGGTTGGTCGCCACGTCGTTGCCGAACTGGTGGCTGAGCACCGAGACGCGGTCCGGCGCGGCGAGCAGGAGGGCGGTGACCGCGAAGTTGGTCGGATTCCAGAGATGGTTGTCGCGATAGCGTAAGACGTACTTGGACGAGATCGCGAGAACGCCGCCGAGCGCGAACGGCCAGAGCGCGCCGCCCTGTGGCTTGATGAGCAGCGTCAGGCTGATGC
>JBHELH010000089.1:0-3128 GCA_046263215.1 Gemmatimonadaceae bacterium | reverse complement strand
CCCGCCGGTCATGAATACCAGTTGCCCGCGCTCCTGGAGCGTGTCCGAGGGCGGCGCGCCCGGATTGCGCTGCGCGCCGAGCCACTGCGCGAACTGATTCGGCGGTTCGGCGACGATGAAGAACGCCATCTTCGCGTGCTGATGCCCGCAGAACTCGGCGCACTGCCCGCGGTAGACGCCCGGCGTGTCGGCCTGGAACCACGTCTGCGTCGTGTGCCCCGGGATCAGGTCCTTCTTCCCGAAGAGGTTCGGCGCGAAGAAGCTGTGAATCACGTCGCGCGCCGTCATGCGCAGGATGACCGGACGCCCGGTCGGAACGTGAATCTCGTTGGCCGTAGTGACCTGGTTGCTCGGGAGCGGATCCTGGTAGCGAACCTCCCACCACCATTGGTGGCCGATAACGTCGATCACCAGTGCCTGCCGGTCGTGCGGTGGCGCGGCGACGGCCCTCCCGAGCGCGAAGTTCGCGACGAGGAAGGCGACGAGAATCACAGTGGTCGCCGCGACCGCTGCGGCAACCCAGCGCGTGAGCTTCTCGTTCATGACCGCGCTGTTGGGGTCTTCGGCCGCGCTCCGACGCCGAAAGGCGCCGTGCAGGAGAGCGACGACGATGAGGACCGTGACCGCTGCCGCGGCGGCGAACATCCACCACCACAGCATCTCGACCGCCGTGGCGCGAGGTCCCGCCGGGTCGAGCGCGGACTGGCGCTCGTATCGTGGCGCCTGGAGCAAGAGCGCTGCGGCGGCGAGCGCGATCATGGAGTTTGCGAGGCCGGCGGTAGGAACGACTGCTTGGGCTTCGCCTCCTCGAGCCCCTGTTCGACGGGCGGGCCGCTCATGTGGTCGCTGCGGCCCGGCCGCACGTCGGCGCCGGGAATGCCCCCCATCGCGCGCACGTAGGCCACGAGCTGCCAGACCTGATCGTTGGTCAGCTTGCCGCGGAAGGCCGGCATCCCATTCGGACGCCCCTGGACGATCGTGGAGAAGATGTTCGCCGGGTCGCTACCATATATCCACTCATCGTCCATGAGCGGCGGCCCGATCCCGCCGCCGCCGTTCGAGTGGCACCCGACGCAATTCATCCAGTTGAAGAGCCGCTTCCCCTGTGAGACGGCCCACGCGTTCCCCTCATACGGGTGCTTCGTCGAGACCGTGACCACGCCGGCCCCAGGGTTCAGTGGCGACATCACGACGTTCGTGAGTGCACTCGCCGCGGGCGGCAGTTCGCGGAAGCGCCGCTCCTCGCGCTTGCACCCGGGGGAAGCGACGAGTGCCCCGACGACGGCGAGCGGTGCGCCGTATCGAGCGGCGCGGCAGAGTCGCATCGTCTCAGCCTCCTCGCGTCGCCGCGCCGCGCGGCGCCGGCCGGTCGACCCGTGGGACGTGATACGTGGCGAGGAGGCTGTCGATGGCAGCCCGCTTCCGTCGGAGCACGGTGTCGAGCTCCGCGCGCAGTGAGTCGTTTCCGCGGCGCACGCCCATCGAGATGTCGAAGACGAATGGCAGGAACGGAAGATCGATCTGCGGCGACACCGGCGTGATGTCGAGCCGCGACGTCTGCCGGGGCGCGAAGTAACCGGCGACAGGGCCCCAGACGACCGCGACGTCGACCTCACCGGACGCAACGGCGTCGACGATGCGGGCCGGCGGGTTCGGCCGGCGGTAGTCGCCGTAGACGCTGTAGCCGCGGACGTTCTCGATGATCCCGCGGCGCGCGAGTGCGTGGGCGGGCGGCGTGTTCGCGCCGTCGTCGCCCACGAGCTGTACGCCCACGCGCACGCGACGCAGCACCGCGTCGTCGAACGACGTCACCCGGACCTTCGCATCCCGCCGCACGACGAAGACGTAGGTCGAGCGGTAGTAGGGGCGAGTCGCCAGCGTGCGCTCGAAGCTCATCGGTACGCCCATCAAGACGTCGCACGTGCCCGCGTTCAGGGTGTTGCGCACATATCCGCGACGTTGCGCCCACCACGTGTACCGCAGCCGCGCGCCGAGCTCGCGCGCCACCAGCTCAGCGAGCTTGTTCTCGAAGCCTTCGCCGCGGTCGTTGGAGAACGGAAGGTTGTTCGGGTCGGCGCAGACGCGGAGGACGCGAGGCGCGAGTTTCAAGGCTGGAGTTTCGAGAGGAACCTGCGCGCGGCGCGGCCCGGCCGCCGCCATGCCGGCAATGCCCGCGGCGAGAAGCACGACCGCCGCGAGGCGCCCGAGCGCTCGAAACTCGAATCTCGAAACTCGAACCTTAGCGAAGCGCGAACACATACAGCGTCCCGCCCTTCGTCGTGTGCTGCGGCAGGTCCTTCATGGCGTTGACGAAGCCGAGGGCGGCAGTCGAGTCACGAGGGTCGATGCGGCCGGCAACGATTCCACCGGCCCAGCCGCCGACCCCGTCGAGGACTGCCACGTACTGCCGACCGTCGTGACCGCGGTAGGTGATCGGCTGGCCGATGATCCCCGACCCCGTCTTGAAGCTCCAGAGTGAATCGCCGGTCCGGGCGTGAACCGCCTTGAACCATCCGTCCATCGTGCCATAGAAGACGACGTCGCCGGCCGTCGCGAGCGCGCCGCTCCAGACGGGAAACCGCTCGCGCAGCTTCCACGCGGGCCGCGCGTTGACAACGTCCCAGGCCGTGAGCTCGCCGCGATGTCCCCCCGGGCCGGCGAACATCTTCACGTTCATGCCGACGAAAGGCGTTCCGGCAATGTAGTTCGCCTCCACCGCTTCCGAGTCGTAGCACAGGTTCTGGTGTGGCAAGTAGAGAAAGCCCGTGCGCGGCGAATACGCGGACGGCTGCCAGTCCTTCGCGCCCGGCGGGGCGGGGCAGATGTCGCGCACGACCTGGCCGACCTTGGGCGACTTCGTCTTGTCCATCACGAGGCGGCCGGTCGCGAGATCGAGGCCCTTGTGCGCGGTGATGTGCGCGTACGGCGTGGCGGAGAGTACCTCGCCCGTCGCGCGGTCCATCACGTACACCAACCCGTTCCGCTCCGGACGGACAAGGAGCTTGCGCGCCTGGCCGCCGATCTGCGCATCGAGCAGAATCTGCTCGTTGACGCCGTCCCAATCGTGCTCGTCGTGCGGAGACCACTGATAGGCCCACGCAGCCTGACCGTCGTCGGGGTCGCGGGCG
>JBHELH010000088.1:0-15968 GCA_046263215.1 Gemmatimonadaceae bacterium | reverse complement strand
GTCACGCTCACCGCCGCGTGGGGCATCTACCACCAGGTTCCGGACCCGATGTTCTTCGACGCCGACTTCGGCGGCGAGCCTCTGCTGCCCCCGGCGCGCGCGACACACGCCGTGGTCGGCGCGCAGCTCGGCGGCGGGGAGCGGTTCACCGCGCGCATCGAGGTGTACGACAAGCAGTATCGCGATCTCGCCCAGCTGACGCGCGATTACGCCGTGGTGGGCGGTGGCGCCGGCCGCGCCCACGGCGCCGACGTCTGGCTCAAGGCGCGCGCACCGTTGCACATCGACGCGCGGCTCGCGTATGGGTTCGTGCGCTCCCGCCGCACCGACCCGCATACGGGCGTCCTCGCGAGCGCGCCGTTCGACGTCACGCACAGCCTCACGACGATGCTGACGCGCCAGTGGGCTCGGGGCGTGCAGACGTCGGCCGCCTACCGCCACGCCACCGGGCGCCCGTTCACGCCCGTCGCCGCCGCGACGTTCGACGACACCCGCCGGCTCTGGGTGCCGACGTACGGCGCGCCGATGAGCGAGCGCCTCCCGTCCTTCCACCGCCTCGACGTCTCGGCGAGCTGGCTCCGCCGCCTCTCGCCGTCGCTCCAGATCGTGGCCTACTGGTCGATGAGCAACGTCCTCGACCGCGCGAACGTGCACGCGTACCGGTACTCGAGTGACTACACGCGGCGCTTCCCGGTGCGGAGCATCTTCGAGCGGTCGCACTACGTGGGGGCGTCGGTGACGAAAACGTGAAGCAGGAGTTTCGAAGCTCGAAACTCTTCCCCCTCTCCGGGACTCTGCCATGCGCCACATACTTCTTCCAACCATCTTCATCGCGTCGCTGGCCCCATCCCCTGCCCCCGGCCAGCTCTCCCCCCGCGACCGCTGGGCGGATACCGCGCGCGTCGCCATCGAGGCCGCCTACCGCAGCGGCGACATCGAGCAGCTCCGCGGCGCGCGGGCGCTCGTCGAGCGGGCGCTGACGGCGTTCGCCGGTGACCCGCTGCTCCAGCACTACTACGGCTATGCGTTCTACCGCGAGGCGAACCTGCTCATGGGCCAGCGGCGCGACGAGAAGGAGTACCGACCGCTTCTCGAGCAGGCGGACAGCCTCCTCGAGCGGTCGGCGTCGAAGCTCGCCCTCCCCGAGACTTACGCACTCCGCTCCTCCGTGCTCGGGCAGCTCATCGGGAGCAGCCCGCTGCGGGGGATGACGCTCGGCCCGCGCTCGTCGAGCGCCATGGACCGCGCGATCGAGCTCGGATCTCGCAACCCGCGCGTCTGGATGCTGCGCGGCGTCGGAGCCATGTTTACGCCGGCGATGTTCGGCGGTGGCGTGGACCGCGCCGAGCAGTATCTTCGCAAGGCGATCGCCCTCTTCGCCGACGACCGGCCGGCTCCGCCCCTCCCCGCGTGGGGCCACGCCGAGGCGTACGCATGGCTCGGACAGGTACTCCACAAGCAGAAGCGCATCGATGACGCGCGCGCCGCCTACGCGAAGGCGCTGGAGCTTCAGCCCGACAACGGGTGGGTGAGGCACGTTCTGCTGCCGGCGCTGGACCGAGCGCAGCGATGAACTGGCCGATCGTCGACCCGCGACCGTCCACTTTCGCTCGTCCCCGATTCTGGCTGCTCTACGCGGCCGCGTGGACGCCGCTCGCCATTCTGTACGCGGTGCTCATCGCGCAGCGCGGCGCGCCGCCCGCGGTCGCAGCGTCGAGTGGCTTCGCGACCGCGCTGTCGGCGGCGGTGCTCGGCGTGGGGGTCCACTGGGTCGCGGGCCGCGTCGGCGGTCCGGAGCACGGGCGCGTCAGGCTCCTCACGCTGCACGCGCTGTTGGCCGTCGCGTACTCCACGGCGTGGTCGGCGAGCATCCTCGCCATGATCTCGGTGGACGCGCCCGAATCCGTGCGCGCCGACTACGTCCGGTATTCGATGGGCTGGCAATTCGTCTCCGGCCTCATGGTCTACGGGGTCATTGCCGGCGTCTCGACGGCCGCACGCGCGTGGGAGCGGCTCCGCGAGCAGGAACAGGCGGCCGCACGGAGTGAAGCGCTACGCGTGCGGGCAGAGCTCGAGGCGCTACGCGCGCAGCTCGACCCGCACTTCATCTTTAACACGCTGCACTCGCTGATGGCGCTCGTCCGCTCGGATCAGCGCGCCGCCGAAGACGCCGTCGAGCGCTTCGGCGACCTGCTCCGCTACGTGCTCGATGTCAACCGCGAGCGCCGCGACGAGGCGCCGCTGGCCGACGAGTGGGCATTCGTGCGCAGCTACCTCGCGCTCGAGCGGCTGCGGCTCGGCCCACGACTGAGCGTCAGCGAGGACGTCGACCCGGACCTGCTCGACTGCCGCGTCCCGACGTTCGCGCTCCAGCCACTCGTCGAGAACGCGATCCGCCACGCCATCGCGCCGCGCGCTCGCGGCGGCACGCTGACGCTCGTCGCGCGCGCCGACGGGGACGACCGCATAGTGCTCGAGGTCCGCGACGACGGTCCAGGAACGACGCGCGAGCACGCCCTTTCGGCGAACGGTGTCGGCCTCCGCGTGCTCCGGCAGCGACTCGACGTCCTCTATCGCGGCGCCGGACGCCTGGAGATCACGACCGCACCTGGTGAAGGCTTCGCCGCGGCGATCGTGCTTCCCCTACGGACTAGTCCGCAGCCCTCAGCCATCGGCCACCCGCCCGCCGCCGGCGGCGATTCTACGGGCACCCGCCCCCAACTGTCGGCCCGCGCCCCATGACCGTCCGCGCGCTGATCGTCGAGGACGAGCCGCTCGCCCGACGGCAGCTCCGCGAGCTGGCCGCCGAAGTCCCGTGGCTCGCGTGCGTCGGCGAGGCGGAGGACGGCGCGGCCGCCGTGCGCGCGATCGATGAGCTGCGCCCGGACCTCGTGTTCCTCGACATCCGGATGCCGGAGCTCAGTGGCCTCGAGGTGCTCGACCGCGCGGAACACGAGCCGGCGGTCATCTTCACGACGGCGTTCGACACCTACGCAGTCAGCGCCTTCGAGCTCGGCGCCCTCGACTACCTGCTCAAACCGTTCGGCCGCGAGCGCTTCCTCGCCGCGGTGGAGCGCGCCCGTCGCGCGCTCGGCGCGCAGCGCCTCGATGAGTCGGACCGCGACACTTCCACGCTCGCGCGCGCACGCGCGGCGCTCGGCAGCACCGGCGGGCCCGCGGAGCGCATCTTCGTGCGTGACCGCGGGCGCATCGTCCCGATCCCGGTGCGCGAGATCGAGCGATTGGAGGCGGAGGACGACTACGTCGCCGTCTACGCGCGCGGGCGGCGCTTCCTCGTGTACTTGCCGCTCAGCGAGTTCGAGCGCCGCCTCGACGCCGACCGCTTCCTCCGCGTCCACCGCTCGCACGTCGTCAACCTCGACTACGTGGCCGCGCTCGTCCCCTACGACGCCGCCCGCCTCCAGGTGGAGATGCGGGATGGGACGAAGCTGATGGCGAGTCGGGCGAGATCGAAGGAGTTGAGGCACCTCGCGATCTGAGAACGATTGCGAACTGCAGTCGACTGCGGACTGCCGACTGCGGCCTCACCCCCTCAGGCGGCCCCTACCGGGCGCCAAGCAGCACGCCGAGGGTTTGGCCCGCAGTCCGCAGTCCAGTCGGCGCCGTCCGCTGCCGGGGAGTCGGCGCGCCGAGTAGGTTTCGGGCTGGCAGGGCGGCCCGGTCCCGCCCGCCGGACCCCTTCGCGGACACGCCGTGGCGCTGCTTTCCGTCGTACTGCCCTCGCTCCGCGCATCGCGCCGGTCGCCAGAGGTGAAGGTCTGACCAGGCGCCCAACGCGGTACCGGCCCATGCGCGCCAGCGCGGGCCTCGCCGACCTCGTCGTCGCCGATAGCCCGGACGGCGTGATCGCCTTCGATCGCGAGTGCCGTTACACCGTCTGGAACGCGGCGATGGAGCGCCTCTCCGGCGTGCCCGCGTCCACCGCGATCGGACGGGTCGCCTTCGAGCTGTTTCCATTCCTCGTCGAGACCGGCGAAGACCGCTGCTTCCGCGAGGCGCTCGCGGGCCGTGTCACGACGTCGTTCGACCGGCCTTTCGTCATCCCGGAGACGGGACGCTCCGGCTTCTACGAAGCGCGCTACGCGCCACTCTACGGGCCCGGCGGTGCGGTGATCGGCGGCCTCGCGATCGTGCGCGATGTCGCCGGCGTCGTGCGCCACGTCACCGAGCAGGTGCGCGCCGAGCGCGACGCCGCGGTCGCGCACCAGCGCGCCGAGCGTGCGCTGCGACTCCAGGCCCTCGTCCTTGAGCGAATGGGCGAAGGCGTAACGGTCGCCAACGAGTACGGAACGATCGTCTACACCAACCCGACCACGGACCACATGTTCGGCTACCGCCCGGGTGAGCTCGTGGGCCGGCACATGACGATCCTCACGACGCACCCGGCGAACGAGAACGCGCTGACTGCCGCGGAAGTAATCGACCGCCTCCGCACCGACGGGTTCTGGCAGGGCGAGTGGCGCAACGTCAAGAAGGACGGCACGCCGTTCATCACCCAAACCCGCATTACGACACTCGAGGTCGAGGGGCGGCCCCACTGGTTCTGCGTCCAGGAGGACGTCACCGAGCGCCGCCGCGCCGAGCAGCGGAAGACCTTCCTCGAGGTCGCGACGCGCCTGCTGAACGAAACGCTCGACTACCAGCAGACGCTGCAGGCGCTCACGCGGCACTGCCTCCCCTTCCTCGCCGACTACTGCAGCGTCGACATCCTCACCGACGACGGCGAGATCCGGCGCGTCGAGACAGCCCACGTCGACCCGGAGAAGGAGCAGATCCTGCGCGGCCTGTGGACGCGATACCCATACCGCGTCACGGATCGCGTCGGCGTGCCGGAAGCGCTGCGGACGCGGGCGCCGGTGCTCGTGTCCACCTTCCCCGACGAGGCGATCAAAGCCTTCGCCAGGGACGAGCAGCATCTGGCGGCGCTTCGGCGGCTCGCGCCGCGCTCGTACATGTGCGTGCCGCTCATCGCGCGGGAGCGGCCGTACGGCGCGCTGTCGTTCGTCATGTCCGACTCCGGTCGGCGGTACACGCCGAGCGACCTCGAGCTTGCCGTCGAGTTGGCCCGCCGCGCGGCGACCGCGATCGACAACGCGCGCCTCTACACCGCCGAGCACGCGGCGCGCGCGCGGGCCGCGTTCCTGAGCGACGCCAGCGCCCTCCTCGCGTCCTCGCTCGATTACGAGGCGACGCTGGCAAGCGTCGCCCGGGCCGTCGTCCCGGACCTCGCCGACTGGTGCTCGGTCGAGATCGTCGACGAGGACGATGCCGGGAACCGGTCGCTCCGCCGACTCGCCGTCGCGCACGTCGACCCGACGAAGGTCGAGTGGGCGAATCGGTTCCGGGAGCGGTACCCGTCACGCCTCGACGACCCGCAGAGCGGCGTCGCCAACGTCATCCGGACCGGGAAGCCTGAGATGTATCCGCAGGTCACGGACGACATGCTGCGGCAGGCGGCGCGGGACGAGGAGCACCTCGCGACCCTCCGCGAGCTCGGGCTCGCGTCAGTCATCATCGCGCCGCTCACCTCCCGCGGGCGCACACTTGGCGCGGTCTCGTTCGTCGCCGCGGAGTCCGGCCGCCGTTACACGGCTGACGACCTCGCGCTCGCCGTGGAGCTCGCGCGGCGTGCCGCGACCGCCGTCGACAACGCGCGACTCTTCCGCGAGGCGCAGGCGGCACGCGCGGTGGCCGAGCAGGCGGAGCGACGGGTCGCGTTCCTCGCCCGGGCGAGTGCCGAACTGGCGTCGTCGCTCGATGTCGGCGCCACCCTGCGAACCATCGCCCGGTTGGCGGTCCCCGACCTCGCCGACTGGTGCTTCGTCGAGTTGCTCGAGGACCTCGACGGCGGCACGGGGTTGCTCAAGCCGGTCGCCGTCCAGCACAGCGACCCGGAGAAGGTGAAGCTCGGCTGGGACGTGATGACGCGCTACCCGCTGCGCCCGGACAACGAGTTCGGGTCGATCAACGTGATGCGCACCGGCGAGCCGGAGCTCGTCGCCCAGGTCCCCGACGAGGTGTTCGTTCACGTCGCCCACGACCCTGAGCACCTCCGCCTCCTGCGCGAGGTCGGCTTCCGCTCGACGCTGCAGGTGCCGCTGCGCATCCGCGGGCGCGTCGTCGGCGTACTGACCTTCGCGTCAGATGGGGAGCAGGGGCGCCGCTTCGATGCCGCCGACCTCGCCCTCGCCGAAGAGATCTCGGCGCGCGCCGGCGTCGCACTGGAGAACGCGCGGCTCTACGCCGCCGAGCGCGCGGCACGCGAGGAGGCCGAGGCGGCGCGCACCGCCGCCGAGGAGGCGAACCGCGCGAAGAGCGAGTTCCTCGCGGTAATGAGTCACGAGCTGCGCACGCCGCTCAACGCGATCGGCGGCTACGCGGAACTCATCGACCTCGGCATCCGCGGGCCGGTGACGCCCGAGCAACGTGAGGACCTCCAGCGCATCCAGGCGAGCCAGAAACACCTGCTCGGCCTCATCAACGAAGTGCTCAATTACGCGCGCGTGGAGAGCGGCGCCATCGGCTACAAGCTGGCGGAAGTTCCGGTCGGAGAGGTGGTGCGGACCGCCGAGGCGCTCGTGGCGCCCCAGGTGCGGTCGAAGGGACTGGTACTCGAGCGATCGATGTGCGTCCCCGACGACCTCGCCGCGCACGCCGATCGCGAGAAGGTGCAGCAGATTCTGCTCAACCTGTTGTCGAACGCCGTGAAGTTCACCGACCGCGGTGGCCGCATCCAGGTGTGCTGCGACGCCGCCAGCGATCGCGTGCGGATCAAGGTGCGCGACACCGGCATCGGTATCCCGGCGGAGAAGCTCGACAGCATCTTCGAGCCGTTCGTGCAGATCGGCCGCGCGCTGAACCGGCCGACCGAGGGCACCGGCCTCGGCCTCGCGATCAGCCGCGACCTCGCGCGCGGGATGGGCGGGGACCTTTCCGCGGAGAGCGAGCTGGGGGTGGGATCGACGATTACGCTGGCGCTGCCGAAGGCAGACTAGATCAGCGCCGTCGCGCGCGCCGGTAGCGTCGCTCGTTCTTCGCCCGCGTCCCGCACGTCTCCATCTGGCACCAGCGACGCAGACCGTTGCGGCTGCGGTCGACGTAGAGCCAGCCGCATTCCGGTGCGTCGCACGCGCGGATGCGCGCCGCCTCGTCGGATGTGAGCAGGTCGGCCGCGGCGCGCACGACCGGCCAGAGCGGCGACGCGAGGTCGTCGCCCATCCCGCGCCACGCCCACCCGATCCGGCGCCGTCCCGAGCGCGCCCGGTCGACGCGCAGCCTGCGCAGCGCATCGGCCAATAGATCGTTGAACTCCTCGAGCGCCGCGCCCGGCGGCTCGCCGGCGGCGACGGCGCTGAAGAGCCGCTGCAGCACCCAGCGCAGCCACACGGCCCCGGCGTATGCGCTCGCGGCCTCGCGCGGCCGGGACGCGGCGCCGCGGCGCAGCTGCTCGCCGACGGCGGCGCTGATCACGCCCGCCTCCTCGGCCCAGCGCGTCAGACGCTCGTAGTCGGGGATGCGGTCGTGGTCGGGGCCGCGGCTCGTCCAGTCGACGGTGTTCACGAAGTCGATGCTCGGATCACCGCCGACGAACTTGAGCGGCTTCTCGGGGCTGACGGAGAGGGGCGCGGGCGCGGGCGGCACGGCGTGGAATCTAGCACCAGTATTCGGGCCTTGACAGGTGTCGAGCCTCCGATGTATAACACCGGTATCCACTCGAATACTGGTGATAGCCACATGATCGCTCGGACCTGGCGCGGCGCAACGAGGGCGGAAGACGCCCAGGCGTACCTCGAGTACCTCCACCAGACTGGCTTCCCCGGCTACCGGGAGACCCCCGGCAACCTCGGCGCCGTTGCCCTCCGGCGGATCACCGGTGGTCGTGCGGAGTTCCTCCTCGTGTCATTCTGGGAGTCCGAGGACGCAATCCGACGCTTCGCGGGCGACGACGGCGAGCGCGCCGTCTTCTTCCCCGAGGACGACCGCTTCCTCGTCGAGCGCGACGACCGTGTCGAGCATTTCGAGGTCGTCTACCAGGCCGACGCGGCCCGGATCGGCTGACCGTGACGGGAGCCAGCAGGCCTGCGTGGGCGGGTCTCGTCGCCGCGTTCGGCGCCGTCTACCTGTTCTGGGGCGGGACCTTCCTCGCGATCCGCTACGCCGTCCAGGAGATGCCGCCGCTGCTCATGATGGCGAGCCGCTGCGCCGGCGGCGCCGCGATCCTCTTCGCGTGGCTCGCGTGGCGCCGCCAGATCGAGCGGCCGAGCCGCGCGCAATGGCTCACGTCTGCCGTCGCCGGGACGCTGCTCTTTCTCGGGTGCCACGGGCTCCTCGCCCGGGCCGAGCAACGCGTCTCGTCCGGGCAGGCGGCGCTGTACGCGACGTCGATCTCGCTCTGGATCGTTCTGCTAGACTCGCTGCGCGCGCGGCGCGCGCCGGCCGGTCGCGTCCTCGCCGGCCTCGCGCTCGGCACGCTCGGCGTCGCCGTACTCACGGGTAACGAGGCCGGCTCGGGCACCGCGCTCGATCGCGTCGCGCTCCTGGCCAGCGCGCTCTTCTGGGCAGTCGGCTCGCTCGTCGCGCGCGACGGCGCGCGTCCCGCCTCCGCCGCACAGTCGACCGCGATGCAGCTCGCCGGCGGCGCTGCTTCGCTCCTCGTCGCGAGCGCGCTCACCGGTGAGCTCTCCCGCGGCTGGAGCCCCGCCGAGGAGCTGACGACGCGCGGCCTCACCGCCCTCGCCTTCCTCATCGTCTGCGGCACCGTGCTCGGCTTCGGCGCCTACACGTGGCTCATGCGCGTCACGACCCCGGCCGCCGCGAGCACGTACGCCTTCGTGAACCCCGTGATCGCCCTGGCTCTCGGCTGGGCCGTTGGCGATGATATCCTCGGCCCCCGCACCGCCGTCGCGGCCGTACTTGTGGTCGGGGCCGTCCTGCTCACGCGCAAAGGACACGGCCCGCGGCCACATTCCACCACGGACTCACCTCAAAAAGCCCGGCCGCAGGCCGGGCCGTCTAAATTACGGATAGCTGATAGCTGATAGCTGATAGCGTCGCGCGAAGCGCGACCGATAGCTGATAGCTTGCGGCGAAGCCGCACCGATAGCTGATAGGAGACTGCCATGACGTCGGTCGCACCAGATCTCCGCTACCCCGTCGGACCCTTCCGTCGGCCCGAGAGCCTCGACGAGCCGCAGCGCCGCCGCGCGATCGATGCGATCGCCGCCACTCCCGCGAAGCTCCGCGCGGCTGTCGAAGGTCTCTCCGACGCACAGCTCGAGACGCCCTATCGCCCAGGCGGGTGGACAGTGCGCCAAGTCGTGCACCACGTCGCCGACAGTCACATGAACGCCTACGTGCGCTTCAAGCTCGCGCTCACCGAGGACGAGCCGACGATCAAGCCGTACGAGGAGGCGCGCTGGGCCGAGCTCGCGGACTCGCGCGAAACGCCGATCCAGACGTCGCTCGTGCTGCTCGAGCGGTTGCACGAGCGGTGGGTCACGATCCTGCGCTCGATGTCGGCCGACGATTTCGCGCGCCGGCTCCGCCACCCGGAGACGGGCATCCAGCGCCTCGACCAGGTGCTCGCCCTCTACGAGTGGCACAGCAAGCATCACGTGGCGCACGTGACGAGTCTGCGCGAGCGAATGGGCTGGTAGCGCAGCGGCCGGCGACGAGACACTGGCGCAGACCGACCGCCGCCGAATGACCGGCGCTGACTAGAGGGGAACTATGACAACGCTCGGCGGTCGACTCGCGCGCCCGGCCTTCGCGACCGCGGCACTGCTGGCCCTCTCGACCGACACGACGCTCCGGGCCCAGACCCCGCGAGCGGTGGGCGCCGCGTGGCAGGAGCTCGCCTCGAATTTCCACCGCCGGATGGACGAGGAAGGCGTCGGCGGCGGAAGCGCCTGGCTCGTGCACGACGGCAAGGTGGTCGGCAAGGAGCTTCACGGATTCGCCGACCTCGCGACGAAACGCCGGATCGACGAGAGCACGATCTACCACTGGGCGTCCAACACGAAGACGCTGACCGGCATCGCGATCATGCAGCTCCGCGACCGCGGGCGGCTCAGCCTCGACGATCCCGTGGTACGCTACCTCCCGGAGCTGCGCCGGCCGGCCGCGAGGGGACGTCATCGAGCGCGGCGTGGAAGGCGTCCATGGGTCTCACGTTCTTCGTCTACGAGCGAGGCGCCGATCGACTGATCGGTCACACCGGCAGCCAGAAGTCGTTCACCACGTTCTTCTACGTCGACCCCGAGACCCGCACCGCGGCGATCGGCGCCTTCAACACCGTCGGTACGCCGAAGCCCGACACCGGAGCGGTATTTGGCGAGGTCCGGAAGCAGCTGTTCGATACGGTCTTTCCGCTATTTCGCCGCGAGTGACCAGGCCGGCGGCGCACACGCCGCACAGCGCCTGCGTGACAATGAGGTCCGGCCGCAACTCCTCGAGCATCGCGACGTCGAGCGTGTAGAGCCCCCGCTGCGTTCGCATCCGCTCGACGACCAGCCGGTCGATCTCCGCGCTCTCCGCGTCGGCGGGGACGAGCGTGCGCGTGACCTTGGGCAGCTCGCGCACCGACGGCGGATAGTCGCACTCGTGGGTGACGCCGACGAGCCGCTCCTCGAGGCCGAGCGTGCAGACGATCTCCGTCGCGCTGGGGAGGAGTGAGACGATACGCACGACAGGGCTCTCGGACGGCGCGGGGGTCTTGGTCATGTGGCGATCGACCTCTGCCGGCTCGCAACGAAGTCGTTACACGAGCGGCCGTTACCGACCGCCCGCGATAGTTATCCTACCTTGGACCGAAGCCACCTGTCTACCTCGCCTGAGAACCCTGGATGCTCTCGCACTCGCGTCTCATGAGCGCGCGCAAGCGAATCGCGCTCATCGCTCACGATAACTGCAAGACGGACCTGCTCGACTGGGCCCGTTACAACCGTGATACGCTCGCCGCGCACGAGCTGTACGCGACCGGCACCACAGGACGGATCCTGTCCGCCCAGCTCGGGCTCGATATCACCTGCTTCCGCAGCGGTCCGCTCGGCGGGGACCAACAGGTCGGCGCCGGCATCGTCGAGGGAAAGATCGACTTCGTGATCTTCTTCTGGGACCCGCTCGAGCCCCACTCCCACGACGTAGACGTGAAGGCGCTTCTGCGGATCGCGGTCGTCTACAACGTTCCCATCGCGTGCAACCGGGCGACGGCCGACTTCATGCTCAGCTCCCCGCTGATGCGGGAGGATTACCGGCGCCCACTGTCGGTCGACGAAGAAGCTCGGCGTCCGGACGACGGCCCGGCGGGGATGCCGACGTGGCTCACACCGTCCACACCTGATCGAGTCACCAGCTAGCCCCAGCACCGTCCGTCCCTACCGCGACAGGTCCACCATCACGCCCCGTCCGGCCTCGACAGCTCGTTCGTACAGGACCGCAGCGACGGCGACGTCCTCGAGCGCCGTCCCGGTGCTGTCGAAGACGATGATCTCCTCGTCCGACGTGCGCCCCGGCTTCGAGCCCGCTATCACCTCCGCCAGCTCAGCGTGCACGTCGTCGCGCGACATGACGCCGGCCACAATCGCGTGGTGCAGGTCGCCGATCGCCGCACATTGCTCCAGCGCGTCGACGACGACCGTGCTCGCGCCGAGAAGCTCCGGATCGATCTCCTGCTTCTCCGGGTTGTCGGCGCCTACGGCGGCGACGAACGCGCCCTCAGGTACGTCCTCACGGTGCAGGATCGCGTGCCGCGAGGTCGTACACGTGACGCAGACGTCGCTTCCACGCACCGCCTCCGTGAGCTTCCGCACGGATCGCACGTCGAGGCCCAGCTCGGACCGCATCACCGCCGCATACTCTTCCGCACGAAGGCCATCGACGTCGAACGCGAATACCGTTCCCAGCGGCCGTACCCGGGCGAGTGCGCGCAGTTGATCGCGGCCCTGCACGCCGCAGCCGCAGATCGTCACGACGGCCGCGTCCTGACGCGCCAGATACCGGGCCGCGACTGCCGTCGCCGCGGCGGTACGGAGACTCGTCAGTTCCGCCGAGTCGACCAGCGCGAGCGGGCATCCCCTCTCGAGGTCGAACAGGGCGATGACGCCCTGGATCGTCGGCGTCCCGAAGCGTTCCCGATTGCGCGGGAAGTTCGCGTTGACCTTGGCCGCGAAGTACGAGCCCGCGACCAGTCGCAGTCCGGCCGTCTTGACGTGAAAGCCGCCGCCGTCTACGTGTACGCCGAGCACGGAGGGCGGGATGGCTCGACCGCCGGCGTGCAAGCGGAACGCGTGCTCGACCGCGTCGATGCAATCATCCATCCTGAGCAACTCGGCGACGTCGCGCCAAGTCAGGATCACGGTGCCTGCACTCGTCACGGCGCCGTCGCGTACCGGACGGCAATGCCGGCGACGGCCGCGGCGAGCAGCAGCATCGGTTCACTCGCCTGACGCCGCCGCAGCAGAACCGCGAGCGTTCCGGCGCCGAACGCCGCCGTCGGCAGATCCACGATCGCGCGGCGGCCGAGCACCACGACGGCACCGGCGAGCGCGCCGGTTGCGGCGGCTGTCACGCCATCGACGAACGCCCGCGCCCACGCACTCGCCGCGAGCTTGTGGAAGTGCGGGGCTGCGAGCACGACGACCAGCAACGCCGGGAAGAACACGCCGACGGCGGCCGCGAGCGCCCCGGTGACGCCGGCCACCAGATACCCGATGAACGCCACCGTGATCACGACCGGGCCCGGCGTCAGCATCGAGACCGCCACCGCGTCGAGGAACTGCCGCTCGCTCAACCACCCTAACCGCTCGACGACGCCGCCGTACAGGAAGGGCACGATCGCGAGCCCGCTCCCGAAAACGACCAACCCGGCCTTGGTGAAGAACCACAGCAGCTCCGTCACGCCCGCGACCGCGGTGACACCGCCGGTCGCTGTGGCGAAGAGCCACGATGGTGCGACCACCAACGCGACGCTGGACGCGTGAGTCGGCCGCGCGCGGGCGCGGGCGACGGCGACGGCGATCCCACTCGCCGCGATCACCGACATGCGCTCAGACTCCGTCCACGTGGTCATGAGCGCGTTGAACGCGAATACGCTCCACAGTAAGGCGTCGCTCCCGAGCGTCGTCCGCGCGAGCCTAGCGGTCGAGCGCGCCATCACGGCCACGACCGCCGCGCCGACGCCGTAAAAGGCGTGCTCGAGCCACGCGATCCCTCCGTAGCGGACGTAGAGCACGGAGAGGACGAGTACCACGAGCAACGAGGGTGCGACGAAGGCGAGCCCGGCGAGCGCCGCGCCCGATGCACCGCCCCGCGCCCACCCGAGATACATCGCGAGCTGTGCGGCGAGCGGTCCCGGCGCGAGCTGCGCCAGCGCGAGCCCCTCGCGGTATTCCTCCTCGCAGAACCAACGGCGGTCCTCGACGAGATCGCGGTGCATTCGGCCGACGAGCGCGATCGGTCCGCCGAAGCCGACGGCGCCAAGGCGGAGAAAGTAGGCGACGAGCGCCCGCACGCTCACGGCGGCGCGCCGCCGAGCTGCGCGTAGAGGCCGTCGAAGACCGCGCTGCCCTGGCGCAACCGGTCGCCGTCGGCGCGGTACGCGCGTGCAATCCCGCCGAGAACGACCGCGACCCCCGCCGCCTCCGGCCGCTCGAACTTCTCGTCCTTGAGGTCGATGTCGTGCACAATCTCGGCGATCGCGCCGAGCGCGGGGTCGTCGCCAAGGCCGAAGCGTTCGACGAGCGTCTCGAATGTGCAGCGGTCCCCTTCGTGGGTGTACTCGCCCTGGTACATGTCGAAGCGCAGCTCGCCCGGCTTTGCACGGTAGGACTTGCCAGCCACGAACTTGAACGACGCCTCCGGGTCGATGAACCGCCGTATCAGCCACGCGCTCGCGATGCGGTCGACGAACACCCCCTCCCGCGTCACCCACGTGCGACCGCGAACATCCGCTCCCGCGCGCGAGTCCACCCCGGTGGGCCCCGGCCCACCTGTCGCCTTCGCCTCGAGGTCGTCGATCGCCCGCTCGGCCTCCGCGCGGCCGGGCGCGCCGAAGAAGTCGATCCTTCCCGTCTCGTCCAGCCGACGACGCAGGCGCGCGATCTCGGCGCGCGTGACGGCCGCCTCGCCCGATTCCGCCGACGCGCGTGCCGCGCGCGCGATCTCCGCGTAGTCGGCCTCCCGTTCAGCGCCGAAGAGCGACTCGACCTCGGCGTCGGTCAGTCCGCCGACGAAGGATCCCGCCACGAGCGTCGCGTCGCCGCCCTCCGCCTCGATCTCTCCGCGCAGCCACTCGAAGTCCTCGATGGTTTCCGTCCGGTACGGGAGGCCGTACACGGTGCTCTTGAGTGCCAGCGCCCCGAGACGCTGCAGGCGCCGACGAACTTTCACGCGCAGGTAGTCCGGCTTCGGCGGGAGGGAATGGATCAGGAGGAGCCACGGGCTGGTTGATTCAGTTGAATCATTCATGACGCTATTGTATCAGCGATGCCCCGGGCGGGCAAGGACGCGGCGGGCGCCGGGTCAGGGGGGAACGGGCCGACGGGTTGGGCCCGGCGCCGCTCGCGTTTCCCGAGTGGGAGGTCGCACCACCTCAGCGGGGCCGGTCGGCCGCCGCAACGTAGAGAATCCCCCCGAACGCGGAGGGCCGGGCCGCGGTGATCGTTGGTGCCGACAGCCCCGCCGCCGCGGCGAGCGCCGGCAGTCGATCGGCCGCGATCGGGTACGGCACCCACCGGCTGCCCGCGCGCCGATCATACTCGACGATCACCACGCGCCCCCCGGGGCGTACGAGGCGCACGAGTCGCCCCAGGACAACCTCGGCGTCGGGAGCGAAGTGAAGCGCGTTGGCGAGGAGCATTCCGTCGAGCGTCCCCTCGCTCAGTCCGGGTAATTCGAGCGGCTGCGTGAAGTCGGCCTCGACCGGTACGACGTTCGCACCCTCGCGAGCCGCCCAGCGCCGCAGCACAGCAAGTGCGCGCGCATCACGGTCGACGGCGTAGATCCGTGCGGCCGGACCGAGCAGGTCCGTGAGCGCGCGCGTGAACGTGCCGTCGCCCGCGCCGACATCGGCCCATGTTGCCGCGCCGTCCGGGATCGCCGTTGCTATGAGCGCCACGGCCTCGCGCGCGTTCATGAAACGCCGCTCGGCGTGGCATCTATGACGAAGCTCATTCGGATCGGTCGGATCAAACGGATCAGGGGGATCAGGGGGATCAGGGGGATTGAAGCGTTCAAATCATTGAAACGCTAATCCGGCCGATCCGTGAATCCGACCGATCCGATCAAACCTCCGTCAGAGTGGCCGGTCCGCCTAGTCGTACCTCAGCGCGTCGACAGGCTGGATCCGACTCGCCCGTCGCGCCGGCAACCAAGACGCCAGGATCGCGACGAGGATCAGCGTTCCCGGCACCGCCGCGAAGATCGCCGGGTCCTGGGCGCTCACGCCGACGAGTAGCGTCCGCAGTACGCGCGCGAGTGCGAACGCGCCGACGAGGCCGATTCCCGCGCCGACGAGCGCCAGCGCAGTCCCCTGCCCTACGACGTCACGCACGACCTGGCGCCGCTCGGCGCCGAGTGCCATACGGACGCCGATCTCGCCGGTCCGCTGCGTGACGGTGTACGAGAGCACGCCGTAGATGCCGACGGCCGCGAGCAGCAATGCTGCCGCGGCGAAGATCGAGAGGAGCGCCGCGTTGAACCGCGGCGCCGCCACCGACGCCCCCACCAGCTCGTCGAACGTCGAGACGCGCTCCACCGGCAAGTCGCGATCGACACGCCAGATCCGTTCGCGCACCACGGCCGCGAGTGCGGCCGCGTCCCCATCGATGCGCGCCACCACCCACATGTCGTTCATCGGGAACTGCGCATGCGGGTAATACGTCGCCGGCTCGGCTTCCCGCCCGAGCCCCATGAACGGCTCGTCGGCGACGACGCCGACGATCGTGAAG
>JBHELH010000087.1:0-39250 GCA_046263215.1 Gemmatimonadaceae bacterium | reverse complement strand
GATCGGCCTCGCGCACCGGAGTCGCGCCAAGCCAGGAGGGCTGCCACGACTGACCCGCATCGAAGCTCGCGGACACTCGAATCTCAGGCCCGGTACCGGGCCCGGGGATTGCCATCACCGCTGCGACGAGATTCCCCGACTTGGCGGGATTCGCGGCGAGGTGTGGCTCGAAGTGCAAGCGTGGTTGACGCGACTGTCGCTTCACCTCACCGTCGGCATTACGAACTCGCCCCCGCTACTCTCGGTCGGCCACCGCTCCGTCACCGTCTTGAGCTTCGTGTAGAACCGCACGCCCTCCGACCCGTGCTGCGCGAGGTCGCCGTAGGCCGAGCGCTTCCAGCCGCCGAAGCTGTAGAAGGCGAGCGGCACCGGGATCGGGACGTTGATGCCGACCATTCCGGCCTGCACACGCTGCGCAAACTCGCGCGCGCTGCCGCCGTCGCGCGTGAAGATCGAGACGCCGTTGCCGAACTCGTGCTCGCTGGCGAGGCGCAGCGCGTCGTCGAACGTGTCGGCGCGGGTGACGGCGAGCACGGGGCCGAAGATCTCCTCGCGGTAGACGCGCATCTCCGGCCGCACGCGGTCGAAGAGACAGCCGCCCATGAAGAAGCCCTGTTCGTACCCCTTCAGTCGGAACTCACGGCCGTCGACAACCAGCTCGGCCCCTTCGCGCACGCCGTGGTCGACGTAGCTGCGGACGCGGTCGCGGTGCTCGCCAGTCACGAGCGGGCCCATGTCGACGTCGGGCTGGGTCGACGGCCCGATGCGGAGCGCGCGCACGCGGTCCGCCAGCCGCTCGACGAGCGCGTCGGCGGTGCGAGCCCCTACGGGCACGGCGACGGAGATCGCCATGCACCGCTCGCCGGCCGAGCCGTACGCGGCACCGACGACGCCATCGACCGTCTGATCGAGGTCGGCGTCTGGGAGGACGACGAGGTGGTTCTTCGCGCCGCCCATCGACTGCACCCGCTTGCCGTGGGCCGCGGCGGTCGCGTAGACGTAGCGGGCGATAGGCGTCGAACCGACGAAGCTTACCGCCTGCACGCGCGGATCGATGAGCAGCGTGTCGACCGCTTCCTTGTCGCCGATCACCACGTTGAGCACGCCGGGCGGCGCACCGGCCTCGACGAGCAGCTCGGCGAGGCGCAGCGCGGCCGACGGATCTTTCTCCGACGGCTTGAGGACGAACGTGTTGCCGCAGGCGATCGCCGGCGCGAGCATCCACAGCGGGACCATGACCGGGAAGTTGAACGGCGTGATCCCCGCGGCGACGCCGAGCGGCTGACGCATCGAGTAGGAGTCGATGCCGTGACCGACGCTGTCGGAGAACTCGCCCTTGAGGAGGTGCGGGATCCCGCAGACGAATTCGACGACCTCGAGGCCGCGTTGTACCTCGCCGCGCGCGTCGGCGAGCACCTTACCGTGCTCGCTCGCGACGATGCGCGCGAGCTCGTCGGCGTGCTCCTCGATTAGCTCGCGGAAGCGGAACATGACGCGCGCGCGCTTGAGCGGCGAGGTCGCGGCCCAGGCGGAGAAGGCGCGCAGTGCCTCGGCGATCGCGTTCTCGACGTCGGCCCGCGATGCGTACGGCGCGCGCGCGGCGACGGCCCCGGTAGTCGGGTTGAAGACGTTGCCGAACCGGGCGCTCGTACCCTCCGTCCGTCGGCCGCCGACGAAGTGGTGGAGCGTGGTCACGCGGGTCTCGCGCGCGGCGTCGGGGGCGTCGGTTGTGAGGTCCGTCACGATGTGGCCGGTTGTCGCCATGCTATCCTCCCGCTTCGCGCGCCAATGGTCTGAGCTATATGCTGAATGGTCGTGCGTCGGCCGCGCGGGCGCCAGCGGGCGCGGCAGCCCTTGTCGACGAGCGGTCGCAGGACCCGGCCGCCGGGGTTATACTGCGGCAACTCGACTCCCAATGGCGGCGACTTCCTTCTGATGAACGGCTCCGTAGAGGTCCCCACGATCGCGGTGCTCAATGACCTCGTGGCGCGGTGTAGCGAGATCAATCGCTACGCGACGCAGCTCACCGCGGCCGAGGAGTCGCGTGTGGCCGCACTCGCTGCCGCCCTCGTCAGCATGCGCCAGGTACTCGAGCTCGAGCGTGTCGGAACCATGGAGCTGCCGGTGCGCCATGCGCGCGTCGCCCACTGGACGTTGACCGGCACGTCCGTGATCGAAGCGGAGACGACGCCGATCCGGCAGCTGCAGGGGCTCCTCGTGCTCGACGACCACGGCCAGGTGAAGATCCTCTCCGGCAAGACGTGGCGCGGCGCGTGGCAGACGGTGTCGCTGTGGCGCGACGGCGTGCACGGCCTCCGTGCCGCCCCGCTCATGGACTACCTCGCCCGGCTCGTCGGCCTCGCGAACGAGCGCGCCCCGGAAGCCGCGCGGGCGCTGTTGGAGCGCCGGCAGGCCATCGAAACGACGGCGGGACTGACGGGGAGCGGGCCGCGCGTGTCGACGGCAGACGTCAGACGCTAGGAGGGAGGAGAGAGGAGGAAGGAAGGAGGAGTCGACATCACTCCTCCCTCATTCCTCATTCCTCCCTCCTCATTCCTCTCTACCGCCCCGCGCTATTCGCCACCGACATCGCCTGCTGAGGCGATAGGCGGCGCCACTTCTGGTACCACGCCATCATGTAGAGCTGCGTCCGCATCCAGTTCGATGGGCGGGACCCAGTTCCGTGGTACTCCCCCTCGAACCGCAGCAGCGCCGACGGCACGCCGCGCATCTTGAGCGCCGCGTAGTACTCTTCCGACTGCGCCATCGGCGTGCGCAAGTCCAGCTCACCCGTCATGATGAGCGTCGGCGTCGTCACGTTGCCGACGTACATGAGCGGCGAGTGCTTGAGCCACGGCGCCGGGTCCTCCCAGAATGGCTTCGCGAAGAAGTTGTACGTGAAGAGCGGGATGTCCGTCTGGCCGGCCATGCTCATCCAGTTGATGACCGGGCAGCGCACCGCGGCCGCCGCGAAGCGGTTCGTGTGGCCGATGACCCAGCTGGAGAGCACGCCGCCGCCGCTGCAGCCGCCGACGTACATCCGCGTCGTGTCCACGAAGCCCTTGGCGATGACCGCGTCCACGCCGGCCATCAGATCATCGTAGTCGACACTCGGGTACGCGTTCTCGATCGCGTTTCCAAACGCGCTGCCGTAACCGGTCGAGCCGCGCGGGTTCGTGTAGATGACGACGTAGCCGTTGGCCGCGAAGTTCTGGAACATCGGGTTGAAGGCGACGTTGTACATCCCGTGCGGGCCGCCGTGAATCTCCATCAGGAGCGGGTACTTCCGACTCGCGTTGAA
Source organism: Gemmatimonadaceae bacterium (assembly GCA_046263215.1). Taxonomy (GTDB): domain Bacteria; phylum Gemmatimonadota; class Gemmatimonadetes; order Gemmatimonadales; family Gemmatimonadaceae; genus JBHELH01. The sequence goes on along the minus strand of JBHELH010000087.1, from coordinate 35,949 downwards.
CCCGGGCGGCTTGACGATCCACCCGTGCACGCGCGTGCCGCCGGACGACGTGTACCAGATTTCCTCGACGTCACCGAGCTTGATCCGCGCGAGCAGGTCCTCGTTGACCCGCGTGAGCTGCGCGTAGCCGCCTGAGCGGAGGTCGATGCGCACGACGTCGGCCGGCTCCTTGGGACCCGAGCGCAGACCGGCGGCGACCGCGCCGTTCCGCGCCGTCGAGCCGAGCGCCAGCATGTGAACCCCGTTGGTCAACTTCCGAACCGCGCCGCCGACTGAGGCGAAATAGGCGTTGGACGTCCCCTGATCACCGACGCTGAAGTACACGCCGCTCCCGTCAGGCGCCCAGACGAGGCCCGCTGGATCGCGGTCGAGCGTGCCGGAAATCTTCGTCAGCCCGCTACCGTCGAGGTTGACCACATAGATGTCGGCGGCGCGATAGCTGACCCGCATCGCCGGATGGCCGCGGAAGGCGATACGTCGCCCGTCGGGTGAGACGACCGGGCCGGACCAGGTGCCGCTCTGGTCGGTCACCTTCCGGAGTTGGCCGGTGTTGACGTCGACGGCGTAGATGTCACCGACGTTGCGTCGGAGCGCCGACGTATCGCGCCTGTCGAAGACCATCGTCCGCCCGTCGGGCGTCCAATCCCATCCGGCACCGGCCGGCTGGCCCTCGGAGGTGTAGCCGATGCTCCAATCGCCTTTCGTTACCTGACGTGGCGTGCCGCCGTCGGCGGGAACGACGAACAGGTGGAGGAAGCCGGGTCGGAGGAAGCCACGCCGGTCGAAGCGATAGTGCAGCTTGTCGACGTACTTCGGCGCCTCGGTCCACTTGGCGCCACGCGGCGCCGCAGGCAGGTCGATCTTCAGCTCGTTCCTCGATGGGACGAACATGCTGAAGCCGATCGACTTACCGTCGGGCGACCATTTGACGTCGCCGATCGGGTCGCTGACGCGCGTGATCTGCGACGTCGCGCCCTCGGCGTCCATCCAGCGCACGAAGACCTGCGCCCCCGTCGGCTCACCATCAGCGGTGTAAACGATGCGCGTGCCGTCAGGCGACCAGCGGGCGTTCGAGCCCTTGAGGAGGAAGCGATTCTTCGTGCCGTCGGCGTTGACCAACCAGAGCGCCGACTCCCACCGGTCATTCACCTTGTCGACGTAGCGCCGCGTGTAGATGATCCGCGACCCGTCGGGCGAGATCTGCGGATCGGCGACCTGCTCGTAGTCGAAATATTTCTCGACCGTAAAGAGGGTATCGGAGCGGGTCTCCTGGGCGGAGACCGGGGGCGTGAGCGCGAGCGTCGCGAGCAGCAGCGTCGGGCGGACCTGGCGAAGCATGTTGGGGCTCCGGCTGAGGGGCACCTCAGATTCTAGGGGGACTCGATGGTAGGTGCTAGGGTCCGCAGCGCGCAGCCCTATCTCGCCAACCGCTCAAGATACTTCGACCGAAACTTCGCCACCTTCGGCGCAATCACCGCCGCGCAGTAGGGTTGGTACGGGTTCCGGTTGAAGTAATCCTGGTGGTAGCTCTCCGCCGGGTAGAAGGTCGTGAACGGCGTCACCTCGGTCACGACCGGATCGTCCCACAGCCCCTTGGCGGTGAGCTCGCGTATCACCTGCTCGGCGGCCGCGCGCTGCTCCGGCGAGTGGTAGAAGATCGCCGAGCGATACTGCGTCCCAACGTCCCCGCCCTGCCGGTTGAGCGTCGTCGGGTCGTGGATAGCGAAGAACACCCCGAGCAGGTCGCGGTAGGAGATCGCTGCCGGGTCGAACGTGACCTGCACGACCTCCGCATGCCCCGTCCGGCCAGAGCAGACCTGCTCGTACGACGGATTCGGGGTGGTCCCGCCCGAGTATCCGGACTCGATCTTCTCGACGCCGCGGAGGTCCCGGAAGACCGCGTCCAGACACCAAAAGCACCCACCCGCCAGCGTCGCGACCTCGCGCGTCGTGCGTGTGGACTCATTGTTGGAAGCCATACTTCAATGTAGTGACACGAAAAAGCCCGGCGCGGAGCGCCGGGCCGTCAAGCTTCTGATAGCTGATGACTTAAGTCAGGCGTCCATTCGGTGCTCGTGCGCCGTCCCTCTCGCGCGCACGGCGCCCGGCTGCCCGCGCGGGGGGCCGGCGGCTCCGGCCGCGACCCCGCCGCCGCCGCCCGTCATCGCCGCCAGCGCCGCCTTGGTGTCCGTGATCGCGGCGTCGATATTGGCGCGCATCCACTCGGCCATCTTTGAGGGGGAGTCGAGGCGGAAGGCGTTGAGGGCGAAGGGGTCGACCGTGAGCTCGAGCGTCCAGCCCGAGCGGCCCCAGGTGATCGCCACCCCGCCCTGCCGCGTGATAACGATGCGGGCGGGCGGCAGGTCATCACGCCACGACTGCGACAGCACGACGCGGGCTCGGTCGAGCGCGTCGAAGTCGACCCCGGGGTTGTCCGCGGTGATCTCGAGGGCACCGGCGAGCGGGAACGCGTCGAGCGCAGCGAGGGCGTGCGCGAGCGATGGATAGGAGGTAGGAGCGCTCATGGCGCAGGTATGACGACTGACGCGGCTGGAGGTAAGGGCGACGACCGGACCGGCGACGAGGTGCGACGAACGGCTAGTCGCCGCGTGGGGCGGAAGGGGGACGTCGCACCTCCGCGTCGGCCGAGCGTTGGGCCTCAGCGGCGCGGGCGGCGGAGTCGCCGAGCGCGCTCATGGTGCGGGCCAGTTGCTCGAGGGCAGCGTGCATCCGCTGGAGACTGTCGCGGAGGGCGAACAGGTCGGCGGCGACGGTCCGCAGGTCCTCATGCTGGAGGAGCGCGTCAACCTCGCGCGGGTCCAGCGGTTCGGACGAAGGATCGGGCGGCATCCCTTATGGTAGAGTCAGGGGCGGGCGGGTCTTCGCGGACCGAGAGACGATGTGCAACCCTCGTGCGCGAGCGCAGGGACCCAGCGGCGCTGACCGGGCGGATGAGGCGACCTCATACATGCGGAAACTACAAATCCTCGGATGACCGTTCCTCGCCGAGCGGGCGGCGCGCGGGTGCCGGACGTCTGTTGGCACTCGTGACCGCGTACCTCGGCTCGTGCCGCACTGGTCGCGGCGCTCGCCGCGCCACATCTTGCCGGAACGCCGAGAGCGCGACACTCGCGTGAGAGCCCAACGACTACCGAGGCGAAGATGGATTCGAGGCGAAAGCCGAAGCGGATTATCCACCAGGGCCCTGCGGCGTACGGAGAGGCTACAGAACCGGGGGTGTGCGCGCTCTGCGAGGAGCGACAGGGCACGGTACGGATCCGCAACGTAGTCGCGACGCCCGAAGGCGAGGTGCCGAACCCTCGCCCTGACGTTTGGGTGTGCGAGCCCTGCATGCAGGCCACGATCCGACGCTCGACGTCGCAGCGAGCCGCGGAGTGGGAGGCGCGCATCGCCACGGAATCGAACCTGAGCCGCCGAGATGAGTGGATCGCGCAGGCGACGACCGTCGCGGCGTCCATCCGGTGGCAGCTCGACTCGCTCGGCGTCGAGCCCGACGAATCGACTGCGGCGTTTCTCGCTCGCTACGGCGGCTGACGGCCGATGAAGGTCCTTAGCATCGCGGTGCTCGCCGTCGCGCTCTCCCTTGTCGCCGTTTTCGGTGCCGCCGCCGTCGTCTACGGCGCGGCGCCGAGTGGTCCGGACGCGGCCGGTTTCGCGGCGGCAACGGCGGTGACCGGAGCGGCGCTCATTGGGGCGCTGCATTGGCCCGTGCTCGCGGGCCTGCGACGCCGCGGTGTCGCACTCGATCCGACGCGCGCCACGCTGATCACGGCGCTCGGACTCAATGCGCCGGTGTACGCGGTCCTTGCGGTCGTCGGGCGCAACCGGGCGCTCTTTGCCGGAGGCGAGGCCGCGCTGCTCGCGCTCGGCTTCGCGCTCATTGCCGTCCTCTTTGGCGCCGGATACGCCGGCATTCATCGCCACGCTGCCGCGAAGGGCTGACCTCGAGGGAGCCGGCCACGACGTCGTACGACGGAGAGACCGCATGTCTACTGATGACTCACTGAACGAGGCGCTCGTGCGCGTCCGGTCGCTGCTCATCGACCTCGAGCGGCACGTCGACCGCGGCTCCGCGGAGAACGACCTCACCGAGGTCGGGCGAGCGTGGGTCCGGGCCGCGCAGGTGGAGCGACTCCTTCGGTCCGTGCTGCCTGCGGATGTGGCGGCCGATCCGGCGGACGTACCCGAGCGCGAACAGGACGCCGAGGCGCATCCGGCCGCGGCGGACGGAGAGGGTTCGACTCGGCCGCCGAGCTAGCGGGGCGTGCGAGATGACGTCGTCGTCCTGCGTCAGTTCTCGACCGAAGTGGAGGCGCAGCTCGCCGCCGCGGTCCTCGAGGCGAACGGGGTCGCGGCGCACGTAGTCGCCGACACCGCGGGCGGCGCGCTACCGGCCATTGCGGTGATCTTCCCGGTGCGACTGCTCGTGCGTGCGCGCGACGCGGACTTCGCGCGCCAACTGCTCGACACGCCCGCCGAGCCGCCGGAAGGCGTGTAGCGCCGTGCACCTCGAGCACGTCGCGGTCTGGACGCGGGATCCGGAGCGCCTGCGCGCCTTCTACGAGCGGTACTTCGGCGCGCGCGCCGGGCAGCAGTACCGGAGCGCGACGAGCGCGGGATTCGTCTCATACTTCCTCGCCTTCCCGGAGGGCGGCGGCCGATTGGAGCTGATGACCGCGCCCTCGCTCGGGACCGCCTCCGAGGTGCCGAGCGTAGGCTACGCGCACATCGCGATCACCGTCGGCGCGCGGGCCTAGGTCGAGGCCCTCACCGCGCGAATGCGCGGCGACGGCGTCCGCGTGGTGTCCGGGCCGCGGCTGACTGGAGACGGGTACTTCGAGTCGGTGATCGAGGACCCGGACGGGAACGCGGTCGAGCTGACGGCCGGCGAGGCCCGGGCGTAAGCGGCGGCGCGGCGCCGACGCCCTCCTCTTGCTTACCGAGAGGACGAGCCGTACTTTAGGCTCGGTAACCGAGGGGAGCGTGAGGAAGCCCGATGAGTAAGCCGTCCGACCTCGTCCAGGGTACCCTGGACCTCTTGATCCTCAAGATCCTCGCCCTGGAGCCGCACAACGGCTTCGCGATCGGACAGCGACTGAAGCAGCTATCAGCCGACGTCCTCCAGGTCAGTGACGGCTCGCTTTACCCTGCGCTTCACAAGCTGGAGCAGGAGGGGTGGATCACCGCCGAGTGGCGGCCGACGGAGAATAACCGCCGGGCGAAGTTCTACTCGCTCACGCGCCTCGGACGTCGCGAGCTCGAGCGCGAGAAGGCCAACTGGAGCCGGCTCTCGGCGGCGATCTCGATGGTCGTGCGGCTGCGCGAGGCCTGAGGGATGCGCATCGAGCACTGGGTGTACACGATCCCGCTACGCCTGCGATCCCTCTTTCGACGTGAGCAGGTCGAGCGTGAGCTCGACGAGGAGCTGCGATACCACATCGAGCGCCAAGTGGAGGAGCTCGTCGCCCGCGGCGTCAGCCCGGCCGACGCGCGCACTCGGGCGCTGCGCGCGATGGGTGGCGTGGAACGGCGCAAGGACGAATGCCGCGACGCGCGCGGGCTCGGCCGGCTCGAGGATCTGGCCCGCGACTCGCGCTACGCCGTGCGCGTGCTGCGTCGCGCGCCGACGTTCACCGCCGCTGCCGCGCTGACGCTCGCGCTTGGGATCGGCGCCAGCGCGGCGATCTTCACCGTCGTCGACGCCGTGCTGCTGCGCCCCCTGCCCTACCGCGCCTCCGAGCAGCTGGTCATGCTGGGTCACGCGGGCGGCCAAACGGTCGCCGCGGCGACGTTCCTCGACTGGAAAGCGGCCGCCCGCACGTTCGCGCGGATGGCGGCCGCGGAATACTGGACGCCGAATCTCACGGGCGGCGACCGACCGGAGGAGATGCGGGCGATCCGAGTGGGCGCGGACCTGCTGCCGATGCTCGGCGTGCGGCCGATTCTCGGGCGCGTCTTCCTCCCGCAGGAGGAGCACTTGGGGCGACAGCGGGTCGTTGTGCTGGGTCACGGCGTTTGGGAGCGGCGGTTCGCCGCCGACCCCCGCGTCATCGGACGAACGATCCAGGTGGACGGCGAGCCGCACACCATCGTCGGCGTCATGCCGCGCGGATTTCGGTTCGTTCCACTATGGGCCGAGGACGCGGAGCTCGCCGCGCCGCTCGTGCTCGATCATCGGCGGACGGATCGCCAGGGCTCCTCTCTCCGCGCGTTCGCGCGCATGCGGGCGGGCGTCACACTCGGCGAAGCGCGCGCCGAACTGGCGGCGATCGGCCGCCAGATGGCACGGGAGCATCCGGGCACCGACCAGAGCGTCACCGCGGTCGCGCTCCAGGATGCGGTTGTGGGATCGGTCCGCGCGTCGTTGCTGATCTTGCTCGCCGCTGTCGCCTGCGTGTTGCTCATCGCCTGCGCAAACGTTGCGCACCTCCAGCTGATGCGCGCCGCGGCGCGCGAGCGCGAGTTCGCCGTCCGGGCCGCGCTCGGCGGCGTGAGGGGCCGGCTCGCGCAGCAGTCGCTCGTCGAGAGCGCGCTCCTCTCGGCGGTCGGTGGGCTCGTTGGTCTCGGGTTGGCGCACGCCGGTGTGCGTCTTCTGGTCGCGCTCGCCCCGGCCGGGCGGTTGCCGCGCCTCGAGACGATCGCGATCGACGAGCGCGTGCTCGCGTTCGCGCTCGCGACGACGGCCGTGGCGGCGCTCATCTTCGGCTTCGGGCCCGCGCTCGCCGCCTCGCGCCGCGACATCCACGACCGGCTGCGCGACGGCGGGAGAGGGACCGGCGAGAGCGTGCGTCGGCGCCGGGTCCGGGCCGCGCTCGTCGTCTCGGAGCTCGCGATCGCCCTCGTGCTGCTGACCACCGCGGGTCTCGTCGTCCGCAGCGTTCAGTCGATGCGCGCCGTCGACGCGGGCTTCGACGCCCGCAACGTCGTGTCGATGACGGTGTCGCTCAAGGGAACCAAGCAAGCCGCCCCGAAGCAGCGGCGCGCCGCATTCTTTCAGGACCTACTGCGACAGGTGCGTGCGGTCCCCGGCGTCGAGGACGCGAGCGCGATCAATCACCTGCCAATGCACGGCGACCACTGGCACTTTCCCTTCGCCATCGAGGGCCGGCCGCGCTCGTGGCCGGCGGAGCATGGGTCGGCGTCGTTTCGCGTCGTGCAGCCCGGCTACTTCCGTACGATGCGCGTCCCCGTCCTCCGGGGCCGGGACTTTACAGCGGAGGACCAGGCTGCCGGTGCGCACGTGGTAGTGGTCAACGAGACCCTGGCGCGCCGCGGCTGGCCCAACGAGAGCCCGATCGGCCAGCGCATCACCGTCGACGACCCGGCGACGGGCCCCGACTGGTTCACGGTCGTGGGCGTCGTCAGCGACGTGCGGCAGGGGAGCTGGATGGAGGGAAGCTCGGAGGAGATGTACTTTCCGTACCTTCCCGGCCCGGCGGAGGAGACGCTTCCGCTCAGGCTCGTGAACTTTCTGAGCCCGGTGTACATGACGCTCGCCGTGCGCACGACCTCCGACGCCGCGGGAATGGCGTCGGTCGTCGAGAGTATCGTTCGCTCGATGGAGCGCGACGCGCCGGTATCGGACGTCGTCACGATGGAGCAGGTCATCGCGGAGGAGTTCGCCCAGCCGCGCTTCCACCTCCTGCTCTTCGGAGCGTTTGCGGCGGTCGCGCTCGCGCTGGCGGTCGTCGGCGTCTACGGCGTGATGAGCTACTCGGTGGCACGCCGAACGCGTGAAATCGGTCTCCGCGTCGCCCTCGGCGCCGCGCCGAGTGGCGCGTTCCGACTCGTGGCCGGCCAGGGGGCGCGGCTCGCGCTGGTCGGCGTCGGCGTCGGATTGGTGATCGTGCTCGGCGTGACGCGGTACCTGCGCAGCGTCCTCTTTGGCGTCGAGCCGACGGACCCCACGACGCTGGTCGCGGCGGCTTTGCTACTCGGAACTACCGCGGTCGCGGCCTGCTCGGTGCCGGCGTGGCGGGCGGCGAGGGTCGATCCGATGGTGGTGTTGCGGGGGGAGTAAGGCGATGGGGATCGACGGGGAAGGGCGAATGGCGGAAAGGCGAGGGCGTTTTCGGGGGAAGAGCGCGGAAGAGCGGGAAGAGCGCGCACGCGGACGAGCGCGGATCGATCAAGGGCGACGGGCGCGGATCGCTCCGCGCGGCGCACCGGCCTCCTCGCCGCCACGAGCTCGGACGACCCTTTGGCTACAGCCGCTCGGGACGCCACCCTCGCCCCCGTTGTCATCCCGCAGGAGCGAGCGAAGCGAGCGAGTGTCGGGATCTAACGCGCGTGCCGCGTGGCCGGCTCCATGGCAGTGGAGCTAGATCCCGACAGTCGCTCCGCTCGTGCGGGATGACAGGAAGTGGCAGGCCGGAGCGTCCCGATGGTGTAACCGAGGTCTTCTCTCGGGCCGGCGAGCGGAGCCCCGATGGGGCTCACGGACCTATCCGCGGCCATCGCAGTTCCTCCGCGGCCATCCGCGTGCGCGCTCTTCCCCGCTCTTCCCCGAAACGCCCTCGCCCTCCGCCCTCCGACCTCGCGCCTACGCCCCGCACAATGCACATTCGGGGCATGATCAAGCGACTCGCCTCGCGACGCGCTTTCATGGTTTGCGTCGCGCTCGTGCTCCCCGCTTGCGGGCGCGCCGTTCGGGTCACGGAGAGGGACGTTGCCGCCGAGCGGGTTGCGCGGATCGAGAGAGGGCTTCTTCCCTCGGTGCGCGTGCAGGGTCGTTCCTACACGCCGTCCACGATCGAGGAGCGGATGCAGGCGCTCGGCGTTCCCGCGGCGAGTGTCGCGGTGATCAACGACGGGCAGATCGAATGGGCAAAGGCGTATGGCCTGGCCGACGTCGAGTCGCGTCGGCCGGCGACGACAGCGACGCTCTTCCAAGCCGCGTCTATTAGCAAGCCGGTAGCGGCGATGGGCGCGCTGCGGCTCGTGCAGGAGGGTCGACTCGCGCTCGACGAGGATATCAACGTCAAGCTCCGGTCGTGGAAAGTGCCGACGAACGAGCTGACCGCCCGACGTCCGGTCACGCTGCGCCTGATCATGACCCACAGCGCCGGACTGACCGTGCACGGGTTCCCGGGCTATGCGGCGGATGCGACGGTGCCGACCGTCGTGCAGCTCCTCGGTGGCGAGAAGCCGGCGAACACTGCGCCGGTCCGGGTGGACATCGAGCCCGGCAGCCGCTGGCGCTACTCCGGCGGCGGGACGACGGTGATGCAGCTTCTCATGACCGACGTCACCGGTGAGCGGTTCCCCGCACTCATGCGGCGGCTCGTGCTCGAGCCGCTTGGAATGACGGCGAGCACGTACGAGCAACCGCTGCCGAGCGCGCGTGCAGCGGAGGCGGCAACAGCCTATCGCTCCGGCGGTCGCGCCGTTCCGGGGCGCTACCATACGTATCCGGAGATGGCGGCCGCCGGCCTCTGGACGACGCCGACGGACCTCGCGCGCTGGGTTATCGAGGTGCAGCGTTCGTTCCGCGGCACGTCGAACCGCGTGCTGTCCCCGGAAATGACGGCGGCGATGTTGACGCGAGGCGTCGGCTCGCACGGACTCGGGCCCGGGCTCGACGGCGCGGGCGACTCGCTGCGATTCGGACACGGCGGCTCGAACGAAGGCTTCCGCGCCATGGCCGCCGGCTTCGTGACGCGCGGGCAGGGCGCGGTCGTGGTGACGAACAGCGACGACGGCATGACTCTCGTCGGCGAGATCATGCTCGCGATCGCGAAGGAGTACGGCTGGCCCGGCCTCGCTCCCCGAGTGATCGTGCCGATCGCCATGTCGGCGGAGCAAATGCAGGAGTTCGCCGGCCGCTACACGCGCGCGGGGCCGCCACTCGAGTTGAGCGTCGCGCTGGAGGATGGACGCCTGATAGCGATGCAAACGGCTCGCCGGCCGTTCGAGCTCGTCCCGACCGGCCCGAACCTCTTTACGCCCGCGGTCGACGCGCCTCCTTTCCGCTTCGAGCGCAACGCGGCCGGAGCGGTCGCAACGCTGGTCGTCGGCGGCACGCGATTCCAGCGCGCTCCGTAGCCCGTGCGCCTCGTACTGATCCGTCACGGCCGATCGGCCCACGTCAACGGCGCGCGGTGGGTGGACGTCGCGGGCGTGCAGCGCTGGGTAGCGGACTACGATGCTGCGGGCATTGCTCCCGATGACGCGCCACCGCCGGCGCTCGCCGAGCAGGCCGCGCACGCCGAGTTCCTCGTGGCGAGCGACATGGCGCGTGCGATCGAATCGGCGGAGCGCCTCGCCGCAGGTCGTCCCGTGCTGCACTCGCCGCTGCTCCGCGAGATGCCGGTCGAGATCCCAGCATGGATGCCCCTCCGATGGCCGATGGGGGTCTGGGAGGCGTGCATCCACCTGCAGTGGGTCTACAAGTTCGCGCGCGGGATGGATGCGCCCCTCGAGGAGCGACGCCGGGCCGCGGCCGCCACCAAGTGGCTGACCCGGCTGGCGCACGAGGGTTCGCCGGTCGTCGTCACGCACGGCCTCTTCAGACGGCTACTCGCCACCCACCTCGTCGCCTCGGGCTGGCAGCCGGAGAGCGGGCTGCGCAGCTACGGGCACTGGAGCGCCTGGACGTTCCGCACCGGAGTCAACGGCACGTCCGAGTAGCGCCGCGGCGGCCGGATCGTCTACAGGTCCGGAACCCAACAACGATTGCGGATTGCGGACTGCGGACCCAAAGCCCGAGGGAGCTTCGACCTCGCTATGGAAGCGTGCGGAGCATTCGAGCCTCTAGTCCGCATCCCCAGTCGTACCCGAGGACGAACATGGACAAAGTTCGCTGCGCCGTGTGCGGCGAAGAGAAGGATCTGCTCGCGATGGAGCCGAGCTACGACCGGCCGGATGCCTATTGCGAAGTTCCGGAGGCGCAGCGCGACTACCTGACGAGCTTCAGCGACGACGACGGTCGCATTCGCAACGCCGACGAAAGCGAGTGCCGGCACTTTCTGCGCGTGCTGCTGTTGGTACCGATCCGCGGCGAGACGGGCGATTGCGCGTGGGGCCTCTGGGTGGAGGTGAGCGCGTCCGATTGGGAGCGGGCCTACGACCTCTGGGATGACCCGAACCAGGGCAAGGAGCCACCGTTTCCGGGACGACTCGCGAATGCACTCAAGGGCTACGAGGGGACCGTCGGTTTGCCCGGTCGGGTGCGGCTCACCGCCCCGAAGGAGTCACCACTCTTCGAGCTGGACGCCGGGCTCGATCACCCCCTGGCGCGCGAGCAACGGGAGGGGGTCTGCGCCGAGCGCGTCGTCGAGTGGGTGTCGGCGCACCATCACTGAACGCGGAGGTTCGATGCGCAGGCGGATCGTGATTGTCGCCGCACTGCTCGCGATCGCGAGCGCGAGCGAGGCCCAGGACGCGGCTCCGGACGCCGTCGTCCGCCTCGGGCCGGACGCGTTCCCGGCGTTGCCGGGACCGATCCGGGCCGCGCTGTCGCAGCGCGGGTGCATGATTCCGCAATCCTACGGCGAACGAAAGCCGCACAACGTCATCACCGGCGCGTTTACTGGGCCCCAGCGCCGCGAATGGGCCGTTGTGTGCAGCGCTCATGATACGTCGACAATCCTCATCTTCTCGGGGACGGGGCGACTGGTCGACGTCACGGACAAGCGCGCCGAGGACGATTGGATCACGCACATGCCCGAGGGTCGCGTCTATACGCAGAGGCTGGAGCGCGTGCCGCTGGCCGAGTTGCGGAAGATACGGCCGGATCCCGAGGAGCCGGGTCTCGGCCTGCCGCCGACCGTCGACCATGACGCGATCATGCAGGTGATGGACGGGAAAGGGTCGTCGACGCTGTACAAGACTGGGGGGCGATGGCGGCAGGTCGACGCCTGCTGCTGAGTCGGGAGGACGGCGAGCGCGCCTGATGCCGGTCGGCCTCGTCACGTACCGCGGCCTCCCGAAGCTCTCGGAGGATGATCGGCTGCTTCTCGCCCCACTCGCCGCGCGCGGCATTCGAGCGGAACCGGTCGCATGGGATGATCCGGCCGCCGCGTGGGGCTCGTACGACGCGCTCGTGATCCGCTCGACGTGGAACTACCACAAAGCGATCGGCGCGTTTCTCGAGTGGATCGAACGCGTCGAGGCGCTCGCGGTCCCCGTCTGGAACCCGCCGCCGATCCTGCGCTGGAACGGAACGAAGACATACCTGCGCGAGCTCGAGTCGCGCGGCGTCGAGATTGCCCCGACGCGCTGGGTTGCGGCTGACGCGTCCCTGACACTCGCCGAAGTGCTCGGCGCGACCGGCTGGCCCGACGCGGTCGTGAAGCCGGCCGTGTCAGCGTCGGCGTACGAGACGTGGCGTGTGGCCGTGGCGCACGTCACGACCACCGACGAGTCGCGCTTCCGCCAGCTCGCTGTACGGCCGGGCGGCGTCATGGTTCAGCGTTTCGTGCCCGAGCTCGCACGGAACGGCGAGTGGTCGCTGATGTTTCTCGCCCGCGAGTACAGTCACGCCGTGCTCAAACGGCCGCGCGCGGGGGATTATCGCGTGCAGCACGAGCACGGCGGGACCGCGGAGGCACGGATGCCACCGCCGTACGTTGTCGAGACGGCGCGGGCGATCCTCGCCACCGTCACCGGCCCCTTGCTCTACGCCCGTGTCGATGGCTGCGAGATCGACGGCCGGTTCGTGCTCGTCGAGCTGGAGCTCCTCGAGCCGTCGTTGTTTCTCGCCGCGGATCCGGGCGCGGCGGGAAGGTTCGCCGAGGCGCTCGAGCAGGTGTTGGGTGCGCGGGGCTAAGTGTTACGGCGTCGTCGCACCCGGCGCCAGGCCGACCTGCCACAGAATGAACGCGTTGTCGAGGGCGATCTCGCGTAGCCTGTCGTAGCGGCCCGACGCTCCACCGTGCCCGGCGCCCATGTTCGTGACGAAGATCAGCGGGTTCTTGTCGGTCTTCATCGCGCGGAGCTTGGCCACGTACTTGGCCGGCTCGTGGTACATGACCTGGCTGTCGTTGAACGACGTCTTCACGAGCATCGCCGGGTAGCTCGTGCGCGCGATGTTCCCGTACGGGTCGTACGCCTTCATGTACAGGTACTCGTCCTTCTTCTTCGGGTTGCCCCACTCCTCGAACTCGCCGACCGTCAGCGGGAGTGTCTCGTCGAGCATCGTGTTGATGACGTCGACGAACGGCACGTGCGAGACGACCGCCTTGAAGAGGTCGGGGCGCAGGTTCGTGACCGCGCCCATGAGCAGACCACCGGCGCTGCCGCCCTGGATCGCCAACCGGTCCTTCGACGTGTACCTCTCGTTGACGAGGTGCTCGGCCGCCGCGATGAAGTCGGTGAACGTGTTCATCTTGTTCTTCATGCGGCCGGCGTCGTGCCACGCCTTCCCCATGTCGCCGCCGCCGCGGATGTGCGCGAGCGCCAGCACCATGCCGCGGTCGAGCAGGCTCAGGTCGTTCGAGCTGAAGAAGACGCTCGACGGCGCGCCGTACGAGCCGTACGCCTCGAGCAGCGCCGGCGCCCGGCCGTCGCGCCGCACGTCCTTCCGGTAGACGAGGGAGATCGGGATCCTCGTCCCGTCCTTCGCCGTCGCGTAGATGCGCTCCGACGTGTAACGCGTCTTGTCGTACCCGCCGAGCACCGGCTGCTCCTTGAGCAGCGTTTGCTGGCGCGTGTCCATGTTGTAGTCGAAGACGGAGTTCGGCGTCACGAACGACGTGTAGCTGTAGCGCAGGGTGTTCGTGTTGAACTCGGCGTTCGACGTCGTGTACGCGGTGTACACCGGCTCGGGGAACGCGAGCTTGTGCGACTGGCCGGTGCGCAGGTCGGTGATCGTGATCTCATCGAGCGCGTTCCGTCGCTCGGACGCGACGAGATGGTTGGCGAAGAGCTCGACCCCCTCGAGCATCACGTCAGCGCGGTGGGGGATGACTTCCGTCCAGTTCCGCTCTGACGGGTCGCTCACCGGCGCGGTGACGAGACGGAAGTTGCGCCCCTTGTCGTTGACGCGGATGTAGAGCTTGTCGCCGTGGTGGTCGACGTCGTACTCCCGCTCCGGAACACGCGCCGAGACGAGCTTCCACTCGCCGGTCGGGTTGCCAGCCGGGAGGAGGCGCACCTCGCTCGACGTGAGGCTCCCCGTCTGCCAGACGAGGAACTGCCGGCTGCGCGTGCGATAGACGTAGACGCTGAAGCGCTCGTCCTTCTCCTCGTAGAGCAGCTGGTGGTCGGGCGACCTGAGCACGTGCCTGTACAGACGGTGTGACCGCTTGGAGGTCGAGTCTTCGACCGTGTAGAACAGCGTGCGGTTGTCGGCGGCCCACGCGACCGACGTGACGCGCGGCGCGCCGTCCGGCAGCCGCTCGCCCGTGCGCAAGTCCTTCACGCGGAGCGCGTACTGGCGGTAGCCCGTCGAGTCGATGGAGAACGCGAGGAGGTTCCCGTTGTCGCTGACCTGGTACGCGCCGAGCGACATGAAGACTTGTCCCTTCGCGAGCTCGTTGAGGTCGACCGTGACCTGCTCGGGCGCGTCCAGCGAGCCGCGCTTGCGGGCGAAGATCGGGTACTGCTGCCCCTCCACGGTGCGCGAGTAGTAGAAGTAGTCGCCACGCCGGTACGGCACGGAGAGGTCCGTCTGCTTGATGCGGCCGAGCATCTCCTGATAGAGCTGCTCGCGGAGGCCCTTGAGTGGCGCGAGCACGGCCTCGGCATAGGCGTTCTCGGCCTCGAGGTACTGCTTGACGGCGGGGTCGCTCCGGACGCGGAGCCAGAAGTAATCGTCCCGGCGAACGTCCCCGTGCAACGTGTCGACCCGCGCCCGCCGCTCGGCGACGGGCGGGGTCGGCGCCTGCTGCGTGACCTGCGCGAGCGCGGAGGGTGCGGGCGCGAGGAACGTCGGCGCGGCGAGGAGCGCAAGCGCGGCGAACCTGAGACGGACTGTCGGGCGTGTGGAAGTACGACGCATGTCGGTGACCTCGGGTACGTCGGGTGGGGAACGCCACTGAATATTCGCGGGCCGGAACGTGGGCGGTGTAAGATTTATGTTCGGAAGCCCGATGACGCTACGTCGCCGCGGCGCAGCCCTGACACGCGCTTGGAATGGATGAACTAGTTCAGTTCGCCCTCGTCGCCTTCACGTCGATCCTGTTCCTCGTCGACCCGATCGCCGTCATTCCCGCCTACCTCGCGTTCACACGTGCGGACACGGCCGAGCACCGTCGTCGCACGGCACGCGTGGCGTGCGTCGTCGCCGGGATCGCGCTGCTCATATTCGCGGCCGGTGGAGACCTCATCCTGCGCGCGTTCGGCATCACGCTGCCGGCGTTCCGGATCGCGGGCGGACTGATTCTGTGGTTCGTCGCGATGGACATGCTCCGCGCCGAGCGCACCACCCAGGAGGGGCCCCCGGAGCTGAGCGAGGGGGAGCGCAAGGACGACGTCGCGCTCACGCCGCTCGCGGTCCCGATGCTCGCCGGGCCGGGGGCGATGTCGACGGTGATGGTGCTCTCGGCGCAGGCTCGGAGTCCGACGCAGACGGCGATCGTCTACGCGGCGATCGCAGTGACGATGGTGATCTCGTGGATGACGCTGCGCGCCGCGGACCGGCTGCTCACGCGGATCGGGCAGACAGGGATCCGCGTCGTTACGCGGCTCATGGGACTGCTGCTCGCGGCGATCGCCGTGGAGTTTGTGCTCACGGGGGTCAGGGACGCGCAGCTGATGCCCCGGCTGGGGGGCGCCGGTGGCTGAGAAGCGCATTCACGAGGTCGACCACGAGCTCCCGTGCGGGCACACGCTGCGAACGTCGGAGCTGCTCGAGGCCGTCGAACGGTTCGCCCCGGCGGTGTCGCGCGGTTATCTCGACTGTCCGGTCTGCGGTGAAACGTCGTATCTGGAGTTCGCGGCGGCGGCCGCCTCGGACGGACGGGAGGAGTTCACCGAGACGTACGTCTCGACGGGAACGCTCCAAGGGGATCCTAGAGAGGGGCTCACGATCCATCAGCGTCGCCGCGTTCCAGGCCTGACCGTCGAGTGGCAGATAGCGCGGTGGGGCGGTCGCGAGTGGGTGCTGCGGACGCGGTGAGCCCGCGCGCGGCTCCGGCAGTGTCGAATCGTAAAGCGACGCGCGCCGGAGCCCGCGGGCGATGGGCGTGAACCGCGGAAGCGGGTCGGGTGCCCGGCGTCGTGGGCGAGAGCGGCGGGTGAAGGTCGAGTGGAGCGACCTACCAGCCTCTATGCGCCATGCGCCTCAAGATCTCCGCCCGATACTGGGAGGTCGTGGCGGGTGTGCGGCGGAGCGGGTTCGGTAGGAGGGCCGCGAGGCCCGCGGCCTGCGTTCGCGAGAGGCCGCGGGCGCTGGTGCCGTAGTGATGCCTCGCTGCCGCTTCGATCCCGAACACGCCGCGCCCCCATTCCACGTTGTTGAGGTAGAGCTCGAGGATCCGCTCCTTTCCCAGGATCACCTCCGCCGGGAGAGTCAGCGCGAGGTCGTAGACCTTGCGCACCGGGTTCCGGCACGTGCAGCCGAAGAGGTTCTTCATGAGCTGCTGGGTGATCGTGGACGCGCCGCGCGGCATGTCCCCCTCGAGTACTTCGCTGCTCGCATCTCGCATCGCCTCGAAATCGAAGCCCCAGTGCCGCCAGAAGCGCCCGTCCTCGGCGACGACCACGGCGCGCGAGACGTGCCTCGGGATCCGGGCGTACGGAACGAACCTCTTCACCTCGCGGTACTCCGGCCGCCCGATCCACGCCTGCAGGCGCCTCTCCAGCTGAACGCCGGTGATCGGTGGGGCGACGAAGCGATACACGACGAGCAGGACGAGGCAGAGGACGTAGTACCCCGCCAGAACGGCGAGCGCTACCTTCCCGATGCGGCTTCCGAGGCGTCGGCGGCGGGAGCGGCGGTACGGCGGCGGCGG
The DNA here is from genome assembly GCA_046263215.1 of Gemmatimonadaceae bacterium. Taxonomy (GTDB): domain Bacteria; phylum Gemmatimonadota; class Gemmatimonadetes; order Gemmatimonadales; family Gemmatimonadaceae; genus JBHELH01. The sequence continues at coordinate 19,033 of JBHELH010000087.1, read as the reverse complement.
GACACGAGGCGGTCGCCCGACCTCTCGCGTCTCGGCGTTCGGCATTGGGCGCGTATCGCCGGCCAAGTTGAGCCTGTCCAATCAGGGCGTCGTGCGGCGCGCTGCCGTCCGATGACTGCGCGCCTGCCGCGAGGTGGCGCAAAGACAGTGCCGATGGCCGCACTGCACGTACGCATACTGCCGACGCCGCCCTCGATCTTGTAATCCCGCGGCGTCCGGACCTATCGTAGCCACGAGAGCGGCAACGCGAGTGACCCGGGCCGGAGGCCGGCAGGACGGCGATCGTCGATGACTCTACAGATCCTCGGATCCAGCATCCTCGCCCTCATCGGACTGGCATTCTTTGGTGCCGCCGTCGTGCACGAGCGTCGCATGCATGCGCATCGGCAGCCCGGCGTGAGCTATGCGCAGGCGACGTTTCGCCGGGACGGCGGGTGGCGGCGCGCCGATCTGTTCACCGAAGCAGGCCTGCGGCATCAGCGGCGGGCCTCGCTGTTTGGGATCACGGGGGCAGCGTTGCTCGTCGCGAGCATTCTCCTCTGGACCGCGCTCGGCAGCCGATAGCCCACATTAGCGACCCCGATCGTGAACCGCCTCCTGTCGAGAGAGAGCTCCAGTCACGCACGGCCGGAGGTTGCGTGCCCAGAGTGCGGCTACGCGCCCACGCCCTACGATCGCTGGGTGTGCGCTCCGGATGGTTGCGGGTTCGCGTGGAACACGTTCAGCACCGCAGCGCGGTGTCCGCAGTGCGCCGCGCAATTCACGTGGACCGGATGCCCGGCCTGCGGCCGGACCTCCGCCCATCGCGCATGGTACCGGAGCGCGCTGTAGCGGCGGTCGACGCCGGGCTGACAGCCCGCGGTCACGGCCAGACGGCCGTGACCGATGGTGGAGCGTGCCTCAATTGCGGCGCCGCACTGACCGGTCCGTACTGCGCGAGCTGCGGGCAGCAGCGACGCGACACGGATCTCACCCTCCGCGAGCTCCTGCACGAGACCGCGCAAGAGCTGACGCAGTGGGAGGGGAAGGTTCCGAGCACGCTCAAGACGCTCTTCCTCAGGCCGGGCGTTCTCACGCTGGACTTTCTTGCCGGGCGACGCGCGCGGTGGCTTCTGCCGCTGCGGCTATACCTGATCTGCAGCGTCGCGTTCTTCCTGAGCGGACCGCTCGTCGAAGCGATCACGGGCCGGTCGGCGCGCGAGACGGCGAAGATCACCATCACCAACCCCGACGGCAGCACGACGTTGACGCCGGAGACGCGCAAGGAGATCGCCGAGGGTCTGCCGGGTCGCATCTTCGGCGTCGAGCGCCTCGAGCGCGCGGCCGCCAACAGCGGTCAAATCAGCCGCGTAGCGCGCGGCGGTTATCCCAAGGCGATGTTCGTGCTCCTGCCACTCTTCGCGCTCCTCACCCGCACCGCATGGCGGCGCAGGCTACCGCGGTACCCGTCGCACCTGTACACGGCGCTGCACCTGCACGCGGCGTGGTTCGGGGCGCTCACGGCGTACACGCTCCTGACCGCCGTCTTCACGTCCGCCGCCGCCATTGTCATCCTACAACTCGCGGTGATCACGTACGCGGTGTGGTACGGGCTGCTGACCGCGCGCCGGGTCTTTGGAGACTCTTGGGTCAGGACGATCGCGAAGTCCGCCGCCGTCGCCGCCGTGTACTCCGCGTGCTTGATCGCAGCGAGCTTGCTGATGCTGGCCTACGCCCTGGCGACGATGTAGCCTACGCGCGGCGCGTGCCCTCACCGCGAAAGGCGGCCAGCATCTGCTCGTCCCGCTCCAGTGAGCGCTCGAGTAGCGATCGAAGCTCCCGCTCGAGCCTCACGAACGACTCGAACGCTTCGAGCCCCCGCGGATCGGCTAGCGCTCGTTCGTCGTGCTTGCCCATCGGCAGGTCCCAGTAGCCCGCCATGTGCCGCGCCGTCGCCCGTAACTGTGCGGCGATGGCCTGGTGCTCCTTCGCCAGCCTCACGTACGCGTCGTATTCCTTCTTCGCATTCTCGTCAGTCAGGTCGAGACTGTCCTGATGGATCTCGAGATTCCGCGCCAGCGCGGCAACCAGCTCGGCGAGCTTCGCGGGGAGCGCGGAGTGTTCGGCGAGGCCCTTGCCGCAAGTCGGTTCGTCGCTCATTTCGGTGAAACAGTGGTGGGCGCACTCGATGAGTGAAACAACCGCCTCCGCCTTCATGAAGCTAGTCGCCGGCCGGCGGGGCCACTTCCGACTCGAATCGGGCTATCACGGTGCGCTCTGGCTCGACCTCGATGCCCTGTTCGTGGAGCCGAAGCGGATCGCGCCATTCGTCGCGGCACTCACCGGCGCGATCCGTGAGTACGACGTGAGCGCCGTGTGCGGACCGCTGCTCGGCGGCGCATTCCTCGCGCAGCTCGTCGCGCAGGCCCTCGACGTCGAGTTCTGGTACATGGAGCGGGTGATGCCGGCCAGCGTCCTGGCCAACGGTCTCTATCCGGTACGCTACGTCCTGCGGCCAGTCATCGCCGCCCGGGCGCACGAGCGGCGGGTGGCGGTCGTCGACGACGCCATGAGCGCAGGATCGGCGCTCCGTGGGACGTTCGCGGAGCTCCGCGCGCACGGTGCACGGCCCGTCGTCGCTGCAGCCATCCTCGTCCTCGGCACTACGGGCGCCGATTTCTTCGCCAGGCACAGCGTGCCCGTGGAGGCAGTTGCCCGCGAGCCGTACGACCTCTGGGCGCCTGGCGAGTGCCCACTCTGCGCCGATGGCGTACCGCTCGAGACGCCAGGAGGCGGCTGACGCGGCCGCCCACCGAGTCGCTCTGGGGCGCGCTCATAGGCGCTTCCATCGGCGGGACGCTCGGCACGCTCGTCCTCGCTGCGCTCCCAGGGGCCTACTGGCACATCGTGTTCGACGTCCCGAAGGAGCCGAGCCTCTCCAGGATGCCGCGCTGGCCGTGCGTCTTCGGGACGGCCGATCGGCCGCTGTCGAGAGGGAGAGGACGGCCGAGGGATGGCGGGATCTCAAGCTGGTCGCCGCCCGCTCCATATTGTTTCTGCTGGCCATCGCCGTCCTCATGTTGTTGGCGTAGAATGGCCGAGCTGCGGAGCGTTGCTCTAACGCGGGTAGGGAGGTGCCGATGCAGCGCCTTGTTCGGATTGTCATCCCTCTTGTTGCCCTCGCCGCGAACCGGGGCGAGGCCCAAGACGCCGACGTCATCGTCCGCAACGCCCGCATCTGGACCGGCGACTCCACGCGCCCATACGCCGAGGCGGCCGCCGTTCGCGGTGACCGGTTCGTTGCCGTAGGCACGACCGCCGAGATCGGGCGGCACCAGGCGACCCACACGCGCATCGTCGACGCCGGCGGCCGGTTCGTCGCGCCGGGCTTCATCGACAACCACACGCACTTCGAGCGCGCCGGCGCGCTGATCCTCGGCGTCAACTTGCTCGACGTCGCCGACGAGGTCGCGCTTGTGCGCCGCGTCCGCGAGGCGCGCCAGCGGCTGCCGCGCGGCGCGTGGCTGGTGGGCGGCGAGTGGGGCGCGTACGAGGCGTGGGCGGTGAGCTCCGTGGGCGGCGGGCGGGCGGCCGGGGGCGGCGGGATCGACTCGACACGCGCCTTCCGGCCGCATCGCACGATGATCGACTCCATCACTCCCCAGACGCCGGCGCTTCTCTCGAAGTGGGATCGCTCCGTCTTTCTGGCGAACGGCCGCGCGCTCGACCTGGCCGGCGCGACGTGCGCTTGGGACGGCGTCGAATGCGACGGCGGCAGGCCGACCGGTCGGCTCACGCCTGCGGCGGCGGAGCGCATCCGCCGCGCCGTTCCGGCCAAGTCACTCGAGCAGCGGCTCGCCGAGTCGCGCGCGGCGCTCGCGCAGCTCACGGAGCTCGGCGTCACGGGCATTCACGACAACACCGGGCCGGAGCAGCTCCGCGTCTACGAGGAGCTTCGCCGCCGCGGTGAACTCACGGTGCGCGTCTACGCGCGGCCGACGCTCGACAAGTGGGACGAGCTGCGCGCTGCCGGCATCCGCCACGGCTTCGGCGACGAGTGGATCAAGATCGGCGGGTTGAAGGGGTTCGTCGACGGCATCATGGGCAACTCGACGGCGCGCTTCTACGAGCCGCAGCTCCACTCCGGCCAGCGTGGGGACTGGCGCGACATGATGTCTCCCGCCGGCAACATGGAGCGGCTGATCGCCGGCGCCGACACCAGCGGGCACTGGCCGCAGATCCACGCGATCGGCGACGAGGCGATCGACACACTGCTCGCAATGTACGAGACAGTGATCCGCCGCCGGCCGCGGCCGGCGGACGACCGGCGTTGGCGGGTGATCCACGCGCAGGTGCTCCGCGGCCCGCACGTAGCCGAGCGGATGGCGCGGCTCGGCCTGATCGCCGAGGTGCAGCCGTACCACGCGATCGACGACATGCGCTGGATGGAGGAACGGATCGGCCAAAGGGCGCGGTGGGCGTACGCCTTCAACACGCTTCGCCGCGCCGGCGTCCTCGTGACGTTCGGCAGCGATTGGCCGGGCACGAACGCGGCGTGGTATACGGCGAACCCGCTGCACGGGATCTACGCGGCAGTGACGCGCCAGACGCTCGCGGGCGAGCCGCGCGCCGGCTGGTTCCCCGAGGAGCGGGTCGACGTCGAGTTCGCGCTGCGCGCGTACACGGTGCACAACGCGTACGCGGCGGGGGAGGAGCGCGTGAAGGGGAAGATCGCGCCGGGCTACCTGGCCGACCTCGTGATGCTCGACGCCGATCCGCTGCGCGTCGCACCGGCGCGACTCAAGGACGTGAAGGTGCTGCTCACAATCGTCGGCGGGCGAACGGTGTACGACGCGCGAGCCGGAGGCGCGCCGAGGACCGAGTAGGCTGAGGTTGCGCGGAACAGCGGGAAGAGCGGGGAAGAGCGGGAAGAGCGCGCCGCGGATGGCCGCGGAGGCAACTGCGATGGCACAAAGCAGTGCAAGTAGATCCCGACACTCGCTCGCTTCGCTCGCTCCTGCGGGATGACACCGAGCGGCGAGAGTGGCATCCCGGAGGTGTAGCCAAGGCACCGTCCGGGCTCGGGGGCAGTTGGGAGGCCCGTAATGCGGAGGCGCTATCAGCGCTATCGCCGTTCATCGATCCGCCGACTCCGCGTGCGCGCTCTTCCCGCTCTTCCCCGCTCTTCCCCGCTCTTCCCGCTCTTGCCGATCTCTGTTGATACGCCCTCGCCCTTCCTCTCCTAGGCGAACAACCCGACCTGCCCGCCCGTGTGCCAGAACAGAACTGTCTCCCCCTCGCGCAGCCGCCCATCGCGCGCGTACGCGACGAGCGCCGCAAGCGCCTTCGCCGTGTAGGTGTGGTCGACGAACAGTGCCTCGGTTCGCGCCGCAAGTCGCTGTGCCTCCCGCGACGCCTCGGTCGCCAACCCGTAGCCCTCGCCGACGAACGAGTCGTCGACCTCGACTGGCGCGGTCGACGCCAACTCGTCGCCGTCGACCTCGAGCAGCGGTCCCATGCCGCGGATGATCCGCGCCACCGTGTCGGCGATCTCGCCCGCCGCGTCGTCGGCGCTGACGCCGATCACTCGCGTGCGCAGCCCGTGCAGCGCACAGCCGACCAGAAGCCCGGCCTGCGTCCCGCCCGACGAGGAGGCGTGGATCACGACGTCCGGCGCGGCGATCTGTCGCAGCACTTCGCCGACCGCGCGCGCGTACGCCAGAGCGCCGCGCGGCGTCGACGCGCCGAGCGGGATCTCGAAGGGTACGCGCCCATCGCGCCGCAGCCGCTCGGCCGCGCGCTTCATTCCGGAGTCGCGCTCGGCCCGCGTCGCCACGTACTCGACCTCGGCACCTAGCAGGTCGTCGAGTAGCGCATTCCCGGTGAGCCGCGGCGGGCGTAGGCCGTTAGCCACGATTACGCACCCCAGCCCGAGTCGCGCCGCCGTCGCCGCCGTCGCGCGCGCGTGATTTGACTGCACGCCGCCGCAGGTCACCAGCGTGTCGGCGCCGGCCGACAGCGCCTCCGCGGCGACGAGCTGCAGCTTGCGCACCTTGTTCCCGCCGAACCCGAACGGGATCGCGTCGTCGCGCTTCACGAGCAGCCTCGCGCCCGCGCCGACCGCCGACCGCAGCCGCACCATCTCCTCGAGCGGCGTCGGCGCCCGCACGAGCCGCAGCGACGCGATCGAGTCGAGCCGCTCGAGCGCGGCGGCGTAGTGTGGTTGCGTTGCGTGAGCCATGCCCTGAAATAGCAGCGCGATGCCAAGGCGTCAAACGTCGGCGTCCCTCAACTGCGCCGGCCAGCCACTCTGACGCAGGTTGAAAACGGATCGGTCGGATTCACGGATGAGTCGATGAGCGTTCCAATGAATTGAACGCTTCGATCCGCCCGATCCGTGAATCCGACCGATCCGCTCAACCTTCGTCGTAACGGCCGGCGAGGAGCGCCTTGGCTCTACCTCCCGTTATTCCCGCTCACCGTCGGCCCCATGCGCTGCCACGCGAACGCGGGTAGGGCCCTTCGCGTCGGGTAGACCTCGTCGAGCGTCCGACCGTCATACAAGCGGCCGTTCTTCATCACGTAGCGGATCGTGTTCGTGTTGCGGATGTTCTCGAGCGGGTTGGCGTCGAGCACGACCAAGTCCGCGAGCTTCCCTGGTTCGACCGACCCGACGTCGCCGCCGAACCCGATCGCCTCGGCGCCGAGGATTGTCGCGACGCGGAGCACGTCGTGGTTCGACATCCCGCCCGAGGCCATCGACCACATCTCCCAGTGGTAGCCGAGGCCTTGGAGCTGGCCGTGGCTGCCGATGCCGGCGCGACCGCCCGCGTCCACCAAGCGCTTCACGAATTCGGCGTGCTTCGGGAAGACGTATTCCTCCTTGAGGAACCAGCCGCCGGGACCCGGGCTCCCGCCGGCGCCCGCGCCGCGGCGCCGGAAGCGTGCGTCGATCTCTACTTCCGGCATGAAGCGCTGGAGCTTCGGATCGTTGTAGAAGTTCTCGGTCGTGTAGTAGTAGTTCTCCGCCCACGGGCCGCCGTATGACACGAGAAGGGTCGGCGTGTACGTGATGCCGCTCTTCACGAAGAGCTGGACCACGTCGTCGTACAGCGGGGCGATGGGCAGCGAGTGCTCAAGCCCCGAGTAGCCGTCGATCGCGTGGGTCATGTTGAGCTTGTAGTCGAGCCCACCCTCGGTGGTCGGCATAAGGCCGAGCTCCTTCGCCGCCATGATCACCCACTGGCGCTGCTGGCGGTTGCCCGTCATGTACATCTTCAGCGTCTTCGTGTCGTAGTACTGCGCGTAGCGCCGCAGCACTGTCTTCGCGTGCTCAGCGTCGCGAATGAGCTCCATGAGAAAGACGCCGGGCCCCGTCGAGTACACGCGCGGGCCGATCATGTCGCCTGTCTCCACCCGGTCACCGTAGGTGAGGACGTCGGTCGAGCTGGTCTGCGGATCGCGCGTCGTCGTCGTGCCGTAGGCGAGGGTGGCGAGGTACTGCCAGACCTGCGAGCTGTGGATCTCCGGCGCCAGCCACTGTGGGTGGTAGTGCGTGTCGACGAAGCCAGGGAGAATAGTCTTGCCCGCAACGTCGATCACCTGCGCGTCGCCCGGCACTTGCACGGAGCCGCGCGCGCCGACGGCGACGATGCGGTTGTCGCGGACGACGACGTCGGCGTTCTCGATCACCTCGCGGCCGCGCATCGTGACGACGCGTGCGCCGCGGAGCACGGCGGTCGCGCGAGGGACGTCACGAGTGACGGTGACGACGACGCGCCGCTCGAGCGGCCTGTAGCCCCGCTTGGTCGTGTCGGGCGCCGCCGGCTTGGCGAGCGGGATCAGTGAGTCGGGTTTCGGAACCGGCGTGCGGATGCTGTCGGTGCGCTGCGTCGTGTCCCTCTGCGGCTCCGGGCGCGGCGAGGCGGTGTCGCGCGGCGCGCTGCGCTGCGCCTGGCGCATGCTGTCCTCCACCTGCCGCGCGCGCTCGAGGTCGTAAACGGCGTACGCGTTGCCGATCCCCCAGTGGACGGTGTTGCCGTCGGTGCCCCAGACGGGGAACTGGCCGGCGACGTCGGTGAGCTTGCGAATCGGAAACGCCGCGTTCTCGGGGCTCGCGACGGACACGCTCGGCGTCTGCCCGCCGACGAACGGCACCGTGACGACGTAGATGTCGTTGCCGACCTGCGCGAGCGCGCGCTCCCCTTTGGGTGACATCTTCACCATCGACGCGGGTGGCGGCTGCGGCGGTTGCGGGCCGGGCTCGGTCGGCGGCATTGGGCCCGTCACCTTGACGATCGCCTTCACGTCGGTGCCGTCCCAACGCATCGAGACGAGACCCTCGCTGAAGCTGTACGCGTAGATGCGGTTGGTGTCGCTCGCCACGAAGTGCGGCCAGCTCCGGCCCGCCGTCGGCCCGATGGCCGTCACGTCGCCGCCCGTGGCGGGCACGTACACGAATTGCGCGCCGAGCATCGGCGTGAAGCCGCCGAACGCCTCCTGCCTGTCCCGTGCGGCCGCGCGGACGGCGACGATGCGTCGGCCGTCGGGCGACCACGCCGGACGAGTGTAGTATGCGGCGACGCGCGTGAGCTGCTGTGGCCTCGCGCCCCGCGCGTCGACCGGGACGCGGTAGATGTGCCCGCCGTCTCGGTCCGACCAGCTCACGAACGCCAACGACCGCCCGTCGGGCGACCAGATCGGGAAGTGCTCGTTGACGTCGAGGTTCGACACGCGACGAGCGCCGGTGATCGTCGCCGTGGTGGCGGCCGTCGCCGGAGCGCCGGTCGTCGCCGGCTGCGGCCCGGCTGCCGGGAGGTCCACGACGTACACACGATTCAGCGCCGTGAATGCGAGCTTCGTCCCATCGGGCGACGGCGCGACGTCGCGGATCTGCTTCGCGGTCAGGGTGCGCGCGTCGTCGATCTTGTGACTGAAGCGCACCTCGGGCCCGATCTCGACGTTGACGTCCGCGGTGAACGGGATCCGGCTCGGGGCCGACCCGTCGACCGGCGCGCGCCAGATTTCCCCGCCGTGTGAGATCACGACGGCCCGCGAGTCGGGCGTGAACGAGTAGCCGGGCAACACGTCGATCGAGGCGCGCGACTCCTGGTCGTCGCGCTGGATCGGGTAGAGGAGCCAGCGCTCCTCGCCGCTCTCGATGTCACGAAGCCGGAGCCCCGTCTCCGCCTTGTGGCGTGACCCGTACGCGAGCCACTTGCCGTCGAGCGAGACCGCCGGCCGGAAGCCCGAGCCTAACCGCGCCGACATCGACGTCTGCGTTCCCGTCTCGCGGTCGTAGACGCCGAGCTGGTACTGCGGCAAGATCGCGTTGTACGTCCAGTCGCCCTGCCGCGAGGCGTACCAGATGTAGCGCGCATCTTTGCCGAATGCAGCGCCGACCATCTTGAGCTGCGCTAGCTGCGGCGGCGGCGGGGTCGGCCCGGTGACCGGGACGAGCGTTTGGCCGGTGCCTCCTTCGGTGTGGAAGATCCACAGCTTCGCCGCGCCACCCAGACCGCCGGAGCGCGACGCGACGATGTACTTGCCGTCCGGCGTCCACTCGGGTGAGACATAGAGGTTGTTGTTCCCCTTCGTCACCTGAGTGGTGTCCTTCCCGTCGAGCGACATGATCCAGAGGTTGTCGCCGCCCGATCGGTCGGAGACGAAAACGACGCGCTTCCCGTCGGGACTGAAGCGCGGCTGGACGTCGTACGCCATGCCACTCGTGAGTCGCGTGGCGCGGCCGCCGGCGATCGGCATCGTGTACAGATCGCCGAGGAGGTCGAAGACGATCGTCCGGCCGTCGGGGGAGACGTCGAGGGAGATCCACGAGCCCTTGCTTGTTGTGAAGCTGGCCGTGCGCGCGGCTGCGAGTGGGAGGTCGCGCTTGCGGGCGGTGTCGCGCCCGGCGGCCGGGCGCGCGGCGGGACCTTGGGCGTCGGCCGGTGCCGAAAGCGCGGCAGCGAACGCCACCAGGAGCCCGAGTGCTTGAGTCAGGCGGGTGTGCATGCGTGCTCCAACTCGAGTGGTAACGGGCGATGTTCGGGGGCGCTCGAAATTAGGCCGCGGCCGCCAGGGCATCTAGCCGCCGCGTGTAAGGGTTTAGCGGGGCGGCCAGGCCTCTTTGCGGGGCTCAGCGTCCGGTGACAGGGGTCAACGGCGGGTCGTCTCTATGACAGCCTTCTCTCCATCCCTCCGGGGTACCCATGGCTCGCCTCTCCGGCGCACTGCACCCCTCCGACGTCGATCGCGTGAAGTGGTTCATCTTTCGCCACTTCGAGCGATTGCTCGTCGTGATCCTCGTCGCGTCGATGCTCGTCATCCACGCGTACATCGATCACAAGGTCGCTTTCCTCAGCTTCTACTACCTCCCGATCATCGCGGCCGGCTTCTACCTCGGCCGGCACGCCGCCGTCTGGTCGTCGGTGCTCGTGGTCGGACTCGTCGTCTTCTTTCAGCTCGTGGTCGGTCTCGACGGAGCCTCGGGCTTGACGATCCCTTCGGCGCTCGCGCTGGCACCGTGGGGCGGCTTCCTGATCCTCACCGGCCACACCGTCGGTCGGCTCGCCGAGCAGCGAGAGAGCCGCACGAAGGCGCTTCGCGGCGCGTATGTCACGCTGCTCGAGATCCTGACGTTCCATCTCGCGTCGAGCGAGAAGCATCAGCGCGGTCACAGCAACCGCGTCTCGAAGCTCGCGGTCGCGATCGCCGGCGAGATGGGGATGCCCGCGCAGGAGACGGAGACACTGCGCGTCGCCGCCCTGCTGCATGAGCTCGCGTTCGACGATCCGCAGCTCTCGCGTGCCGTGTCGCAATTCTCGCAGGCGACGAACGACGGGCTCCCGCCGGTCGACACGCTGCAGGGCGCGATGGCGCTGCTCGACGAGTACCGCCAGTACAACGAGCATATCGCCCTCGAGTGGCCCGCCGACCGCATCCGCGTCTCGGTCGGCGCGAAGATCCTCGCCGTCGCCGACGCGTTCGAGACGCTCCAGATGCCGACGCCGAACCGACCCGCCTTCGCGCCGTGGAGCGCGCTCGAGGAGATCGAGAAAGGCGCGGGACAAGCGTTCGGGAGTGACACCGTCCGCGTACTGCGGCGCGTGGCGACCCTGCCGGAGAGACGGGATTCGGGGCAGCGGCTCACGGTGTTGGCGTAAAGAGAGACGGCTTGTGAGCAGAACGGGGCCCGCGCTCGGCGCGGGCCCCGTTCGTTCACGGCGGTTGTTGTTGCCTCAGTCTTCTGCCGACCAGTCAGTCAACGCCGCGACGACCGCCGTAAGCGCCGTCAGACCGAGGAAGAAGTTGCGGGCGCCGCGGTGCCTCGCGAAGCCAAGCAGCCACGGCATGAAGGGGAGCGCCACGCCGACCGCGGCCTCGGCCGCGCCGTGCATCTTGAACGGGACCGCGCGCTTCACGGCGAGCGGGTAGTCGGTCATCGAGGACAGGCCGCCGTAACCGCCGGCGAGCGCGTAGCAGAGTTGCTCCGCCTGCCTCGGGAACCCCAAGAGTCGCGGGACGGCCGCGGTCGTCGCGACGGTCGCGTAGTCGATCACGCCATGCATTCGGGGGGAAATCGGCTTCTTCTTCGTCACAAGCACCTCCTGAACGTGTCGGTCCGGGTTGAACTCGAGCCGCAAACAAATGCGAAACCCGTTCCGCTGGATCCCCGCACTGTCACCCTTCGGCCGCGTGCCGAATCGACCGCAGCATTAGGCGACGGATGAGCCCGCTCGCCGGACGGACGACGAGCCAGTAGGCCCGGAACCGACGACGGCTTTCGGCGTCGGCGCAGTGCACGCGAGTTTCGGTCGACAGCACGCAGGTCCCGTCCGCGCGCTTTGCGAGATGGAAGTTCCACGCGGCGCGGGCGGTCCCCGCCGGCTGCGGTCCGCGGAATGACGTCGCGTCGACGCGCCGCATATCGCCCCGGAGCCGCCAGAAGGCGCCGACGACGCCGAGCACGAGCTCCCGCGGTGCGTCCTCCTCGAGCACCGCGAAGCCCTGCGCGACAACGTCGCGCATCGTCACTGGCGCGGCGGTTCGAGCGCGCAGACGCTGCCGCGCCTCGCGCGGTCGCGCGGCGGCCGTGAGCAGCGCCCCCGGCAGCGCGCGCAACCCCAGCAGCACGCGCACGACTGGCGGCGAAAGGTTCGCCGCCCAGAGCGCCTCGTACACCCGCTCGACCGGCGCGCGGACAATCGTCGCGTGACGCTCGCGGGCGTGGTAGGTGGGGAGGTAGGCGTCGAGGAGCAGAGGCGCGGCGTGTGGGCGTGTAGGCGGGTGGGCTTGTGTGCTCGCAAGCTATCAAGCCGACAACGTGTCCTGCCGATACCAACCTGTTTCGCCCAACCGCGCCAATTCGTCTCCATACAGCCTAACCCCGAACTCGAGCATCAGACGGAGATACGGACCACCATGACGCCACTTCGCCCGACTTTCACGACGCTGGCGGCGCTGGCCGCCGCGGCGCTCGCGCCGGCACTCGCGCACGCACAGCAGCAGCAGGGTGCGACGCCGGCCGGTGCGCCTACCGCGAGCACGACCGCGGTCGCCACGCCGCTGAACGCCGCGGCCGAGCAGGCACTGAAGCAGATGACCGGCAAGCTGCGCAGCGTGCTGGCCGCGCAGGAACAGCACTACAGCGACCACGGTACGTACACCACGAGCATGACGGCGCTCGGCAAATACGACACGGGCCTCTCGCCCGCCCGCGCGAACACCGGACGGCGCGACTCGGTGTCCGTCCAGGTGATCTTCGCCGGCGGCCGCGGCTGGACCGGCATCGCCTCACACTGGGGCCTTCGCGGCAAGAGCTGCGTCGTCTACGTCGGCATCGCCGACGAGCTCCCGAAGCTCCCGATCACCCGCGCCGACCGCAAGACACCGACCGAGGAAAGCGTCCCGATCTGCGACACGCCGCCCGCGACGCCAGCCGGGGCTGCGCCTCAGCCAGCCCCGCAACCCGCTCCGGCCCCGACCCAGCCACCGGGGCGTCAATAAAGGCGTTTCGAGTGGTCTGGAGCGCACGCGGATGATGCGGAGGCAAACGGCGAGCGACGCGGATCACTGCCCGCACAGGTGACGCTCAAGGCCGAAACGAGCCCGGACGAACAGAATCCTTGGAAACGGTCTCGGGCCGGCCCCTGCGGGTAGGGGGCGGCCCGAGCGGCTTTAGCAGAGACTTAAGCCGGCAGGCGAGCGGGCCTTCGGATCGCGCGCGGAGTAATCTGCGCTGCGCCCGCGCCAGCGGGCGCCCGCATCATCCGCGGCAATCCGCGTCCGCTACGGTCAACGCCCTCGCCGTTCCGCTTTCATCGCTTTCACATGTTCGGCGTGAACATGATATGCGCCTTCGGCGTCCCCGCCTGCATGATCCACGGCGCCCCGCGCACCGGCGTCGCCGAGAGGCCGGTCGACTCCGCGGTCGCGAACGGGACGTAGATCACGAATAAGGGCCGCGCGCCATTCGCGGTGCTCGTCGCCGGATCGAACGTGCCCCCGGTCAGTGAGTAGAGCATCGCCGGCTCCTTCGGCAGCTTGAGCTTCCCCGAGCGCGCCTCGCGGAAGCGTACGGTGTCGACCTGATCGCCGGCGACGCCTTGCGCGCGAAGCTCGCGACCGCGGGCCATGAACGGCTCGAGCGACCTGTGATAGCATGCGACGTGGAAGCGCTGCGACGTCGGGTTGCTCGCGAGGCAGGTCATCGTCCCCGGCCCCTCGCGCAGCGTCACGAAGCGGCCGTCCGGCGCGTAGCCCATGACCGTCGCCCCCGCGCGCAGATCGGCGGGGAGTGGGAGCACCGCGGCCGCGATCTGCTGCTCGGCGGGCGGCACCGGCGCGTTGCCGGCGGCTGCGGCGGGCGCGCCGCTTGGCGTCTGTGCGCCCGCGCTGAGTGCGGCCGCCAGGGTCAGGCTCGCGACGTGTCGCGCCGTCATGGTCAGGCTCGCGACGTATACGGTCTTCACGGTCCTCCCTCCCAGCTCGAAAGTCCGTTCCTAAGGTGCGCCGCGGCACACCGGGCGGCCAGACCCGCGAGCAGTCGCGCCGCGCCTCGTCAGTCGATTACGACTGCGGTGCCGGTCGCGCTGACCATCAGCATCCCGCCGCCGCTTCCCATCTCGATCGTCTCGTAGTCGAGGTCGACGCCGACCACGGCGTTCGCGCCGAGCTCGGTCGCTTCATCCATCATCTCGACGAGCGCGATCCGCTTCGCCTGTCGCAGCTCCTTCTCGTACGCCGCCGACCGGCCGCCGACGATGTCGCGGATGCCGGCGAAGAGATCGCGGAAGATGTTCGCACCCAGGATTGCGTCGCCCGTCACGAGGCCGAGGTACTTGGTGATGCGCTTGCCTTCCATGGTCGGCGTGGTCACGATGATCATCGGTTGTCCTCGCTCCGGGTACGTGAGTGCTACGATCTGATCGTGCTCACCGGCGCGGCACGACACGCCGAATTCCGGACGGCGTCATCTCGAGCACGACACGCGTCGCCGATTCCCAGCCGGACTCCTCCCCGAGGAGGAACACGCCCTCCGGCAGCGGAAGAATCGCCTCGATGGTCAGCCTGGCGCGACCCTTCCCCTCGCAGTCGCTCAACTCGAACTGCGGGCTCACCAGCCGCAAAGCGCCGTTCTTCTCGAGCGCAAAGCCCTGCAACGCGCCCGTCTCGCAGCCGGGGTAGTCCCGCTCCGCAACGTACAAGTAGATCCGCTCGCCGCTCACGCGCTCGTGGCTAGCCTCGAGCTTGGCGAGGCGGACCGGCAGCCGCGTCCGTTCACGAGCCGAGAGCGTGCTGCCGGTCATGAATCGTTGCACGGTCGCCGAATCCTGCCGGTCGAGCTCCGCGCGGATCAAGCGGCTGATCTGCGCCCTCAGCGGATCGCTCCTGCCCACACTACGCAAATGAATGAGCCGCTCCGGTCTACTGAGGACCACACCCACTCGCGGCCGGGGGTAGCTGCGAGGTTCGAAGCGACGAGGCGAGAAGTCGGTGAGCTGACCCCAGCCTTCGTAAAAGTTGTCACCGTCCATGAAGCTGACCATGCTGCCGGCGGTCAGCGGCCGGAAACCGTTACCCGTGCTCAGGTACCAACGGTCGACGTAATGAACGTCGATGGGGAGTGAGTCTGATCGCAACGTTGTCCACTCGACGCCACCCCAGTGCGCGAACGGCAGGGCGAATCCGTCCGCACGCAGCAGCCCAACCGTGAGCGGCCTCGTTCCCTGCGCGTCGGCGGGCGCGGGTGCGACAGCGGCGAGGGCCGCAGCGACGATGAGCGACCGTTTGATCGTTTCTCGTGTCATCGGATTGGTCGAATGATTGTCCGTGCCCGCGGACCGGGACACCGAACAACACGAGCCGAGCACCGGCCGGTCACGAGTATCGTTGCTAGTCGCGGGCGCGAGCGGGACGCACGTCTCGCGCTCCGATCTCCGCGAGTGTTTCGAGCAGCGGGAGCGCCGCACGGCACACGCGGCCGCCGTCGTCGAACGACGGGTCGTACGCGGTGAGCGCAGCGCCCCGGACCCGAAACCGCTGGCCCATGAGCCGCAGCGCCGACACCACCTCGTCGACTGTGAGCCCGTTCGGGGCCGCGAACGCGTTCGCGCGGCCGTGCGCTGCCGGATCGAGGACATCGAGGTCGATGTGCACGTACACGTCGCGCACGCGCTGGCTCAGTCGGTCGAGCGCGGCTGTCAGAGTCACGCGCACGTCGTCGGGAGGCAGCACGGTAACAGATGATGCCTCGAGCGCCGACGCCTCCAGAGGGTCGAGGTCGCGGGCGCCGAGCAGGACGACGTTGGCTTCGTCGACCGGCTCGAAGCCCGGATGCTGCCCAACGAGTTGACGCCAGCAACGACCGGTCGCCATGGCGAGAGCCATGCCGTCGAGGAAGCCGCCGGTCGTCGTCTCCGGCGTGTTGAAGTCGCCGTGGCTGTCGAACCAGAGGACGCCGACATGCCGCGCGCCGAGGCCGGAAAGCGTACCGACAGCAGCGGCGTTGCAGTTGCCAGCGAGCACGATCGGAAGCCATCCGTCGACTGCCGCGCGCCGTACGCCGGCAGCGACGGCGCGCTGGAGGGCGAACGCCGTTGCGATCTCCGCGGGAAAAGCGCCCTCGGGCGGGGCGACCTCCTGCACCCGTATTCGATGCCCGCGCGCGCGGAGCCGCTCCTCGGCGCCTGACCGGAGGAGCCGCCCAGGGCCGGCGCCCATGCGCTCGGCGCGCCGGGCCGTGTCGTAGGGAACGCAGAGGAGATGTACGTCCATGGCGCCACCGCCTCGCGTGGCTAGCCGCACAACGCGGGAAATAGACCCGCGCCCGGGCGGAGCTTACCTGTTACGGCTTACGGCGCCAGATGGCGATCAGGCCGCAGCCGCCAGCGCCGGTGTCCCTGTACTCGAGTGGCACGCGAGCCCCTCCGGAGTAGATCTCTATCGCCTCGACCTCATCGGTCACGTACTCGTCGATGCTGACAGGCGGCGCCTTGCCAGCCGGATAGATACGGAGGCCCGCCGTCGTGCAACCGTCATGGCCAATCTCTGAGGCCGCCTCAAGTTGAGCCCGGGCAGCACGCGGCACCAGGCGACTCGGTTGCGCGGACCGCTCGGGCCTTTTGTCGCGCGAGAGCTGACACGGCACGCAACGCAGTCGGAACGCCAAGTGCCGCCGCACGCGCGCCGGCGAGCAACAGCAGAAGCTCGAGCAGGATGATCTTACCGTCGAAGCCGGCGCTGGCGAGTCCGCCGAGGATGAGCGACGTGTTGACCGTAATGCCGCCGGCCGCGGCGAACCGAACACAGAACCCGGCGAGGAATGCCGCAGCGAACGCGATCTCGACCAGTGGCAGGATCACGGAAAGCACGACGTCGGCGCGCACCGCGAGCAGCGCCTCGGCGACACCGGAGAGACTCGGTATCGGCATCGGGGTCTGGCCGCTCGCGACTAGGGCGAGCAGCCCGCGCACGGGGTTCGTCCTGAGCCATCCCGTCTCGAGCTTCGTCATGCCGAACCGGAACCACACCGACGCGAGATACGCGCGAATCGCGAGCGCGCCCAACGCGATCAGCCAGAACACTGGCCACCACCTGACCGCGGCGCGTCGATTCATAGAGTGCAACCGCATCAGACTATGTGACGGGCGCATCCTACCCTCGCCGAGATCTCGTCCCTCGAACCGTCCTGACTGCGTCGTCACACTGAGGGTACCAGTCAAAGCCCGATCGCGGGGTCGGGGGATGGTGGAAGTTCTGTGCGGGATTGCCTGACGACGGTCCGTGACGCGGTCGAGCGTTAGTTGGGAGCGGCGTTACGGCGAGGGCGTTTCGGGGGAAGAGCGCGGGAGAGCGGGGAAGAGCGCGCACGCGGATGGCCGCGGATCGGCGAAGGGCCAATGACGCGGAGCGGGTGTAGCCAAAGCATCGTCCGGGCTCGTGGCGGGTGGGAGCCCCGTGCGCCGCGGGGAGCCATCCGCGGCCATCGCCCTTCGCCGATCCGCGCTCGTCCGCGTGCGCGCCCTTCCCCGCTCTTCCCCGAAACGAACCAACGCCTCGCCCTTCCGCCTTCGGTCACGCCTGCCCGTCGCATTGTGACCCACCCCCCGCCCTCGATCGTATTCGATGTAGCGAGCACAACGGTCCGGTCCGCTCCGAATCCGGGGCGCTGCGGGATCGAGTTCGCCCAGCTTCCCCGCCCTCACCTGTTTCGCCACCTGCGGCATCGCGCCGTGCTCCGAGCTCCGGATCACCCGGGCTACTACGAGGGGATCCTCGTCAGTGGCTCCCGCGTGCTCGCGAGCGGCGCAATGTTCGCCGGCCTCGCCCTCGCCCTCGGCGGCGGTCACCTCGCGATCGCGACTCTGGCGGCGCTCCCGGCCATCACCCGGCTGGCCCACCTCGCCGTCCCGGAGCTCGTGCGGCGACACGGCTCATGGGCGGTCGCGGCGACGGCCTGCTGGCTGGAGCGGGGCGGGTTCCTGCTCGCCGCGGTCTTCGGCATCGTGCGCCCCCACGGCTGGGCCATGCCGGGGCTGCTCGCCGGGATCGGCCTCGGATTCCTCGGCCAGAACCTCTACGACGCGAGCCTCGCCGCCCTTCACACCGAGGCGACGCTCCCGAGTACGTTCGGGCGCTACACGGCGGCGAAAGCCCGGTGGGCCGCCATCTCTGGGCTCGTGCTCGGGGTCCTCGCGTCGGTCGCCGTCGACGCCGCCGAGCGCGCGGCGGGCGTCCCGCCGCACATCGCGCGGGCGCTGGCGATCGTCGCCGGCGTCGCCGTGCACGTCGCGGTCAGTCTCCCACTACGCCGCATGCGGGCGGTGGCGCGCGCGCACGCGCTCGCACGCGCCCGGCTGCGCGGCCGGCCGTCGAGCGGCGTCGCCCGCCGAACGGGAGTGCGCGCGCCGCTCATCGTCCTTCCGTGGACGCCGGAGCAGTGGGCGGTCGTGAAG
The DNA here is from genome assembly GCA_046263215.1 of Gemmatimonadaceae bacterium. Lineage (GTDB taxonomy): Bacteria > Gemmatimonadota > Gemmatimonadetes > Gemmatimonadales > Gemmatimonadaceae > JBHELH01. The sequence continues at coordinate 599 of JBHELH010000087.1, read as the reverse complement.
TTTGCGCTCGTCTGGGGCTGCGCGGTCGGCGTGTCGACGAGACAGGGCGAGGCGATGGCGATCTCGCTGCTCGGCATCTCCGTCGGCACGATTACGCTCCTGAACGCGATCCTCGTCGGTGCCGGCGTGCTCGGGGCGCGCATGTGGGGTCTGCTCGGCGACCGCTTCGGCGGCAAGGGACTGATGTCGATCACGCTGCTCGGTCTCGCACTCGACCCGCTGTGGATGCTCGCCGCGCTCTTCGTCCACCCCGTGTTCCTCGTCCCGAGCTACGCGCTAGGCGGCGTCTTCAACAGCGGCTGGTCGATCGCGCAGAACATGACGCTCGTCCGCACCACCGGCCACGCCGCGGACCGCATCCGCGTCTTCGCGTTCTACAACGTCGCGTTCGGCCTCGCCGCCGGAACGGCCCCGATGCTCGGCGGAACCGTCCTCGAGCTCCTCGACGCCGAGTATCCGGTGAGTGTCGCGTACGGCGCGCTGTTCATGCTGGCTGTCGCGTGCCGGCTGCACGCGTATCAGTTCCTACGCGCGATGCCCGCCCCGCCGGCGCGGCCGGGCCGCTACGTCTCGACCGTAGTCCTCCGCGCCGTGCGTCG
>JBHELH010000086.1:0-8742 GCA_046263215.1 Gemmatimonadaceae bacterium | reverse complement strand
CTTGTATCTGCCGCGCTGTTCACGGACTTGGACGGCGACGGCCGGCCGGAGCTGGTCGCGACGGCAGAATGGGGACCCGTTCGTGTTCTGCACAACACGGCTGGCCGCCTGCGCGACGTGACGGCGGAGTGGGGACTCCCTCGGCGCACGAGCCGCTGGAACGGACTCGCAGCGGGTGACTTCGATGGTGACGGCCGGCTCGACCTCGTCGCCACAAGTTGGGGGCGGAACATCCCGTGGCGCGCGTCGGACGAGCGGCCGTACGTCCTGATTGCCGGCAATTTCGGCGGCGCCGGGTTGGGCCTTGTGTTCGCGCAGCGGGATTCCGCGACGGGACGCGAGATGCCGCTCGAGTCGTTCTCCCGGCTCGCCCTGGTGATTCCCTCCGTGCGTGACCGGATCGCGACCTTCGCCGAATTCTCCAAGGCCACTGTCGACGATGTCCTCGGCGCCCAGCGCGAGCGGAGGGTTAGGGTCGGGGCGACAACCTTCGATCACACGCTGTTACTCAATCGCAGCGGCCGCTTCGAGGCGCGCCCGCTCGTCGCGGCAGCGCAACTGGCCCCGGCGTTCGCGCCAGTGGTCGCCGACTTCGACGGCGATGGGCGGGAGGACCTGTTTCTCGCGCAGAACTTCTCGCCGACTGAGATCGGGACGCCGCGGTTCGACGCCGGGGCGGGCCTGGTCCTGTTAGGGGACGGCCGTGGCGGTTTCCGCCCGCTCAGTGTGCGCCAGTCGGGGATCCGAGTGCTCGGCGACCAGCGCGGCGCGGCAGTGGCTGACTACGACGGTGATGGCCGCGTCGATCTCGCGGTGCCACAGAACGGCGCCGCGACGACGTTGTGGCGCAATCGAAGTGGTGCGCCGGGGCTCCGGGTGCGCCTGAACGCCGGCCCGGACAACCCGTGGGGGATCGGCGCGCAGCTTCGAGTCGTCGGCGATCAGGCGTCCGGGCCTGCACGAGAGTTGCGCGCCGGGAGCGCTTACTGGTCGGTGGACGGCGCGACTACGGTGCTCGCTCTTCCGCCGTGGGCGCGCGGCGTGCGAGTCCGCTGGCCCGGGGGAGGCGAGCAGACGGTCCCGCTCACCGCGGGCCAGCGCGAGCTGATGCTCTCGAAGCCGTAGGGGTGTCGTTCACGGAAGTCCTACTCGCCCCCGGTGGCCTCCGAGAGTACGCGGGCGCCGCGCGCGGACGGGGTAAGCCTGCGCTGTGATCGCGATCTGGACGAGGTCTTACTGACCCAGAGTACGCTAAGGCGTCCGCGGCGGCGGCGGCCCGGCGCGCGTCCAGATCACGATGACGCCGCAGCCGGCGGTGCGGCCGGCGAACTCGCCCGGCACATCGCTCGGGCCGGTGTAGACCTCGAGAGCCTCGATATCGCGGACCGGGGTCGATGGGCCGAAGTGGTTATCTACTCGTCGATCGACGACGTAGTCCGGCGGGCATTGCATAGGTGCGCGCACCATGCGGATGAAGCAGCCCATCCCGCCCCCGCACTCGACGGCCACCCCGCGTAGCGCCCTGACCGCATCCTGGACCGAGGAGGCTCCGCTCTTCTCGATGTCGTCGCGCGTGAGGTACTGACCGCGACCGGTGCGACGGCGGCGCTCGAAGTCGATGAGCCTCCGGTCGACCGGCGCGGCGGCGGTCACGGCCAAAGCAGGGAGCATCTGCGCCGCCCTCCCGGCGGCGGTAGAGTCGAGCACAATGGTCCGGTCCAGGTCCTGGCCGACGCTCAGCTCAACAATGACTTCGGTGGGGGGGAAGAGCGGCGCGCGGACGAGGAGACGAACGGTGCCGGCGGGCAGCGCCGCAAACACGTACCCGCCGATCGAATCCGTGATGACCGAACGGTTGGCGCTACTCAGGACAATGATCTCCGCCCGGGGCAGGGCGGTATTGGACGACTTGTCGACCACACGTCCCCTGATCGTTCCCTGCTGGGCGCCTGCCACCGCCGCAGACACGAGGAACAGGCCGACGAGCGCGCCTTGGAGCGCGCCGAGGCATCGCGCACGGCCGAATCGCGACATCATCGTGGGGCCCCGTGAGGACTGGGAACCATCGAGTGAGTGATATCCCCGCGCCAAGTACAAAGATAGTACGCTCGGGCGGATTGCGGGTTCGCCAAGCGAGCCGGCACGGCAAGTCCGGAGGCGAGTGCGCATGGCCTCACGCCGTGGGGTAGCGGCGGTGTGACCCCAGGCGCTCACGCGGGGGTTGAATGGTGCGGCACGGCCCGGCGCGGGGACGACCAGGTCTCGTCCGTCCTTGACCGTTACAGGCCCCGCCGACATAATAGCGCGCTCGTCGAAGTCCCGACGCTGAGCCTCTGCACGTTGACCCGTAATAGGGAAGGGGAGGTCTGCCATGGGTGTACTGCTTCGCCGCGTACCTTGGATAGCCGCCGGCGTGCTCGCGGCGGCGCTTTGGCCAGAGCCGGGGATCGCGCAGACCGTCGTCGTGACAGGACGGGTGTTGTCAGAGGCTCGGCAGCCCCTTGCCGGCGCGAGCGTCGCGATCCCGGAGCTCGGCGTCGGGGGCGTGGCGTCCGCCGAGGGCCGGTTCACATTTACCGTTGATGCCTCGCGCGCTCGCGGCCGAACGGTCAACGTCGTCGCGCGGTTCCTCGGCTACAAGCCGAAGCGGCTGCCAGTCACCCTCACAGGCGAGCGCGTGGAGCACGAGTTCGTTCTGGAGCGGGACGTCCTCCAGCTCGAACAGGTGGTCGTGACGGGGACGAGCGGCGCCACCGAGCAACGCAAGGCGACCTTCTCCGTCGGCGTCGTCGACGCGACCCAGCTCAGGGAGGCCCCGGCGATTTCCCCCATCGGCGGGCTGCAAGGTAAGATCGCGGGGGCTAGTGTGATCGCCACGTCGGGACAGCCCGGCAGCGCTCCCGCCATCCGCCTGCGCGCGCCGACCAGCCTCACGGGGCGGCAGGACCCGCTGATCATCATCGACGGGACGATCTCGCGCATAACCATGGCCGACATCAACTCGGAGGACATCGAGCGCATCGAGATCATCAAGGGGGCCGCCGCCAGCTCGCTCTATGGCTCCGACGCGGCCAACGGCGTGATCCAGATCTTCACGCGGCGGGGGGCGGGCCTCGGCGAGGGGCAGACGAGCTTCACCTTCCGGAACGAGTACGGCCAGAGCTACCTGCCTCGCGTCCTCACCGGCAACATGTCCCACCCGTACCGGATCGACCCGGCGACCGGCGACTTCTTGAGGGACGCGAACGGTAACCGCATCGGGGAACCCGACGGGATCTCTGACAACCCGTACCCGGTGTACTTCGACCAGCTCCGGCAGCTCTACCGGCCCGGCGCCTTCTGGACCAACTACATCTCGGTCGGGCAGCGGCGGGGGGGCACGAACTACAACGCGTCGTTCCAGAACACGAAGGAGACGGGCGTGCTCAACCTCCTCAAGGGGTACAGCCGCCAGAACTTCCGCATCAATCTCGACCACGCGTTCACGGACAAGCTCGACCTCTCGACGGGGGCGTTCTACGCCCGCTCGCGCGCCGACCAGACGGACTCCTCCTTCGGCATCTTCTTCGGCCTGCGCTTCCTCGAACCGAACGTGAACCTTCTCGCCCCGAACGCGGACGGCACCCCATACAACGCGGTCATCCGGCAGCCACCACTCTCGGGCAACGTGTCGAACCCGCTCTACGTGCTCTCGCAGCAGGACATCACCAACGACCGCGACCGCTTCACCGGCACATTCCGGGCGAGCTACCGGCCGCTCCCCTGGCTGACGGCCGAGGCCAACTTGGGCTACGACGAGGCGAACATCACCGCCAAGGAATTCACCCCGGTAGGCTTCCTGAACTCAGTGGGCGGTAGGAGCCGGGGGTCGCTGTTCCAGCGGGCTGCGCGTGCCCAGGCCTACAACACTGGGGTGACGCTCACCGCCGTCACCTCGTGGCGCACGTGGCTACGGAACACGACGCGGGCCGCGTTTGTGTATGAGGACCAGGTAGACAACCGCGTGGAACTCACCGCGCAGGCGCTGACGGTCCCGAGGGTGACGGAGTTCCAGGCGGCGGCGCGCGACCCGGACAACCCGCTCATCCCGTTCTCGCGCACGGAGGAGATTCGCACCCAGAACTACTACGTCGTCACGACCTTCGACATCCGGGACCGCTACATCATCGACGGCCTCCTCCGGCGCGACGAGTCGTCGCTCTTCGGGGCGCGGCAGCGGGGCCAGACGTATCACCGCCTGTCGGGCGCCTGGCGCCTGACGGAGGACTTCCCGCTCTCCGGCATCGACGAGCTGAAGCTGCGTGCGTCATTCGGCACGGCCGGCCTGCGGCCCGTCTTCAGCGCGCAGTACGAGGTGTTCGACGTCTCCGAGGGGAGCCCGCAGAAGGTTTCGCTCGGCAACCCGGACCTGAAGCCCGCCTTCTCCCGTGAGCTCGAGCTCGGGTTCAACACGCAGTTCTTGCGAGATTACACCCTCGAGTACAGCTACTCGGAGAAGAACACGACGGACCAGATCCTGAACGTCCCGGTGTCGGCCGCGACCGGGTACCAGAACCAGTGGCTGAACGCCGGCTCGCTCTGGGGCCTCACGCACGAGGTGGCGTTCGGCGCGGTCCTGCTGTCGAAAGCGGACTACTTCTGGCGCGTCAACATCACGGGCGACCGGACCCGTCAGCGGATCACGGACCTGAGGGTCGGCGCGTTCCTCATCGGCCCCAACCCGAACGACCCGAACACGCGGATCTTCCGCATCGCCAAGGGCGAGCGGTTCGGGGTGATCTACGGCGCGCGCTGGATCCGCACCGAGGCGCAACTCCTCGAGACGATCAGGGCGGGACGCCTGACCGGAACCGCGGCCGATTACGTCAAGAACGAGGAGGGCTTCTACGTCCCACGGTCGGACTGGCGGACGGTCAACGAGAAGCCGCTGAGGTACTGGCAGTGCACAGACGCGGACTGCACGACCAGCACGAGGACCATGCAGATCGGCGACGTGAATCCCGAATTCACGCTGGGGCTCAATTCGAACGCGCAGTGGAGGTCGTTGTCCGCGACCGCGGTCGTCTCGTGGGTGAAGGGCGGAAACATCTACAACTACACCCGCCACTGGCCCTTCAACGAGCTGCGCGACCCGGTGTTCGACCAGAGGTCGAAGCCGGAGGAGGAGCGCAAGCCCACAACGTACTACAGCGAGTTCTACAACAACTTCGACGCAAACGACTACTTCGTTGAGAACGGGACGTACGTGCGGCTTCGTGAGTTGGCGCTCAACTGGAACGTGCCGCAGCGCTTCGTGAGGCGGGTCCCAGGGGCCGACTTCCGCTCGGCGCGCATCGGCATCGTGGGCCGCAACCTCTGGACGTCGACCAAGTACTCCGGCTACGACCCAGACGTCTCCGGTCCGGGGGGCGGGAACCCGTTCGCCTACCGCGTCGACTACTTCACGTACCCAACGTACCGCACCTTCACCGCGATGCTCGAGCTCGGCTTCTGAGCCGCGAGCCAAAGGAGATCATACCGATGGCTACGATGCGAGTCGCCCGAGGGCTTGGCACTGTTCCCCTCCTGGCGCTGCTACTGACAGGGTGCGAGTCGCTGGACGTCACGAACCCCAACGACCCGGACCGCGAGCGCGCGCTGGCTGACCCGTCCGCAATCGAGGCGGTCGCGGCGGGTACGCTGCGAAGCTGGTTCAATACCTATATCGGCGCGGAGGCCACCGGTGTGTTGTCCACGCAGGCGCAGACGTACTCGTCCTCGTGGAACAACCACAACATGAATTTCTATTCGGGTATCGACAATCCGCCGCCACCGACGGGGACCGAGACCAATCCGTCGAACTGGAATCGCAATTCGCGGCCGTGGCAGAACGACCCGTCCGCGGCGGGGCGGACGAGCGTCGAGTGGTTCTGGAGCGGCGGCGACATCTCCGGGCCGGTAGTCCCCGGGTTCTACGGCACGCTCTCGTCGGCGAACGACGCCTTGCGTGCCATCCGGACGGAGAACGTCGTCATCAACACCGCGGCGGATACGAAACGGGCCGAGACGATCGCGCTGCTGATGCAGGGCGCAGCGCTCTCGGGCCTCGCGCTCAACTACGACAAGGCGTACGTCGTCGACGAGACCACGGATCTCAGCACGCCGGCCGCTATCGCCGCGCTTCAGTACTCCGACCGCAAGGCGGTGCGCGACGCGGCGGTGGCGAAGCTGATCGAGGCGATGAACCTCGCCAGCGCGAACACGTTCACCACACCGACGGCGTGGACGAACGGCCGGTCGTACAACAACACCCAGATCGCGCGCATCGCGGCGACGATGGCGGCGCTGACGCTGGCCTACTACCCGCGAACGCCCGCCGAGAACGCAGGGCCGCAGGCGCAGGTGGACTGGAATCGCGTCGCGCAGCTCGCGTCGCAGGGGATGTCGACCGGGACGGCGTTCGACTTCGTGTTCGTGGGAGACGGGTGCGTGTCATGGTGCCCCGACCTTCTGTGGTGGTTCAACGCCATCGACGCCGGCCGAGTCCACACGCGTGTGGCGAACCTGCTCGATCCGGCCACGCAGCGGCACCCCTACCCGGCAGGCGGGAACCCGCGGCCGAACTCCCCGGACAAACGGCTCGGCGATGGGTCGTTCGGGCCTAGCGACACAGTATTCACCAAGGGGTTCGGCACGGTGCCGAAGACGTCGAACGCGGGGACGGACTTCGCCTGGTCGGCAGTGGAGGTCTACCGACCGGCGCGTGGGCAATATCACCAGTCGAACATCGCCCACATCCGCCACGATCTACAGGGCAACCAGTCGCCGAACGGCATCTGGGGAGGGTACGGTCCGCTCCCAGTGATCTCGGCCACGCAGAACGACCTGATCTGGGCGGAGGCACTACTGCGTCGCAGCACGCCGGATCCAGCCACGGCTGCCACGCTCATCGACAAGACGCGCGTGGGGCGTGGTGGGCTTCCAACCGCCGCGACGGCAATTGGCGTCGTGGGCAGCGACGCTGACGGGCCCTGCACGTCGACCGGCGTCAAGCAGAAGGACGGCACAGCGTGCTCCCTCTGGTCCATGCTGCTCTACGAGAAGGAGATCGAACTCCTCGGCCTCGGCGCGGCCCCCTTCTACGAGCGGCGCCGGGTTCCGAACGGCCTGCTGCCGGGCACGCCGCGGGAGATGCCGGTTCCCTCCAAGGAGCTCGGCATCAAGGGGGAGCCACTGTATACCTGGGGCGGCACGAACCCCCCGAACTCGCCGACGCCGTGAGCGCCTAAGCCGCGGTCTAGACAGCGCCGATCGTTCAGTTCGTAAGGGCCGGCAGAAGCCGGCCCTTTTTTGGCATGCCATCAGTCTCGACACTGGTGACCGTCGCGGACCACGACGCGTCGGTCGTGTTGGGGACGGCAGGCGTTTGGCAAGACCTGGCGACGCAAACTCACCCCGCTTCTCTTTCCCTGTCGGCCGCGCGCAGCGCGGCCGTCCGAGCTTCTGATAGCTGATAGCGAATAGCTGATAGCCGCCGCTCGTGATCCAACTCCTCGACGTCCACAAGTCCTTCGGCCCCAAGCGCGTCCTCGAGGGATTCACGCTCGAGGTCCGCGAGGGCGAGACGGTGGTCATCATCGGCTACTCCGGCACCGGAAAGTCGGTGGCGATCAAGCACATTGTCGGGTTGCTCGAGCCGGATGCGGGCGAAGTGTGGGTGGACGGCCGCGAGGTGCCGAGGCTCCCGCGGCGCGAGCTGTACGAGCTGCGGGCGCAGATCGGCTACGTCTTTCAGTTCGCGGCGCTGTTCGACTCCTTCACCATCGGCGACAACGTCGCCATGGGCCTGCGCAAGCAGGCAAAGCTCAGCCCACCGGAGATCGAGGACCGGGTCCACGAGGCGCTCGAGCTGGTGGATCTACCCGATGTGGCCGACCGGTATCCCGCAGAGCTGTCCGGCGGCATGCGGAAGCGCGTCGGCATCGCGCGCGCGATCGCGCTGCGGCCGAAGTACATCCTCTACGACGAGCCGACGACGGGCCTCGACCCGGTGACGAGCGCCGTCATCGATCAGCTCATGGTCCGGATGCGCGAGAAGCTTGGCGTGACCAGCGTCGTCATCACGCACGACATGCGCAGCGCGTATACCGTGGGCTCGCGCATCGCGATGCTCTATGAAGGCCGCGTACGCCAGGTGGGGACCGTCGAGGAGATCCAGCGGACCACGGACCCGATCGTGCGCCAATTCATCGAGGGGCGTGCGACAATCGACACCGAGGCCGACCGCCGGTCGCCCGCCCGGAGGCCGTGATGGCGCGCGCACGTGCGAGACGCGAGACGTCGGCCGGCGGCGTCGTCTTCCGAATGGCGGCCGCGGAGGGGGGCGGAGCGCGCCCTATCTTTCTCCTCATCCGCGACAGCTACCGCAACTGGGGCTTCCCAAAAGGCCACGTGGAGCGGGGCGAGCTCCCGGAGGCGGCGGCGCTGCGCGAGGTGGCCGAGGAGACGGGGCTGCGGGTGATCGCCGTGCGCGGGCCGGTCCAGACGATCGACTGGTACTTCCGCTTCCGCGGCCGCCTGATTCACAAGGTCTGCCATTTCTTTCTGATGGAGACCGATCAAGCGGAAACCTCGCCGCAACGCACCGAGGGCATCACCGCGTGCCGGTGGGCGCCGTACGACGAGGCGCGCGAGGTGATCTCGTACGCGAATGCGCGCGGCGTGTTGCGGAGGGCGAATGAAATGATTGCGGAGATGCAGGTA
>JBHELH010000085.1:0-9300 GCA_046263215.1 Gemmatimonadaceae bacterium | reverse complement strand
CGGCACTCGACAACTCGGCACAGGCGCTCATCCAGCTCGGCCAGCCGCGTCAGCGCGTCGTCGACGGCGAGAAGCGTGTCCGCGCGCTGGTCCGCGACGAGTGCCGCGTCGGCGAGCGCCTCGTCGTCGAGGCTCACCCGCGCCGGCGCCCCGCCGCGCTTGAGCGCCTGGTGCCGCCGCGCGTAGTCGACGAGGATGCGGCGCATCGCGCGCGCGGCCACGGCGAAGAAGTGCGCACGGTCGGTCAACTGTGCACGCGTCTGGTCCACGAGCTTGAGGTACGTCTCGTTGACGAGGGCGGTCGTGCCGAGCGTGTGGGCTTGGCGCTCGCGCCCGAGCCGCCGGTGCGCGATCTGGCGCAGCTCCTCGTAGACGAGGGGGAATAGCCGATCGAGCGCGTCACGGTCGCCGCCTCGCCAGGCGATCAGCAGCGCGGTGATATCGTGGTCGCTAGCCACGCAACCGCCGTCCGCGGCTCGAGACGGTCTGCCCCGAGCCGATTGTCCGGTTCCGGCGTACACCTGCGCGTCCATGGGTGTTGGTCATCAAGTATCCGCTCGGCGCCGGGGAGCGCCAGTAGGAGCTCGCGTCGTGGCGCGTGGTCCTACCTGTTGACGCGCAGACCAGCCGCGAAAGCGGACATCACCCCTGCGTGTCCGGGTCCTGCCGCGGTCTGCGCGTCAGTTGCTAGAAGCCACCGGTTTCACAGTTGCAACCCTGATCGGGAGGTCAGATGACGACTCGGCTTAGTCAGAGCCTCGTGGCGCTGACTCTTCTCGCCCTACTCGTCGGATGCCGAGGGGACTCTAGCTGGCTGCCGACCCAACCCGACTCGCGATCGAGCAACGCGGGGGTCTGGCTCCAGGCTAGAGGCTATCCCAACTCCTGGGAAGCGATGGGCGTTGTTGGCACAACGCTCTCCGATCACACGCTCAGCGTCTTCGCGCACGATGGGAAGTCTCCCGTATCGGGCGTCCAGATCGTCTGGGCGGTCACCGGAAGCGGCGGATGGGTCAGTTCTACCCATGATACGACGAGGGACGGAGTGTCAGCGCCGCCGCTCACGCTCGGTCCGGGCGAGGGCAGGTACACGGTGACCGCAACGGCGCCGACGTTGCCACGCGCGCCGCAGATCACGTTCAAGGCAACCGCAGTCACCGTCATGGTTCGGGTCCGCGGCCCTGTCGACGGCGGCTTCCTTCCGGCAAGCGTGACGGTGCCGCGCGGTCGCTCGGTTGGCTGGCGCTACGACGACGGTGGGGAAGGCGACGTCCACAACGTCACGTTCGAGGACGGGGCGGCCAGCTCGGGTGACCTGTGGAACCTGTGGGCCGGTCGCCTCTACCACTCGAAGCTCTTCGAGGGCCCGCCGAGGGCGGTCCGGTATCGATGCACGTACCACTCGACCTCATTCACCGAGGGCGAGGTCGGCACGGTGACGGTGGAATAGGGCACCCCGTCCAGCTACCCCAACGTCGGAGGCCATCGTATGCGTACGGCACCCATGTTCACACTCCTGTCGCTGGCGCAGATCACCCTGCTCGTCGCGTGCGGGACGGAGCCCGCGCAACGCGTACTGGCGCCGAGCGCGGACGTTGCGGCCAGGTCACAGCACGGCGACGACGGTGACGGCCAGGACGATGAGCGGCCGCGGTTTGGCGACTGGTCCGCGCCGGTCAACCTCGGCCCGCCCATCAACACGCCCGTCGCCGATGGCAACCCCGTGCTCGCGCCGGACGGCCTGAGTCTGTACTACGACTCCGACCGCACCGACCTGCCGGGCGCGCTCGGCGCACGCGACATCTGGGTCGCCCGCCGCGCCTGTACCGACCACCTCGACCCGCAGTGCGCCTGGCAGACGCCCGTGAACCTGGGGCCGCGGATCAACACGCCGTATGTCGATGGGTCGCCCGAGATCTCGGACGACGGGCACCTCCTCTTCTTCCTCAGCCACACAACTCGGGAGGATTGTCCGCTGGATCCGGTGGAGCCGGACCCGACGCGCCCGTGCGATGAGGACATCTACGTGTCGTGGCGGTCCGACCCGACGGACGATCTCGCCTGGAGCGAGCCGGTGCGGCTCGGTCCGGAGGTGAACACGGCCGTAGGCGAGGGCGAGCCGGACTACCTCCGCAACGCGGAGCCGGGGCGCGGCAATCTGTACTTCAGCCGGGCCGTGGGCGGAACCGCGCGCGGCTTCGACATCTATTACGCCCGGCTCCGGATCACGCGGCGCGGGCATCCCTCTGGCGTCGTGGTGGAGGTGCTGGACCCTGCCGTCCCCGTCGGCGCCCTCAATGTGCCGGACGCGCTCGACGGAGGCGTGACGATCCGCGCGGACGGAAGGGAGCTATTCTTCCAATCGGGCGCGCAGCGACCGCAACAGGGACGGGTTGGAGGGCTGGACATGTGGACCTCCACGCGCCGCAACCCGCACGACCCGTGGTCGGAGCCGGTGAACCTGGGGGCGCCGCTGAACTCCCCCAGGGCGGACCTCGCGCCGAGCCTGTCGCACGACGGTCGCACCCTGGTCTTCACGTCGAACCGACAGGGCCCCACGACTAGCGTTGGCTGGGACATCTACATGTCCACGCGCACGCCGAGTGGCCGCTAGCGGAGGCTCAGCGTGGTGAACCCGGGGTGTGATCGCGCTCGAGCCGCTCTAGCTCCGCGCGCACCCGCTCGACCTCCGGCCGGAGCGCTGGCTCCGGGTCGCCACGCAGCGCGAGGTAATGCCGGTAGGCGCGAAGGGCTCCGGCGCGGTCGCCGCTCAGCGCCGCGAGCCGCCCCTCCTCGCGCAGCTGGGTCGAGAGATACATGTTCCACACCGACCGGCGCCGGACCAGATCGAGTGACAGCCGTATCTCGCCGCGTGTCTCGTGGAGGCGCGCGGCGATGAGGCTTCCCACAGTGACCATCTGGTCGCGGAAATTCGACGTCCCGCGCAGCAGGGAATCGAGCCGCGCGAGGGCAATGGCGCCAGATGCGCTGTCGCGGGTGGCTTCGAGCTGAGCTTCCGCCGCCGCAGCGCAAACGGGGCTAGCCATGGTGGCGCGTGCGCCCGCGGGAGGGGTGCGTCGTCGCATCCAGGTCAATGCCATCCGGGCACCACGGAGGTCGCCCGCGCCCACGCGCCAATGCGCGAGCGCGCAACTCGCCGTTTCCCGATCTCCGACCTCGCCTGGCCCCATCGGCGCGCCGCCGAGGTAGGCCTCGAGCCGCCGCGCCGCAACGGCCGCCGCGCTGGAGTCACCATCCCAGTACAGCGCTGCGTAGACCTGAAACTCCCGGACGCCGCCGACGCTCTGACTTCTCCCGAACCCGAGCTCGAAGGCAGCCAGCACCCGATTCGCCTCGGCCGGTCGCCCGCGGTTCAGGAGCGAGGGGACCACACGCAGCGTGGCCACACGGCGCTCTCGTCCGCTCACGGCGCGCCGGAGGAGCAGGTCCGCCGCACGGATGCCGTCCTCCAGCCCAACGGCGTGCCGCTGGCTCCATACTGCAATGCGAAAGAGATCCATCGCCGGGAGGTTAGCCAATCGGGACCTCACTTCGGCAACGGCGGCGCTGTCGCCGAGCGCCAGCGCTGTACTCCATCGCGGGAAGTCCGTCGCCTCGGCCTCCGAGCTGTGGGCGAAGTAAAGCTCCGCATAACGCCGCACGGCCTCGCGGTCCCCGAACGCCGCCGCTAACACGAGCAGGCGATCGAGCGTCGGTATATGTGTCGGGTCCAGGGCATGCGCCTGGCGGTAGGCAGCGACTGCGCGCGTCTTCGAATCGGGATAACCGACGAGCGACCCGAATCGTTCGAGGTTCTCCCCGGCGATGAACCACGCCTCTGCCCATCCAGGGGCCACTCGAGCGGCCTCCTCACCGGCGGCGACGAGCTCGACGAGCGTTGGCGCGCTCGGATACCGGGGCCCCAGATGAGCAACGAGCAGGGCGCGGCCGGCTGGGCCGAGTCGATCTCTCTGCCTCCACGCGGCGTCGTACTTCCAGCGCTCGTCGGCGCCCTGCGGGTTCTGCTGAAGCGCGCCCGCAGCGGCGAGCCACAAGCTCGGCAGCGCAAACGTCGAGTCGAGCCAGACGGCCCGCTCGAAGTAACTCCTGGCCTCGTCCCAACGGCCGAGGCGGAATGCGGTCCGACCAGCGAGATGGGCGCGGAGCGCGGGCAGGGATGTCGCCGCCAGCGCACCCGTATCCTCGCCAGTCTCAGAAGCCACCGACGCGAGCAGGCGTGTGGCCAACCGGTCGGCCAGGTGCGGAAGGCTGTCTGCCGGACCCTCTAGCCGGACCTCAGTGCGTACGGAGCCGCGAGGCAGTGTCACCAGTCTGGCCTCGAGCGCGAGCCGCTGCGACGTGCCGGTGATTTCGCCGATGAGCGAGTAGCGGGTGGCCGGACTCAATACGGGCGCAAGCTCGTCTCCGGTCAACCTCGCCGACATGAGGTCCTGGAACCAGTCACGGAGGTCCGTCAACGCCGGATCGCGGCTCACCGGGCGAAATGCCGAGACGCCGAAGATGTTCGCGATTGGCCGGCGTGCTGCGATTGGGGCGGACCGGGACACCGGCGCGGCGGTAGCCTCGTCGCGACCGCTCGGTTCGCGGTATCTCGCGACCTGGCTCGGCTGCCGCGAGGCCTCATACAGCGCAACGAGGCGCCGACGCGCCGTTCGCGTTCGCGGATCATCGTCCCCATAAGCCTCCCGCAGTTGCCCGTGACTCGGCAGGAGGTACCGCTCGGCCTCCCCGTACCGCCGCCGCGCGAGGACGGCTGCTCCGACCAGCTGCTCGGCCTCCGCGCTGTGCGGATGCTCCGGCGGCAGCGTCGCCCGCCGCATCGCGAGCGCCTCCCGGAGGAGTGGCTCGGCACGCTCGGGGGCGCCGCGATCGAGCTCCAATTCACCCAGGCCGAGCAGGATCGCCGCGGTGAGGGCGTGCACTGCGGGGAGCCTACGCCGAGCAATCGTGAGGGCTTCGCGGTAGAGGCTCTCCGCTTCGGCGTCGTTTCCGCGTCGCCGCAGCAACCGCGCATGCGCCGCTTCACCGGCCGCGACGTCGGGGTGATCACTACCCAGCAGACGACGCTCGAGCGCCAGCCCGCGCCGAAAGAGGGAATCGGCGAGCACGTCCTGACCTGCGTCGCCGACAGCTGCGGCGAGGTGGACAAAGCTGCGCCCCACCTCCGGGTGCTCCTCGCCGAACGCCTGTCGGCGGAGTGTGAGGACGCGACGGTAGAGCTGCTCGGCCGCGGCGAAGCCGCCCCGCTCGTGGACCGAGTGAGCCAGACCCTCCAAGCTCTCGGCCAGGTCGAGAGCGTTCTGCCCGGGGCGCTTCTTGTCTATCGCCACGGCTGCGCGCGACACCGAGTCCGCGACGCGGAAGCGACCCGCGGCTCGGAGTAGGCCGGCCAGTCCGTTGAGTGTACGGGCAACGTCGCGGTGCTCCGCGCCGAGGAGTTGCCGACGTATGGTCAGTGCCTCGCGGTACGCCCGCTCGGCGGCGTCGAGCTCACCCTCCTCGCGGAGTACGACGCCGAGGAAGTCGAGCGTCTGGGCGATCTCGAGCCGCCCCTCCGGCGATGCGCGCCGCCGGATCGCCAGCGAGGTCTCGACGAATCGCCGCGCACGGTCGCGCACGCCGAGCCCGAAGTAGGCCCGCCCCATCTCGAAGAGCATCTGCGCTCGCGCCCGTGGTTGGTCCACGAGCTCCCGGTCGATCCGCGCGGCGCCGCTGTCGAGGATCTCGCGTGCGGTGAGCGCGCTGCCGGCGCCTGCGTAGGGGTCGGACGTCCGAAAGAGTCCGGCCAGGAAGGTGGAGACCTGTTCCGCGCGGTCGCGCTCGAGGGCGATGCGCGCGGCCTGGGCGCGGATGCGGACCGCCTGTACCGACGACACCACCGCGAACGCGACGACGAGTACGGCGACTCCCGCCGTCACGGCGACGCCGACCCGGTGGCGCCGAGCGAACTTCCGCGCGCGCGAGAGTCGGCTCTCCGGCCGTGCGGTCAGCGGAAGGCCCGCGAGGTGACGTCGGACGTCCGCCTCGAGTTGCTCGGCCGATCCGTATCGGCGCGCCGGATCCTTCTGCATCGCCGTCGCGACGATGGTATCCAGGTCGCCGCGCAGCCGACGCGCGAGCTTCGCCGGGGTCATGCCGCGTGCGAATGCAACACGCTCCGGCGTCGTCGTGGGACCTGTGTGCTCGCTGACCTCGAGCGGTCGCAATACCGCGACCGAGGGCCGCTCGGGCTCCTGCTCGAGAATGGCGCGCGCCACCGCGTGTGGCTCCCGGGTCGTCAGCCGGTACGGGTACCGGCCGGTCAGCAGCTCGTGGAGCAGCACGCCCAGCGAGTAGACGTCGCTGGCGGTGGTGATCGGGTTCCCACGCACCTGCTCGGGACTCGCGTACAGCGGCGTCATCAGCCGCTCGCCTGTCATCGTCAGCGACGCGTCTACCCCGTCGCTTCCGAGTAGCTTCGCGATCCCGAAGTCGAGGAGCTTCACGCGGCCTTCGGGCGTGACGAGGATGTTGGCGGGCTTCAGGTCGCGGTGGACGACGAGGTTGCGATGCGCGTACTGCACGGCCGCGCACACCCGGCAGAAGAGCTCGAGCCGCTCCTCGATCGGCAGCCGGCGCTGGTCGCAGCAGTGGTCGATCGGCGCGCCCTCGACGTACTCCATCGCGAACCACGGAAGCCCCTCCGCAGTCACACCCCCGTCGAAGAGGCGGGCGATGTCCGGGTGGTCGAGCGCCGCGAGGATCTGGCGCTCCTCGACGAAGCGCCGGACCAGGCGCTCATTCGCAGCGCTCCATCCCGGCAGCACCTTGAGGGCGACGCGCCTTCGGTACTGGTTGTCGGCGCGCTCGGCGAGGTGGACCGCGCCCATCCCGCCGCGGCCGAGCTCGCGGAGGATGCGATACGCGCCGATCGTTGATCCCGACTCGGTGCGGTCGACGTCCGCGGTCCGGTCGCCGAGCAGGGGCGCGGCGAAATCGGCCGCAGGGGCTTCGAGGAAGGTCGCGGCGTCGGCACCCGCGAGTAGTGCCGCGACGTCCGCACCGAGCGCACGGTCGCCTCCGCAGGCGCGCTCGACGTACGCCGCCCGCTCCTCGGGTGTCAGCTCGAGCGCCTGGTCGAGGATGTCGAAGACTTGCCGCCAATGCGCGGCGGCGGGGGCGGTGGCCGTGGCCTTAACCTCGGACGACGGACGCCCCCATAATGTGGGTCGGCCCGCGGCGGTGCAAACTCGCGTCCCGTGTCGGTGCGCACGCGGCGCGGGAGAGCCAGCACGAGTGTTGACATGCAATGCAAATGCATTACATTGCACTGCATGAAGGACGATCAGCTGACCTTCCGGTTGCCCCGCGAGCTCGCGCGCGCCTTGGCCCGGCGCGCGCGCGAGCGCCGCGTCCCAAAGTCGCAGCTCGTCCGCGAGGTGCTCGAGGCATACCTCGCGGGCGCACCGGCGCCGGACGCGGCGGAGGCGTGGCGCCGCGTGGCGCCGATGGTCGGCGCGCTCGCGCTCGACCAGACCGCCATCGAACGGGACGAGATCGCCGCCCAGATACGCGCGCACAACTGGCGCGAGTAGAAGCGCCACAGCGGCGTGCCCGCACGCGACGTCTTGCTCGACACCGGGCCGCTGGTCGCCGTGCTCGACGCGCGCGATCAGTGGCACGCCCGCTGCGCGGCGGCCTGGCCCGCGGCGATCACCCGCTGCCTGACGACAGAGGCGGTCGTCACCGAGGCGTGCCACCTCGTACTGCGCGGCGGCGGCCCCGCGCACGCGCCCCTCGACTTCCTGCTGGCCGCGGGGATCCCGATCCTCGGCCTCGAGGCCGGCGGCCACCGACGCGCGGCGAGCCTGATGAGTCGGTACGCTGCGCTGCCGATGGACTTCGCCGACGCGTCGCTCGTCGCGCTCGGCGAGGCGATGCGCATCGCGACCGTCTTCACGACGGACCGGCGCGGCTTCTCCGCCTACCGCCCGCCGCGCGGCGAGCGCTTCACGCTACTCCCCGAGGGGTAGCGGCGCGCGGCGCGCACGGGCCGGACTACGAACGCGGACGGCGCGGGCCTACGGCCGCGGATGAACGCCGACGGTGCCGATTTAGGGAACGCGCGTGGTGCGATGCGGCAACAGGCTCGTCGCGCACGACGATAAAGAAAACCCGCGCAAGTCTGTGGCCGCGCAGCGGCCCGCGTCATCCGCGTTCGTAGCTAAGCCCCGGCGCAATGTCGCAAGACTTTTGCCCAGGTACTGCGTCCGCTCACGATCCTTCCGCTCGCTATCGAGTGAGGTCGACAGCGACCGTCGGCACGTCATAATGCGCGAGGAGTATCTCGAACCTCCGCTGCTCCTCCCGCCGAAACGTCTCCTGATCCGGGTAGAGCTGCCTGACGATCGCGTCGAGGTTGGGGTCCGGCTCCGACGCCACCTGCGCATTCCGGAAGACGATCGTCACCCGGTAGTCCCACCGCCGGTCCTCCGTCGCGTGGTAGCGGGGCGCCACTGCCGTCACGGACAGGAGCCGCCCGGACTCCATCTGCCGACGCAGCACGGGGTAGTGGTTCTTCCGGAAGAGCCGGATGAACTCGTCCGCGTGCCCCCAGCGCGCCTGGTAGTGGTACTCGACCACGTACGGCTGCTCGACCCTCAAGGCCGCGGGGCGCCGCTCCTGAACCGCAGCGGCGGTGGCCGGCGGATTCAGGGGGATGGTCGCGCCCACGGAGGCCGCGAAGGCGAGTATGCTTGCCAGCAGGGGAACCGAACGAGGTGTGCGAGAGCGGACGTTGGTGTCCATCATTCCCCCTTTGGTGCATTCAGAACGTGTATCGCGCGCCCACCTCCATCTGCCTGCCACCGCGAGGCGAGATCGTCGACCTGGTTTCGTTTCGGGAGAACCAACTGATAGACTCCGCGCCCGGCGGCGGCGGGGCGGTAGTCGTAGCGTCTTACCTCGAACTATCGTTCACTTCCAGCACGGTCTGGTGCCTGCCGGAAGCCTCTGGTGAGTCCCGTAGACCGACGGCCGTGGGCCGCCATGACGGCGCGCAGCTGATCGAACAAGTTCAGCACGACCACCGCCTGAGGCGCTTCCGCGCCACGCCGCACCATCACGAATCGCCGGCCATCGGGGTGAACGTCGTACGCGGCTGCGGACCCGTGCCGAACGTATGGCTTGTCGTCGAAGAGGACCGTGCGGCGGCCGACGCGCACTGACCCTGAGGTCCTGACGGCCGCCGCGACCATGCCCTTTTCGCCGCGGTAGAACACCTCCCGCCCGCTCGCTGCC
>JBHELH010000084.1:0-14766 GCA_046263215.1 Gemmatimonadaceae bacterium | reverse complement strand
ACATGGGCCCGCTCGTCACCCGCGAGCACCGCGACCGCGTGCGCGAGTACGTCGACGACGGCGTTCGCGAGGGGGCGACGCTGGTCGTCGACGGCCGCCGCTACGAGGGACCGGACGGTCATCGGGGCGGCTTCTTCCTCGGTGGCTGCCTCTTCGACGGCGTCCGCCCCGAGATGCGCATCTACCGCGAGGAGATCTTCGGCCCGGTGCTCGCCGTGACGCGCGCCGAGACGTTCGAGGACGCGCTGCGTCTCGCGAGTGACCATGAGTTCGGCAACGGGGTCTCAGTTTTCACCCGCGACGGCGGCAGCGCGCGCGACTTCGCGCAGCGCGTCCAGGCCGGCATGGTCGGCATCAACGTCCCGATCCCGGTCCCTCTCGCCTTTTACAGCTTCGGCGGCTGGAAGCACTCCGCCTACGGCGACCTCGCGCAGCACGGTATGGAGGGCGTGCGCTTCTACACGAAGCTCAAGATGGTGACGGAGCGGTGGCCGACCGAAAGTAGCGGGGGCGAGTTCGTGATGCCGACGGTGAGGTGAGCCGACTGCAGCCGACTGCGGACTGCGGGCTCACGCCGCCGGGGCACCTCTACAGGGTAGGAGCATCTCGAGGGTTCCAGACCGCAGACCGCAGTCTGCCGCGGCTCTACCGCAGCACGTCGCGCTGATCCGGGTGCCCCTCGAGCCACGCCTTCACGAACGGGCACGTCGGGATCACCCGCAGCCCCTGCTCGCGTGCGTAGCCGACCGCCGTTCGTACAAGCGCACCGCCGATGCCGCGGCCGCGATCCGCCTCCGGCACGACCGTGTGCTGCAAATCGATCGTTCCGTCGTCCGGCCGTTGGTAGGAGATGTACGCCAGCCCCGATGGCGTGCGCGCGACGAACCGCTTCGCGTTCTCCCGATGCTGAACGTCAACGCCGGTCACGAGTACTCGCTCATCGCGTTCGTTGCATCTCGTATCGTAGCTGGCAGCTCGCAGCCTACCGCCCGTACTTCCGCATCGCCGCCCTCAACCGGTCCACCGGCAGCGCGTACACACGCCGGTCGTTGACGCCGGTCATCGTCTCCGCCGCGAGCATCGCATTGATGATCGCTTCCTCCGTCGCCTGCACGGTGGCGTAGAAGAGCGGGTTGATGCGGTCGTTCGCCAGCATCGCCACGCGCGCGGTGTCGCGGGCTGCCGCCGCGCCGGCGTTCGCGGTCGAGAAGGCGATGAAGATGTCCCCGGAGCTGTTCCCGCCGTACCCGCCCATCCGGCCGACGCCGAGCGAGACGCGCGTCGCGATGCGCTTGAGCTGATGCGGGAGCAGCGGCGCGTCCGTCGCCACGACGACGATGATCGAGCCGGCCTCGGAGCTCTCGTCGCCCGCGCCGCGCGGCGCGGCCGTGCCGACCGTTGCCCCGCACCGCCGCAGGTTGGGGTCGACCGAGGCGTCGGCCGATGCGCTGCACTGCACGAGATCAGGAATCTCCAGCCCGACGGGTACGCCCGCGACGCGCAGCTCGCGCCGGATCCCGTAGTTGCACTGCACGAGCACGCCGACCGTGTACCCGCCGGCGTCCGCAGCGAGTCGCCGCGAAGCGGTGCCGATCCCGCCCTTGAACCCGTGGCAGACCATGCCCGTCCCGCCGCCCACGTTCCCCTCGGCGACGCGCCCGCCGTTGGCCCCGTCGAGCGCAGAGAGTACGTGTTCCGGCTTCACGTGGAAGCCATTGATGTCGTTGAGGACCCCGTCCCACGTCTCGGCCACGACCGGCAGCCCCCAGGGCTGCATGTTCGGCCGCGTCACCTGCCACTGTAGAATCGCGTCGCGCACGACGCCGACCGAGTGCGTGTTCGTGATCGCCACCGGGCCCTCGAGGATCCCGGACTCATGCAGCCACGTCGTGCCGGTCATCTCGCCGTTGCCATTGAGCGTGAACCACGCGCCGAACACAGGGTCGGGATTCCCTTTGCCGCGCGGGTGAACCACCGTCACCCCCGTCCGCACCGGCCCTTTCCCGACGACGAGCCTCCCGCTCCCCGAGATCAGCGTCGTCTGCCCTACCTCGACGCCCGTGACGTCCGTGATCGCGTTCAGCGGCCCGGGCGTCCCGTCGATCGGCAGGCCGAGGTCCCGAGAGCGGGGTTTGGTCTGGGCATCCGCTATCGAAAAGGCTGCGAGAAGACACAGCGACAACGCGTAGTGTGTGCGCACTAGTCGTCTCCGGTGCGACAGGTCGGCCACTCCGACATTGCTTCAACGGATCGGTCGGATTCACGGATCAGGCGGATAGGCGTTCTCAATCATTTGAACGCTTCAATCCGCCCGATCCGTGAATCCGGCCGATCCGATAATCCTCTTCGTAGATGCCGGTTCGTCACGCGACATGCGTCAGCACTCGCCCGAGCGTCTCGAAGATCTCGTCGATCTGGGACTTCTCAATGATCAGCGGCGGCGAGAGCGCGATGACGTCTCCCGTCACGCGGACGAGGAGCCCGTCCGCGAAGCACTGTGTGAACGCGTCGAACGCCCGCGCGCCGAGCTGGCCGGGTCGCGACTCGAGCTCGATGCCGGCGACGAGTCCGATGTTGCGCAGGTCGACGACGTGCGGTAGGCCGCGCAGCGAGTGGACCGCGTCCTCCCAGTACTTCTCCAGCGACGCCGCCCGCTCGAAGAGGCCTTCCTCGCCGTAGATGTCGAGCGACGCCAGCGCCGCCGCGCAGGCGATCGGGTGCCCCGAGTACGTGTAGCCGTGGAAAAGCTCGATCCCGGGCTCGGGGCGGTCCATGAACGTGTCGTAGATGTGCCGGCGCACGAACGTCGCTCCCATCGGTACGGCGCCGTTCGTGAGCCCCTTCGCGACCGTCATGATGTCCGGCAGGACGCCGAATCGCGTCGCCGCGAAGCTCGTTCCGACGCGGCCGAAGCCGGTGATCACCTCGTCGAGGATCAACAGGATCCCGTGCCGGTCGCAGATCGCGCGCAAGCGCTCGAGATACCCGAGCGGCGGCACGAGCACACCCGTCGATCCGGCGACCGGCTCGACGATGACCGCGGCGATAGTGTCCGCGCCGTGTCGCGCGACCAGGTCCTCGAGCGCGTCGGCGAGATGCGCCCCCCACGCCGGCTGGCCGCGGCTGAACGCGTTGTGCGCGAGGTCGTGCGTGTGCGGCAGGTGGTCGACGTGTGGCAGCAGCTGCGCCGCGAATTGCTTCTTGTTCCCCTCGATCCCGCCGACCGAGATGCCGCCGAAGCCGACGCCATGGTAGCCCCGCTGGCGGCCGACGAGACGCACGCGGGACGGCTCACCGCGCGCCTGATGATACGCGAGCGCGATCTTGAGCGCTGTATCCACCGCCTCCGACCCGGAGTTCGAGAAGAAGGCGTGGTCTAGATCGCCTGGCAGCATCTCGGCGAGTACGGTCGCGAGCTCGAAGCTCGACGGGTGTCCCATTTGAAACGCCGTCGCGTAATCCAGGTGCGCCGCGCGCTCGCGGATCGCGGTGACGATCGGCTCGCGGCAATGCCCAGCGTTCACGCACCAGAGGCCCGCCGTGCCGTCGAGGATGCGCCGTCCGTCGGCCGCCGTGTAGTGCATGTCCTTCGCTCCCACGAGCAGCCGCGGCTCGCGCTTGAAGGCGCGGTTGGCTGTGAACGGCATCCAGTAGGCGTCGAGGGCGTCAGCAGCAGTGCGCGGTGCGCGGTCGGTGGTGGGTGATGCTGTTTCCGTCATGAGAGATTCCTTGGCTGTCAGTTCCGCGCACCGCGCGGGTGCCCGCCGGAGGCGCGTGGGTCGGACCTCGCACCGGCGACCGGCGCGCCGGGCGACGCCGCCTTCGAGTCGGAGCTCCGCCTGTCATTGGCCCCATAGGCGACGCCCGTTGCCGGATCGACCGCAATGGAGTGGGCGTCCCCCTGTCCAGCGCGGATCCGCACCGCGTGTCCCATCTCGCGAAGTCGCGCGGCCACGGCCTCGGCGTTCGGCGTGTGCCGCTCGAGCGACGCCTCGTCGGGAAGCCACTGGTGGTGGAGGCGCGCGGCGTCCACCGCGTCGCGGACGTCCATCCCGAACTCGGTGACGTTGAGCACCACGCCGAGTACCGTGTTGATGATCGTCCGGCCGCCGGGCGAGCCCGTGATCAGCACGACGCGGCCGTTCCGCGTCACGATCGTCGGCGTCATCGAGCTGAGCATGCGCTTCCCGGGCGCGATCAGGTTCGCGCGCGTGCCGATGTCGCCGCTCGTGGTGGTGCGTCCCGGCTTCTTGTTGAAGTCCCCCATCTCGTTGTTGAGCAGGAAGCCCGTTCCACGCGCGACCACAGCCGACCCGTAGCCCCACTCGAGCGTGTACGTGTTGGCGACGGCCATGCCGTCCTTGTCGATGACCGAGAAGTGTGTCGTCTGCTCGCTCTCGGCGGTCGTCTGCTCGGTGACGATGTCCCGCCCCAGCGCGACGCTGCTCGTGGCACGCGCGGTGTCGATCCCGACGGCGAGTCGCGCCGCGTACGCCTTCGAGGTCAGTCGCGCGACGGGTACGGGCACGAAGTCCGGGTCGCCTAGGTGCCGCGCCCGGTCGAGGTACGCGCGGCGCGCCGCCTCGATCACTAGGTGCAGCGTCTCCGGCGCGTAGCGCCCCTTGGCCGCGAGGTCGAAGTGCTCGACGATGTTCAGCATCTCGATGAGCGCCACACCGCCGGAGCTGGGCGGCGGCATGGAGATGACCTCGTACTCGAGGAACCGGCCGTGCACCGGCGTGCGGACCTTCGCGCGGTAGGTGGCGAGGTCCCGGTGAGTAATGATTCCGCCGTTCCGCCGCATGTCGGCGACGATGCTGTCGGCGATCCACCCGGTGTAGAACACCGCGGCACCTCGGGCGGCGATCGCGCGCAGCGTGCGCGCGAGGTCGGGGAGTCGGAGCGTGTCAGCGGCCTCCCACTCGCCGCCGCTCGGCTTGCCGTACGCAGCCACGGATGACGGATACCGGCCCATCCGGTCCGCGAGCTCGTCGTTTAGATCCGCCGCGAGGCTCGCCGACATCGGGAACCCGCGTGCCGCGAGCTGAGCGGCGGGCATGACGACGTCACGCCAGCGGAGCCGTCCGTAGCGCCGGTGTGCTAGCTCCAGCCCGCGCACCGTCCCGGGCACGCCCGCAGCCAGGTACCCCTCGTTCGTCAGCGCACGGTCGATGTTGCCCGCCGAGTCGAGGTACATCGTGCGCGTCGCGCGGAGCGGCGCGCGCTCGCGGTAGTCGATCGCCACCGCCGCGGCCCGCCTCCGTTTGATGACCATGAATCCGCCGCCGCCGAGGTTGCCCGCGGTGGGGTAGGTCACGGCCAGCGCGAACGCCGTCGCGACGGCGGCGTCGACCGCGTTACCGCCTCGCCGGAGGATGGCCGCGCCGACGTCCGACGCGATGTCCGACGCCGAGACGACCAACCCGGAGCGCGACTCGACGACGGGAGCAACAGTGTCGCGGCCGGCCGCCTGCTGTGCCGCGAGCGGCTCGGGCAGTGCGAGCGTACCCGCGGCGAGGCCGAACAGGATTCCACGAAGACGGACGCGGGATGAAGGAGGAGCAGTCGTTTCGGTCATCTGATCTCCAGGGTCCTCGAAGCTTACTCGCGCCCCCGGGGCCAGGTAAGTTCGGGGCATCGAGCCCTGTGGAGAGGCCGCATGCGCACGACTAACCTCCCCGTCTGCGTACTGATCACGTGTACGTCGGCGGTCTTTGCTTGCGCGACGGCGCCCCCGCCCGCCGCTCGCCGCCCCCCGCCCGCGACATCGGCGGCGCCCACGACGTCGAGCCTCCCTCGCGCGCCGCGGTTCGACATCACAACCACCGCGCGCTTCGACGTCGCCAGCGTCCCGCCCTACGGCGGCGCGCACGCCGACGTCTACGCGTACATCGATCGCCATCGCGACGCGGACCTCGAGCAACTCCGGCGCTGGGTGCGCCAACCGTCGATCAGCGCGGAGAACCGCGGCATCCGCGAGATGGCGACGATGCTCCGCGACGATCTCCGCCAGCTCGGCTTCCAGGAGGCAGAGCTCGTACCAACGTCGGGACATCCCGGCGTGTGGGGATTCTACGACGCCGGAGCGGAGAAGACGCTCGCCGTCTACATGATGTACGACGTGCAGCCCGTCGAGCCGAGCGACTGGCAGGTCTCGCCGTTCGACGGAGCGGTCGTCGATCACGAGCTGGGTCGCGTGCTCATGGCGCGAGGCGCCGTCAACCAGAAGGGTCCCGAGCGCGCGTTCCTCAACGCGGTCGCGTCGATCCGCGCTGTCACCGGCCGGCTCCCGGTCAACCTCATGATCGTCGCCGAGGGTGAGGAGGAGCTGGGCTCGCCCAACTTCCCGGAGGTCATCACGCGCTACGAGCAGCGCCTGCGTCGCGCGGACGGCGTGCTCTTCCCGTTCCCGTCGCAGACGCCGACCGGCGACGTATCGACGTCGCTCGGCGTCAAAGGCATTCTCTACTTCGAGATGGAGGCGCGAGGCGCGGAATCGGGCGGACCGACGCGCGCCGAGGTCCACGGCTCGCTCAAGGCGCTCGCCGACGCGCCGGCGTGGCGCCTCGTGCAGGCGCTCTCCACGCTCACGACGCCGGACGGCAACACGATCACGGTGCCCGGCTACTACGACGCCATCCGCCCGCCCAACGAGGAGGAGCAGCGCGTCGTCAACGGATACCTGACAGCGTGGACCGGGCAGGAAGCGCAGATGCGTGAAGCGCTCGCGATCCGCAGCTGGATCGGCGGGATGAGCGGGCGCGAGTCGCTCCTCCAGTACCTCTTCACGACGACGCTGAACATCGACGGCATCTTCGGCGGCTACACCGGTCCGGGCGTGAAGACGATCCTCCCACACCGTGCCGTCGCCAAGCTCGACTCGCGTCTCGTCCCGAACCAGACGCCGGAGGAAGCGTTGCGCCTCATCCGGCGCCACCTCGACGCGCGCGGCTTCCGCGACATCGAGATCCGCCAACTCTCCGGCTACCCGCCCGCGCAGACGTCCGTCTCCGCCGCGCTGGTACAGGCCGGCCTCGGCGTCTACAACAAGTACGGACGCCGAACGACCGTCACGCCCCGCATCGCCGGCAGCGCGCCGTATTACGTCTTCACCCAGCGCCTCGGCCTACCGCTCTTCATGGGAGGCCTCGGCCACGGCGGCGGTGCTCACGCGCCGAACGAGTTCCTCGTCATCGAGCCGCGCCCCGGATCGCGAGTGGCGGGGCTGGCGGAGGTCGAGAAGTTTTACGTCGACTTGTTGTACGCTCTCGCGGCGATGCGGTGACGCACCCGCAATCAGGCGGCGCGATGCGCTGCCGCCATCGTGCAATAGAAGACCTGCGCCGGCAGGATATTCCGCGGCTCGAAATCGCGCGACACGCGGCCGAACACGCGCTCGAGCGAGGGGAGGATGCTGCGCGTGAACTGGTACACGATCAGCGCGCCGCGCGGGCGCAGCGCTTCGCGCGTCGAGCGGAGGATCGACTCGCGCGCGTCTTCCGGAATCGTGCTGAACGGGATGCCGGAGATCACGTAGTCCGCGGGTCCGCGCCCGAGGCCCTCGAGCACCGCACCGACTTGGTCCGCCGAGCCGTGCACGATGTGAAGGCGCGGGTCGGGGAGCGATTCGCGGAGGTATTGCACGAACTCGTCGTTCGTCTCGAAGGCGACTAGGATCGCGTCCGACCGCATCCGCCTCAGGATCTCGCCGGTGAACGTGCCGACGCCGGCGCCGTATTCCACGATGACCCGCGCCGCGCTCCAATCGATGCGCCGCAGCACGCGCTTGATCAGGAAGGGGGAGCTGGGCACGAGGGAGCCGAGCATGCGCGGATGCCGGAAGAAGTTGCGCGCGAACAGCAACGCCTTTCCACCTAGACCTCCCTTCTTCTTCAGTCGGACAGACACGGTCGGTCTTCCTCGGTTGATGTAGAGGCCGCTGTGATTCGCGCGCACTGCGTCGCCGGCTGATGTCGCTGCAATTCGCGCGCTATCGGTCGCGGGCTCCGCCCGCGACGCTATCAGCTATCCGTAATGTAGACTGACTGGCCCGCGCATGCGCGGGCGGGCGTTAGGCATTTGGCGTGGGGCCTCCCACCGGAGCATGAACTTCTCTCACCCAATGAGCGGCCCGCCAGGGCCGCCGTCTTTGCGACTGATAGCTGATAGCTGATAGCTGATAGCTTCTTTTTTCATGGACAACGTCTGCCACACACTCGTTGGCGCCGCCCTCGCACAGGCCGGGCTCAAACGGCGGACGGCGCTCGGTGCGGCGACGTTGATGATCGGCGCCAACTTCCCGGACATCGACGTGCTGGCGGTGCCGTTCGGGCACGGCGTCGACTTTCGGCGCGGGTGGACGCATGGCGTGCTCGCGCTCGCCGTGCTGCCGTTCGTCCTCACCGCAATCATGCTCGCGTGGGAGGGCCTCGTCGCCGCGCCGACGGCGCGGCGCGCGCGTAACGAGCAGCGGAGGCCGACGGTGCCGCGTGAGTTGCTGCTCCTCTCGGCGATCTCCATCCTCACGCACCCTGCCCTCGATTGGATGAACGAGTACGGGATGCGCTGGCTCATGCCGTTCAGCGGACGCTGGTTCTACGGCGACACGCTCTTCATCGTCGACCCGTGGCTCTGGGTCGCACTCGCGCTGGGTGTGGTCATCGCGCGCCGCGCCGGTACGCGGCCGGCGCGCGCGGCGCTCGCGGTCTCGGCGACCTACGTCGTCGCGATGCTCGCGCTGAGCGCGGCCACTCGGCGCATCGCCGAGCGCGCGCTCGCCGTGCAGGGCCTCGAGCCCGTGTCGAGGATGATGGTCTCGGCTAGCTTCGCCAACCCGCTCCGGCGGCGCGTAATCCTCGACGAAGGGAGTCGCTACCACTATGGGACCCTGTCTCTCGGCCCCAGCTCGCGGCTCGTGCTGACTCGAGTGATCGAGACCCAGGCATCGACTGCGGAGGCTATCGCCGCCGCGGAAACGGCCGAGGGGCGGCGGTTCCTCGTCTGGTCGCGGTTCCCATTCTACGTCATCGAGCGCCGGACTGAGGGCATCCTCGTTCGCATCGCGGACGCGAGGTACAGCCTCGGGCGTAGGGGCGGGGACTGGGCGGCCGTGGAGGTGCTGCTGCCGCCGATCGATCCCCCGACCGCGGACACCCCGCCGACCCCCCTAACGGCGCTGGAACCCGGCCACGCCGCCCGGTCTCTCTCGTTAGAGGAAGCGAGCCCAAGTGGGGCGGTAGGGATCGCTATGGACCGGGCGAGCTGAGTTACCAGACGCATCTGCCAACTCGGCGCCCTGATCCGTTCGCTGGCTCGCGCGGGATGACATGCCAGGGGGCGCGCGCAGCGCGCCCGTTCAATCCGCCGCCACCGTCCTCTCCCGTGCCCACTGCCGCAACGCATCCAGCCGCTCCGACATCGTCCGTGAGAGCGGCCGCGTCCTGCGGATCTCCGCCAGTAGAAGCTCCGTCGTCAGCTCCGCGTTACTCGCGAACGCGCTGAACAAGCCCGACACCACCGTCTCCTCGATCTCGGCGCCGCTGAAGCCCTCGGTCGCGTGGCCGAGCGCGCCGACGTCGAATCGGGCGGTGTCCTGCTTCCGCTTGCGGAGGTGGATGCCGAAGATCTCCGCGCGTACGTCCGGCTTCGGCAGGTCGACGAAGAAGATCTCGTCGAACCGCCCCTTGCGGATGAACTCCGGCGGGAGCTTGGCGACGTCGTTCGACGTCGCGACGACGAAGACGTCGCCCTTCCGCTCCTGGAGCCAGGAGAGGAACGTGCCGAAGACGCGGCGTGAGACGCCTCCGTCTTCCTCGCCGCCGCCGGCGGCGAAAGCCTTCTCCAGCTCGTCGATCCAGAGCACGATCGGCGCGAGGCGCTCGGCCGTCTGCATCGCGCGCTTGAAGTTTTTCTCGCTGTCGCCGACGTACTTGTCGTAGAGGTTGGCCGGATCGAGCTTGAGCAGCGGCAGGCCCCACTCGCGGGCCACCGCCTTGGCGCAGAGGCTCTTGCCGCAGCCGGGGACGCCGAGGAGCAGCATGCCCTTGGGGAAGGAGAGGCCGAACTCGACGGCGCGGCGCGGATCAGTGACCACGGTCCGCCGCTTCGTGAGCCAGCTTTTGAGGCCCGCGAGACCGGCGACGCTGGAGAGGCTCTCCTCGGCCGGGTAATACTCGAGCAGCCCGTCCTGCTCCACGGCCTGCCGCTTCGCGACGATCACGCGCTGGATATCGTCCGGCCGGAGTGCCGCGTCCTCGATGAGCAGCTTCGTGACAATCTTCTCCGCCTCGATCAACGTCAGGCCGGCGAGGTTGTTGATCAGGCGCGCTCGGTCCTGAGGCGTCAGCTCCATGCGGATCGTCATCCGCGCAGACTGATCGCGGATGACGCGCTCCAACATCGTCCGGTAGTCGTCGTAGACCGGGCCGGCGAGGCGCAGCGTCGTCGCATGCGGCCGCAATGCGTCCGGCAAGCGGACGTCGTGACCGGTGATGATCAGCGCTCCCCGCTTCGTCCCGAACGCGGAGACGAGGTCGAGAACGTGGCTCGCGACGAGCGGGTCCTCGAGGAACGGACCCAGCTCGCGGAAGAAGAAGATCCCGGCGCCCTCGCGCTCCGCGCACGCGAGTGCCTTGTGTGGCTCCTTCGCGTCTTCCGAGTGGGGCTCACCGGCCGAGACGCCGGCCGACGGCCCGCGCCGCAGCCCCTTCGAGCGCGTCCACGAGTAGTAGTGAAGCTGCAGGTCCGACGCGATCTGCCGAACCATCTGCTCCGCCAGCTCCGGCTCGATCGTATCGAGGACGATGAGCGCGTAGCGGGCGCGGACGAGCAATTCGAGGTGGGTGCGAGTGTCGAGCATCTAGACGCAGCTATCAGCTATCAGCTATCAGTACTTTGGACGGCGCCGGCTGCGCCGGCCCAGAACGGCATTGGACGACACTAAGACGCGTGGGGTGTGGGCGCGGTGACAGGGTGGGGCCGGAACGCCCGGTCGTTAACTTGTGACGCGCGGAGGGCGCGCGCGCGGCACGGCCGCGCTCTCACAAGCCCACAAGCCCACAAGCCCACAAGCCCTACAAGCTCTCCACGCCATGCGCTCACTCGTTCTCGTGATCGCTCTCGCCACCACCGCCTGCGCGCCGCGCCGCACGCTGGAGTTCATGCGCGATCCATCCCCGCCAGTGGGCCCCTTCTCGCGGGCGGTGAGGGTGGGCGAGCTGCTGTTCCTCGCTGGGCAGATTGGGACCGACGCGTCGGGGCGGTTGGTCCCGGGCGGGATTCAGGCAGAGACGCGACAGACGCTCGAGAACATCCGGGCTGAGCTGCGGCGGCACGGATTGGGAATGGAGCGGGTCGCGAAGTGCACGGTCTTTCTCGCCGACATGGCGGAGTGGGGGCGGATGAACGAGGTGTACGCGACCTTCTTCCCCGGACCGAAGCCGGCGCGCAGCGCGGCCGGGTCGAACGGACTTGCGCTCGGCGCGCGAGTCGAGATCGAGTGCATCGCCGCGTTCGGGTCGTGATCGGAGGCGGGCAATCGCGATGATGATCCGCATCTACGGTCTGAACGCGCCCAGTCGCCCGGCCGCGATCGCGCTCGCGGCCGCCGCGCTCGCCGTTGGCG
This sequence comes from Gemmatimonadaceae bacterium, assembly GCA_046263215.1. Classification (GTDB taxonomy): domain Bacteria; phylum Gemmatimonadota; class Gemmatimonadetes; order Gemmatimonadales; family Gemmatimonadaceae; genus JBHELH01. The sequence goes on along the minus strand of JBHELH010000084.1, from coordinate 3,143 downwards.
CAGTGTTCGTCGCGTTCGGGATTGTCCTGCTTCTCGGCGTCGCCGCGATCGGGACCGTGGTCGGAGCGGGTGTCGTTGTCTTTCGGCGGCTGACCGGACGGGGCTCCGTGCGGATTCCTGCCGCCCGCTTCGACACGGAGCTCGACCCGTCGCTCGAAGTCTTCCCCGAGCAATCAGGGCCGCAGGCGCCCGCCCACAAGCTCGCAAGCGATCAAGCTCACAAGCTTGACTAGATCGATCCTGGTTCTCGGAGCGACCGGGTTAGTCGGCAGTCACTGTCTGCGACTCCTGGCCGCCGAGCCGGACGTCGGTCGCGTCGTCGCGCTGACGCGTCGCCCCTTACCGCGCGAGCTCGTACAGCGAAAGGTCGAGTCGCACGTCGTCGACTTCGACGCGCTCGCGGCGCACGCCGCGCTCTTTCGCGTCGACCAGATCCTTTGCGCGCTCGGCACGACGATCCGGACCGCGGGCTCGCAGGTGCAGTTCCGGGTCGTCGACTACGACTATCCGCTGGCGGCGGCGCGGATCGGGCTCGCCGAGGGCGTGACGCACTTCCTACTCGTCAGCGCCCTCGGCGCTAACGCCCGCTCGCGCGTGTTCTATACCCGGGTAAAGGGCGAGCTCGAGTCGGCGGTGCTCGCGCTTCCGTTCCGCAGTGTCACCATCGTTCGGCCGTCCTTGCTCCTCGGCCCGCGTGCGGAGTTCCGGCTCGGCGAGGTCGTCGCAAAGCGGTTCGCGTTCCTCGCGCCCGCCAAGTACAAGCCGGTCGACGCACACGCGGTTGCGACCGTGCTCGTGCGCGCGGCCAAGGAAGACGCACCCGGACGACGGATCATCGAGTCGGCCGAGATCCGCTCGCTCGCGACGACGGCCTCCTCGTCCAGCTGACCGCGGTCAGCGGTCTCGGTCGGGGGTATCGACGCTGATCCCCGGTGGGATCGTGTCGGGCGGCAGGTTGACGATGTGCACTGGAGCCTCGTCGGGATTCGGCGACGGCTCTGGGCTCGACGGGTAGGGCGTCGGGTCGGGCGCCGGCCAGGGATCGGGAGCTGGTGCGGTCATGCGGACCTCCACCGAGACACTGCGAGTGCTACTTGTCCTTGCGGGGCGAGCGCTTGTCGACGACCGAGCCGCCCGACCCCTCGCTCCCCCAGCCGGCGCTTCCACCCCGATCGCTGCCGCGCGTGCCTCCTGGCTCTGGCGTCGCCTCCTCGGTAGGCTCGCCACGCTTGGGCAGCCGGTCGTCCTGGTCGCCGCTCGTCTTTCTGGGGTCACTCCGGTTCGCTTCGTTCGGGCTGGCCATGCGATCCTCTCATGCTGGTCGACTGTGCGGCGGGCAGGGGCCGTGCCAGGCCGACGGGCGGGCTCCCCGCCGCCCGCCCTTCGCGCGACATTACCGGCGACGTCGCCCGGCTCGTGCACTTCAGAAGGCCGCTCGTCTGAGAGGGAGGTGACGCGGTGGATCCGCGACTGGAGGGTCTCGCCGCGCAGCTGGGCTTGCACTCGAGGCTTTTTCTCAAGTGCCTCGACGGCGTGAGCGAGGCGGCTGCCGCCGTCCGTCCGGGTGGGACGAACAACATGGCGTTCATCGCCGCGCATCTCGTCGACGCGCGCCACTGGCTTGCGCGCCTGGTTGGCCTCGCCGTCGAGAACCCATTCGCACAGCGGCTCGCCGACGCCCGGACGATCGATGACCTGAAGGATTGTCCGTCGGTTGCCGAGTCCCGCGTCGCTTGGAGCGCGCTCGCCCGTCCGCTCGAGGCGCATATCGGAACGCTGGAGGCGCCGGTCCTGGACAGCCTGTCGCCGACGCGGTTCCCCGTGTCCGACAAGTCGGTGCTTGGCGCGATCGCGTTCCTCGTTCACCATGAGGCGTATCACATCGGGCAACTGGCCGTGCTGCGGCGCTACACTGGGTCGCCGGCAATGTCGTACCGTTAGCGGCAGCGAGGGAGGGACAGAGCCCGCCGAGCTTTCTCCCCCGTCTGGCCCTCTGGGGCGCTCAGTTCTTGCCACATACGCGCGCGTGGACCCCACACGCGCACCGGCCAGTCGAAGCGCCAACGTTTCCGGCCTCCGCCAGCTCGCCAGGTTGTTGGACGAAGCGATCCGCGTCCCCGGGACTAACATCCGTTTCGGCCTCGACGCGATCTTGGGGCTCATCCCCGGGGCAGGGGACGTCGCCGGTGGAATCCTGTCCACGTTCATCATCGCACAGGCGGCGAAGCTCGGCGCGCCCCGCTCGGTGCTCGCGCGCATGGTGATGAACGTCGCCATCGACAGCGTCGTCGGCGCCGTGCCGATCCTCGGCGACCTGTTCGACATCGGCTGGAAGTCGAACACGCGCAACGCCGACCTGCTCGAGCGGTACGTCGCGCGGCCGCAAGCCACCGGCGCGGCGAGCCGATGGGCCGTCGTCGCCGCGGTCGCCGCGGTGGCGCTGATCGTCGTCGGGATGATCGTCGTCGTGGTGGCGATCATCCGCGGCCTCGCCGGCCTTGCGTCCTGAGGCGCGGCGCGTGCCGATCGCGGAAATCGTCGTCGGAAGCCTCGGGGACCTGGTCGACAAGGTCACGCCCACCGAGCCGGATCCCCGGACCGGCCGCCGACGGGACACGGGCGTCTATCGCGGCGCGTCCGACGCCGCTCGCCCGCTCCTGACGAGCCTCGACCGGCTCGGCGGCGTCAATCCCCCGCACACCAAGCGCGGGCTCGAGGCGCACATCCTTCGAAACTTCATTCGCTATTCGCGTCCACACCTCACGACCGCGCCGGTCAACGAGTGGGAGGTTCTGGTCGCCGCGCAGCACCATGGCGTGCCGACTCGACTGCTCGACTGGACGTACTCACCGCTGGTGGCCGCGCACTTCGCCACGACCGACGTCCGCACCGGCCGCGAACGCGCCGTCTGGCGGCTCGACTGGCAGCAGGTCCACCGCGCGTTCAAGCTCCCGACGCTCGCGCTCCTCATCGAGGATCTCGCCCGCACGTTCGGCTCCGACGAGCGCCCCTTCACCCCGTGGACACTGTTCGACGCCGCCACCGGAACCGCCGCGGGCGCGCGCGCCGATCTCCGCGACTTCGCCTGCATGATCGAGCCGCCGTCGCTCGACGCACGCATCATCGCGCAAGCCGCCGTCTTC
>JBHELH010000083.1:0-6528 GCA_046263215.1 Gemmatimonadaceae bacterium | reverse complement strand
CACAAGCTCGCGCCCGTCTGCGCGCACTGCGGCTGCAAGGTGATCGGGCACGGGATCGAGGTAGCCGACACCTTCTACTGCTGCGCGAACTGCGCGCGCATGGCTGGGGCCTACGGTGCGGTGGATCACGTCTGGGGGCCGGCCGACCAAGTGACGGGCCCGGCCGATCAGCCGCCGGCTGCGCGCGGTTGAGCCTGCCCGGATCGGGGACCGGATCGTGCGAGTAGGGGGACTAGGTAGTACAGTCCGCGGGTATCGCCGCGCCCCTTCCCGACCGACAGATGCATCGCTCCTCCGCTCACCGCGCTCTCGTCCGCCTCCTGCCGGCAATTGCCGCGGCATCGCTCGCCCTCGCCGAGCTGAGCTGCTCGCGGCGACCGTCGCACTCCGCGACCGGCGGAGGCGTCGCGCTTCAAACGCAGGGCAACCTCTCGCCCGGCTCGCCGCTGACGCGCGAGCAACTCCGATGGGTCGACAGCACGCTCGCGACCTTATCGCTGCGGGAGCGTGTCGGCCAGATGGTTTGGCAGTGGGTCCTCGGCGACTACAGCAACGTCGCCGACTCGAGCTACGCCGACATTCGACGCGACGTCGAGCAGCACCGCATCGGCGGCCTGACCATGTCGCTCGGCACGCCGATCGAGGTCGCGGCCAAGATCAACAGCCTTCAGCGCGTCGCGCGTGTCCCGCTCATCGTGTCGGCCGACCTCGAGCCGGGCCTTGGTCGGCTGGAGGGCGGCGTCTTCACGCACTACCTGATGGAGGCCGGGAGCGCGACCCTCTTCCCGCAGGCGATGGCGATCGCCGCGACGGGGCGCGACGAGGACGCGTACGACGTCGCGCGCGCGGTCGGGCGCGAGGCGCGCGCGGTCGGAATCCACGTCAACTTCGCGCCGACGGTCGACGTCAACAACAACCCCGGGAATCCGGTCATCAACGTCCGCTCCTTCGGCGAAGACCCGGAGCGGGTCGCGCGACTGGCGGCGCAGTGGGTGCGCGGCTCGCAGGACGGCGGCGTCATCGCGACCGCAAAGCATTTTCCGGGGCACGGTGACACCGACGTCGACTCGCACGTTGGACTCCCGGTGGTCAGCGCGACGCGCGAGCGGCTGAACCAGCTCGAGCTAGTGCCGTTCCGCGCCGCGATCCAGGCCGGCGCCCCGATGGTGATGACGGCGCATATCGCGCTCCCGGCGGTCACCGGCGATAGCGCGACGCCGGCGACGCTTTCGCCGCGCATCATTACCGACCTGCTGCGCGAGGACCTCGGCTTCCGCGGCGTGACGATCACCGACGCGCTCACGATGGAGGGTGTGGGGCGCGGTTACTCACCGGAGGAGAGCGCCGTGCTCGCGGTCAAGGCGGGCTCCGACATCCTGCTCAAGCCGAGCGATTCCAAGCGCGCGATCGACGCGGTGATCGCCGCCGTCGAGCGTAACGAGATCCCGCGGGCGCGCATCGATCAGGCGGCGCGTCGGGTGCTCGAGCTCAAGGCCCGCACGGGCGTCGCGTTCCAGCCGATCGTAGACCTCGAGGCGCTACGCACGGTGGTCGGCGCCCCCGAGCACCGGGCGATGGCGGACGACATCGCGCGGCGCGCGATCACGCTCCTCCGCGACGGCGGCAACCTGATCCCCGTGTCCAGGGGGCGCGTGGTCGTCGTGCAGTACGCCCCGGAGACGGAGCTCAAGGCCGGTCGGTGGTTCGCGCGCGAGATCGCGGCGGTCAAGCCGAGCCACGTGTTCAAGATCACGCCGCGCTCCGGAAGGGAGGAGCTCGACTCGATAGCACGCGCGGCGCGGGGAGCGGACCGCGTCGTCGTGACGGCGCACGTCCGGCGCGTCGAGGGGGAGGGACGCGCGTCCATCCCGGTGCACATCGCGTCCTGGGTCGATGCGCTCGCGCAGCGCGAGCGCGTGGTCTTGGTCGCCCACGGGAACCCGTACCTGATACGTCAGGTTCCGCGCGTCGGGACGTACGTCGTGACCTACGGCGTCGGCGACGCCCTCGAGCGCGCGTCGGCGCGCGCGATCACCGGGCGCGCGCCGATCACCGGGCGCGCGCCGATCTCGCTGCCGGGCTTCTTCCGGCGCGGCGACGGCATCCAGCGGCCGGCGGCGGCGAACGGGGGCACGCGCTAGTCAGACTCCGGCCGCTCGGCGGGCAGACCCTGCTCGTCCGCGTGGACGTCGGCGGAGAACACCGTCGAGTCCAAGTAGAAGCGCCGCTTCGTGACGCGGTCGTACCGCGCCGAACTCGGGGAGAGGACCTCGACGGCGAGTAAACGTCTTGCTGGCGGGGTCCGGGCACGTTTCATATGTTTGGGCGCCTTTCCCACCCGGGGCGCCATGGCCAGCGAGCTCCGCGAGCGACTCCAGTCCACGCTCGGCAACGCGTACACCCTCGAGCGTGAGCTCGGCGGCGGAATGGCGCGCGTCTTCCTTGCGAGAGAGACCTCGCTCGGACGAAGGGTGGTCGTCAAGGTCCTCCCAGCCGACCTCGCCGCCGACGTCAGCGTCGCGCGCTTCAAGCGCGAGATCCAGCTCGCTGCGCAGCTCCAGCACCCACACATCGTCCCGGTGCTGTCCGCCGGAGAGACCCAGGGCCTTCCGTACTACACGATGCCGTTCGTGGAGGGGGAGTCCCTCCGCGCCAGGCTCGCGCGCGGCGAAGCACTCTCGATCAGCGAGGTCGTGGGCATCCTGCGGGACGTAGCGAAGGCCCTGGCCTACGCGCACGAGCACGGGGTCGTCCACCGGGACATCAAGCCGGACAACGTGATGCTCACCGGCGGCTCGGCCGTCGTCGCCGACTTCGGGATCGCGAAGGCCGTGTCGGCGTCGATGACCGAGGACGGGGCGACGCCGCGCCGCACGACCCTCACACAAGTTGGCACAGCGCTCGGCACGCCAACCTACATGGCCCCCGAGCAGGCGGCGGCGGACCCCAACGCCGACTATCGCGCGGACCTCTACGCGTTCGGTGTGATGGCGTACGAGCTCCTCGCCGGCCGGCCGCCGTTCCGCGGACTGACGCCGCAGAAGCTCCTCGCCGCGCAGATGGGCGAGCGCCCGCACCCCGTTCAGGAGCTTCGCGTAGATACGCCGCCGCTGCTGGCCCAGTTGGTGATGCGGTGTCTGGAAAAGGAGCCGGACCGCCGGCCGGAGAGCGCCGCTCATCTCGTGCGCGCGCTGGAGTCGGTGACGAGTGGCGGCGCGGGACACCCGGCTATGCCAGCGGCTCTGCTCGACGGGGCCGGGACGTTCCGCAAGGCACTCGCGTGGTACGCCGTCGGCTTCGTCGCGGTCGCGCTCCTCGCCCGCGCGGCGGTCGTGGGGATCGGACTGCCCGATTGGGTGTTTCCGGGCGCGCTCGTTGTGATGCTGCTCGAGCTCCCTGTGATCCTGTTCACGGGGTACGTGCATCACGCGGCGGGGCGCGTACCCAGGGCCGCGCTGACCGTGAAGCTCGGCGGCGCGCCCAAGTCGCAGTCCACGCTTGCGAGCATCGCCGTGAAGGCGAGCCCGCACGTGACGTGGAAGCGGGCGGCACTCGGCGGGGTCACCGCGCTCGTCGCGTTCACGCTGCTCACCGCAGCGTGGTGGGTTACGCGCGCGCTGGGGGTAGGCCCTGCGGCTTCGCTCATGACCGCGGGGGTTCTGGGCGAGCGCGAGCAGATCCTCGTCGCCGACTTCAGGAGCCCGGCCTCGGACACGGGTCTCGGCGCCGTCGTGACCGAGGCGCTGCGCACCGACCTAGCGCAATCGCGAAACCTGGACGTCGTGCCGCCGACCGCCGTCCGGGAGGTGCTGCGGCGCATGCAGCGGCCCCCGGATGCACGCGTCGACTATGCCCTCGCCCGCGAGATCGCCGCACGAGAGGGCATCAAGGCGGTCGTTGACGGTGAGGTGCTGCAACTCGGCGGGAGTTACATCATCGCCGCCAAGCTGATCTCGGCCCAGAACGGCGACGTCCTCGGGACCTTCCGGGCGACCGCAGAGGACGGCGACGGCGTCATCGTCGCCCTCGGGGAGCTGTCGCGCGAGATGCGCGCGAAGGTCGGCGAGTCGCTCAAGGAGATCCGTGCTGCCCATCCCCTCGAGCGGGTCACGACGCCGTCCTTGGAGGCGCTGCGGAAGTATGTGCAGGGCGTACGCGCGTTCGCGCAGGGCAGCTTCGATAAGGGCGTCGCCTTCGTCGAGGAGGCGATCGCGCTCGACACGGGCTTCGCCATGGCCTACCGGAAGCTGGCAGCGGAGCTGAGCAACACGCGACGCCACGTCGCGCGCACCGCGGAGCTGGCGAAGAAGGCATACGACTACCGCGACCGCCTGAGCGAGTCGGAGCGATACCTGACGATCGGGATGTACTACATGAACGGCCCCGAGGCCGACATTCAAAACGCGCTCGCGGCTTACGAGCAGCTCGTCGACGTCCAACCGAACCACGGGACGGGGCTGCACCACGTCGCGGACGCGTACAGCCACCTCCGCCAGTTCGGCAAGGCCGAGGCCAATTACCGCCGCGTGATTCAGGCCGAGCCTGACCCCGGGTGGCACTCCTTCTCCGGACTGGCTCTCGCTCTTCTCCAGCAAGGACGATTGGCGGAGGCTGAGCAGGTAATTCAGCAAATGGAGAAGGTTGTGCCGACGAGCCCAAGCGCGGCCACTTGGCGCGCGGGGCTGAGCTTCCTGCGCGGGCAGTACGATTCTGCCGAGGCGCGCATCCGCGACCTCCGCGCGCGGCGCGGGGGCGAGCGCGGGGTGCGGATCTCGACCGCGACTAATCTCGAGATGATGGCCAGGGTCCGTGGTCGCCTGTCCGAGGCGCGTCGCTGGGCCGCAGAGGCCCGAATCGACGCCATCGCGGAGGGCGTATCGGCCGCCGCGCTGAACGAGGCGCTCGGGGCGGCGGCGACGGAGGCGTGGCACAAGGGCAACGGCGAGCGCGCGCTCCAGATGGTTGACGACGCACTCAAGGTACATCCGCTCGAGCGCATACCCGCCGTCGAGCGACCGTTTGGCCTCCTGGCTTTCATCTACGCCGCTGCGGGGCGTCCGGACCGGGCGGGCGCGGCACTGGCCGATTTCGAGCGGAGTCGTGTGGGATTCAGGCGCTTGTCCGACGAGCAGGAGCGCCACACCATGGCCGGCCACATCGCGCTCGCCGAGCGGAGGTACGCCGACGCGGTGCGCGAGTACCGGGCGGCCGATGAAGGCCGGTGCATCGTGTGCGCGCTTCCGAACATTGCTCGGGCGCACGATCTTGCCGGGGAGGCGGACTCCGCGATCGCAGTCTTCACGCGGTACGTAGAAACTCCGGATGCCTACCGCGTAGCGATCGACGCGACGTTCCTCGCGGGCACGTACAAGCGCCTCGGCGAGCTGTGGGAAGCGAAGGGTGACCGCGCTAAGGCCGCGGCGTACTACGCGAAGTTCGTCGAGGTCTGGAAGGACGCCGACCCGGACCTCCAGCCGAAGGTCACCGAGGTGCGCCGACGCTTGGCCCGGCTGAGGGCCTTGGAACCACGGTGAGATGACGATCGCGCGAGGCCCCTAGCCCGCCCGCTCCTCGCCGTATACGTCGGCGAATAACGACTCCAAGTCGAGAATAATGGCTCCGGCGGCTCCTTCGGGACGCCACTCCAGTCGGCGCTCGTCGATTTGCGGACGCTCGTCGCCGGGTCGCCATCGCTCGATGAGACGAGCGCCGAGGTCCACGATTGGCGGGGCGATGCGGCTCCGATTCCTCGGGGTATATTCCCGGCCATGCTCCGCTCACGCCGAGTCGGCCGCCTGCTCGCGGCCGCCGCCCTCCTCGCTGTCGCCTGCGTCCCGGTTCGGACGGGAACGTCCACCCCACGTGGCGCGCAGCCCCGCATCGCGCTGTACGACGTCGTCATCCGCGGCGGCATGCTCTACGACGGCAGCGGCCGACCAGCACGCGTGCGCGACGTCGCGATCCTCGCCGACAGCATCGCCGCCATCGGCATGCTCGCCGACGCCCGCGGCCGCACCGAGGTCGACGCGCGCGGCCTCGCCGTCGCCCCCGGCTTCATCAACATGCTGAGCTGGGCGACCGAGTCCCTGATCGAGGACGGCCGCGCGCTGAGCGACATCAAGCAGGGGGTGACACTCGAGATCTTCGGCGAGGGCGAGTCCATGGGCCCGCTCACCCCTGAGATGAAGCGGCTCGCCCGGGAGCAGCAGGGCGACATCAAGTACGAGATCGTCTGGACTACGCTCAACGAGTACCTCGAGTACCTCACGCGCCGCGGTGTGTCGCCGAACGTCGCGTCATTCATCGGCGCCACGACCGTGCGCGTGCACGAGCTGGGCTACGCAGACCGGGCGCCGACGCAGGCCGAGCTCGCGCGCATGCAGGTGCTGGTGCGCCAGGCGATGGAGGAGGGCGCGCTCGGCGTCGGATCGTCGCTCATCTACGCGCCCGCCTTCTACGCGAAGACCGACGAGCTGATCGCGCTCGCCGAGGCCGCGGCCCCGTACGGCGGCATGTACATCTCGCATA
>JBHELH010000082.1:0-5304 GCA_046263215.1 Gemmatimonadaceae bacterium | reverse complement strand
GACGAACGTGTCGGTCGACGCGACGCGGCGCACCGGCGCGTCGAGCCACGCGAAGCAGTCGTCGGCGACGCGCGCCGCGATCTCCGCGCCGTAGCCCCACGAGATCGAGTCCTCGTAGACGACGACGACGCGGTTCGTCTTTTTCACCGACGCGTACACCGCGTCCTGGTCCCACGGCGAGAGCGTGCGGAGGTCTAGCACCTCGACACTGGTGCCCTGGTCGGCCAACTGATTCGCCGCGGCGAACGCCCGCTGCACCGTCGCGCCGTAGGTCACGATGGTGAGGTCCGTTCCCTCACGCACGACCTTCGCCTTCCCGAAGGGGATCATGAAGTTCGCGCCGGGATAGGCCGCCTTGTTATAGGTCTGGCGGTAGAGGTGCTTGTGCTCGAGGAAGATTACCGGGTCGTCGCTGCGGATCGCGGTCCGCAGCAGACCGTTCGCGTCCAGTGCCGTAGCCGGGCAGACCACGCGCAGTCCGGGGCAGTGCGTGAAGAGTGACGCGCCCGTCTGGGAGTGATAGATCGCCCCGCGGATGTAACCGCCGTACGTCACGCGAACGACAACCGGGGCGCTGAACGCGCCGTTGGACCGCCAGCGCATCGTCGCCAGCTCGTCGCGGAGCTGCATGTAGGCCGGCCAGATGTAGTCGAAGAACTGGATTTCGACGACCGGCTTGAAGCCGCGCACCGCGAGCCCGATCGCGCGCCCGACGATGTTCGCCTCCGCGAGCGGCGAGTTGTAGACGCGGGCAGACCCGAACTCCTTCTGAAGCCCCTAGGTGACCTTGAAGACGCCGCCCTTGCCCTTGACCTTGCCCATGTACTCTTCGCGGCTGACGTCGGCGACGTCTTCACCGAACACCACGATCCGCTGGTCGCGCCGCATCTCGTCCTTCATGCACGCGTTCAGCAGGTCGACCATCGTCGTCTCGTTCCCGGAGAATTGCGGGTCGTCCTCGGTATCGAACTGCTCGCTCGTCGGGTCGACGTCGGGAGAGTAGACGTGGAGGTACACGGTCTCCGGTCCCGGTTGCTCCTGCGCGAGCGCGTCGTCGGTCGCGGCCTGGACCTCCGCGTCCACCTCGGCCTGGATGCGACGGATGTCGTCTTCCGTTGCGTGCCCCTCGGCCACCAGCCACTTGGGGAAGGCGTTCAACGGGTCCCGGCGCGCCTCGGCCTCGCGCTCCTCCGGCGGGCGGTAGAGGATCTCGTCGTCGGACAGCGAGTGCGAGTACGGACGAATGACGTGCGCGTGCACGAGGGCGGGCCCTTTGCGCTTCCGCGCGTAGTCGACCGCGCGCCACATTGCGTCGCGGCTGGCCAACAGGTCGCAGCCGTCGACCTCCTGGATGAAGAGGTCCGGGAAGCCGGTCACGAGCTTCGAGATGCTGCCACCGGCGGCGTTGACCTCGACGGGGACCGAGATGGCGTAGCCGTTGTCCTCGACGAGGTAGACGACGGGGAGTTTGAGGTTGCACGCCGTGTTGAGCTACTCCCAGAACTCCCCTTCGCTCGTCGTGCCCTCGCCGGTGGTGCAGAGGACGACCTCATCCTCCCGGAACCCGTCGGTGAGCCCGATGAGCCCCGCGCGAACGGACGCTTCCGCCGACCCCACGGCCTGGAGGAACTGGGTCCCCGTCGGTGACGAGACCGAGACGATGTTGAGCTCCTTTTTCCCCCAGTGGCTGGGCATCTGGCGCCCGCCGGAGTTCGGGTCCTTCGCGGCGCCGACGGCTGAGTAGAGCATCTCCGCCGGGGTCTCGCCGAGCTGGAGGCAGAGCGCGCGGTCGCGGTAGTAGAGGTAGAACCAGTCGTAGCCCGGCTTGAGCACCATCCCGGCTGCGGTCAGAACCGCCTCGTGCCCGGCGCCGGAGATCTGGAAGAAGATCTTGTTCTGTCGCTTGAGCTGGATCTCCTTGTCGTCCAGGCGCCGCGACAGGAGCATCGTCCGGTAGGCGGCGATGAGCTGGTCGCGCGTCAGTACGGAAGGGCCCTTTCGCTCAGCTCGGGTCTGCGTCGCCATTGGTATCCGGAGGTTGGGGTCGCCAGGTGAGAAAATAGCACTACTGCCAACAGGGGAGAGCCGGCCAACAGCCGTCGCCGACACCGCTCCTCAGGTCCGCTCCGGCACCGAAAGGCGCCGTTGAATATCAAAAACAGAGCCCGCGCTACCCCGCCGCGGGCTCTTGCGTTTTCCCGTCGAACAGAGCTTAGGCGCGAGTCCGCGGCTCATCCGAGGACGCACTTGGCCTCGCGAGCGCCACGCGCCCCTTGCACATCCGGCCATTTGACGGCGCCGCAGTCGCATTTGACGGCGGGACTGACGGCTTTCTCACGAGCCGCTCACGCCCGGGGACGACAATACCCGCGCGTCAAGTGCGCAGCGTCGACGGCCGGAGCATTCCGGCTGAAATCCACCAAAGGGTCAATGGAGGTTTCGCAATGACATCCCCGATTGGGTCCGTCCTAGACGACCCGAACCGCGTGCTAACACTCCGCGATAGCGGACTCATGGATACACCACCCGAAGACTCGTTCGATCGCGTCACGCGGCTCACGTGCAAGATGGTTCGCGCGCCGGCGGCAATGATCTCCCTGCTCGACGTCGACCGCCAGTTCATCAAGAGCGGGATCGGACTCGGAGAGCCATGGGCACCGGGCCGGAGCGTTCCTGTCACGCAGTCCTTCTGCCGGCACGTGGTAGAGTCTGGGCAGCCGTTTCTGGTGGCAGACGCCCGAAGGGACGAGCAGGTGGGCCCCACCCCGCCGGTTCGTGGCCTGAGCATGATCGCGTACGCGGGATTCCCGGTGCGCGTTACCGGCGGTCACGTCCTTGGATCGCTGTGCGCAATCGATTACATGCCGCGATCGTGGGTTGCCGAAGAGGTCGAGCTTCTGGCCGAGCTGGCTGCGGTCGTGGCCCAAGAGATAGGGCTGCGGATCGACGGCAGGCGCGCCCTTCAGAGCGCGGGCGTTGCTGCCAACCGCGCTGACTACTTCCGCTCTCTCGTCGAGAGCGCCTGGGACGTCATCTATGTGATGGACGCCGGCGGCGTTATCCGCGAGGTCGGCCGCGCGTCGCAACGCGTACTCGGCTATGCGCCGCACGAGGTAGTGGGGAAGCGCGAGTCCGAGCTCGTCCATCCCGAGGACCTTGCCCGGATCGACGAGGCGTTCGAGCAGGACATACGGTCGCCGTTGGCGAGCCCGCCCCACGACATCCGCCTGCGGCGTCGGGACGGCTCGTGGTGCACCGTCGAGGCGACGAGGAAGCTGCTCACCGACGGGTCGGGCGCCCCGGTCGCGGTGGTCAACGCGCGCGACGTGACCGAGCGGAGGCGGGCCGAAGGGGCGTTGCGTCGAAGCGAGGAGCGCTTCCAGCTCGCCGCGCGCGCGACCAACGACGTCATCTGGGAATGGAGCCTGGAGTGCGGCGAGCTGCACTGGTGTGAGGACGCCCACAAGACGTTCCGCTTCGCGCCGGCGGAAATGGGCGCGGCCATCGAGTGGTGGTACGACCGGATCCACCCCGAGGATCGCGAGCGCGTCATCAGCGGCGTCCAGCAGGTGCTGAGCGGAGTCGGCGAGTTCTGGTCTGGCGAGTACCGGATCCGCCGCGGCGACGGATCGTACGCAACGGTGCTCGACCGCGCGCTCGTCGCGCGCGACGAGCGCGGGGCGCCGGTGCGCGTGATCGGCTCGATGGTCGACGTGACAGAGCGGCGCCGGGCCGAGGACGCGCAGCGGTTCTTGGCGCGGGCGAGTGCCACGCTGGACCGCTCGCTGGACTGCGACGCGATGTTGGCGAGTCTGGCCCGCGTCATAGTGCCGAGCCTCGCGGACGTTTGTCTCGTGCACGTGCTGCAGGAGAATGGGATGCTGCGCCGCGCGGCCGGCGCGGACGCGCGGCCGGGCCGGGAAGGGGCGATACTCGCCGGCGACATCGTACCGCCGGACGCGGACGCGAAACGGCACCCGGTGCTCAAGGCAGTGGCGACCGGCCACTCGGTTCTCGTCCGCAAGTGCACAGACAATCTGCTCAAGGCGTTCGCGCGCGACCCCGCGGACCTGAAGCGCCTGAAGGATCTCGGGCTCTGCTCTCTGATCGCCGTGCCGATGGTATCGCATGATCGGGTGCTCGGCGTGATCACGCTCGGGACGACGGAGTCGGCGCGTCACTACGGAGCCGTCGATCTCGTTGTCGCCGAGGATCTCGCGCGGCGTGCGGCCGTCGCCCTCGAGAACTGCTTGCTCTACGCCAAGAGTGAACAGGCAGTCCGCGCCCGCGACGCGGTGCTCGGCGTCGTGTCCCACGACCTCCGGAATCCGCTCAACACGATCCATATGGCCGCGAGTCTTCTTCTTGAGGGGAGCGAGGAGCGGCGCGCCGAAAACGTCACGGGGCTCGAGGTAATCAAGCGCTCCGTCCACCAGATGAACGCGATGATCAAGGACTTGCTCGACGCGTCCAGCATCGACGCGGGACAGTTCCGGGTCGCCCAGGCGCGGCGCGACGTCGGCTCGCTCCTGAGGGAAATCGGCGACCTCGTGCACCCGCTTGCCACCGCGAAGGGCGTCACGCTGGTGTTCGAGACGGCAACCGAGCTGTCCACGGTGTGGGCCGACACCAACCAGATCCAACGGGTGTTCTCGAACCTCATCGGCAACGCCATCAAGTTCACCCCCGCCGGAGGCGAGATCCGCGTGCACGCGGCGCGCTCGGACGAGGAGGTCGTGTTCTCGGTGTCGGACACCGGCCCTGGAATCCCGTCCGAGCAGCTCCCGCATGTGTTCGACCGGTACTGGCAGGGGGCGCGGGGCGATCGCCGCGGCGCGGGTCTCGGGCTCGCCATCGCCAAAGGGATCGTCGAGGCACACGGCGGGAGGATCTGGGTCGAGAGCGTCGCCGGGAACGGAAGCACGTTCCGGTTCACGGTGCCGGTAGTAGACGGCCAGGCTGGTACCACGCCAGGAGTCCAGGTCGCCGCATGACGTCGATGGACACGCGAGCACGACTCCCTTTTCCGGATTCCCGGTGGTGCATCATGCGCCTCAGAACGTTTGGCGGGATCAGCGTCGACGGAGCGCCCCAGGCTCTGGGCGGGGCGGCGACCCAACGGCGACCCCTGGCCTTACTAGCGCTCCTCGCAGCCGCGGGGGACCGCGGCATCAGCCGGGAGCGACTACTCGCGCTCCTCTGGCCGGAGAGTAACACGGAGCAGGCGCGCAACGCTCTGCGTCAGACGCTCTACGCGTTACGACGCGATCTCGGTGCGCCGGAACTGCTCCTCGGCACCTCGGA
>JBHELH010000081.1:0-3301 GCA_046263215.1 Gemmatimonadaceae bacterium | reverse complement strand
CGGACGATGACGTTGTGGCGGTAGTCGACGTAGTGGTGGAGCGCCTCCTTGAGCCCCATGATCTTCGGGACGAGGCGCCCGGTCGTCGCGTCCGGCACGAGCGCGAGCATGATGACCCCGAACGTCGACTGCATCTGCGTGTGCTTGTAGAGCTGGTTCAGCACCACGCGCGGGATCGCGTCGCGCTTCAGCTCGATCACGATTCGCATGCCGTCGCGGTCGGACTCGTCGCGCAGCGCGCTGATCCCCTCGAGCTTCCCTTCCTTGACCAGGTCGGCGATCTGCTCGATGAGTCGCGCCTTGTTGACCTGGTACGGGATCTCGGTGACGACGATCTGCGACTTATTCGAGGTCTCCTTCTCCTCGATGACGGCGCGCGCCCGCATGACGATCCGGCCGCGTCCCTTCTCCTGGTATTCCTTGATCCCGTCGCGGCCGTAGATGAAGCCGCCCGTCGGGAAGTCGGGCCCCTTGATGTACTTGCGCAGCTCGCCGGCGGTCGCTTCGGGATTGTCGAGGAGGTGGATCGCGGCGGCGACGACCTCGCGCAGGTTGTGCGGGGGGATGTTGGTCGCCATGCCGACCGCAATTCCCGACGACCCGTTGACGAGCAGGTTCGGAATGCCGGACGGAAGAACCGTCGGCTCGCGAAGCCGGTCGTCGAAGTTGGGCGCGAAATCGACGGTGTTCTTGTCGATGTCCGCGAGCATCTCCATCGCGACCGGCGTCAGGCGCGCCTCGGTGTACCGGTACGCCGCGGCGGGATCGCCGTCGATCGAGCCGAAGTTGCCCTGCCCGTCGACGAGCGG
The DNA here is from genome assembly GCA_046263215.1 of Gemmatimonadaceae bacterium. GTDB lineage: Bacteria > Gemmatimonadota > Gemmatimonadetes > Gemmatimonadales > Gemmatimonadaceae > JBHELH01. The sequence continues at coordinate 2,492 of JBHELH010000081.1, read as the reverse complement.
GTAACGGAGCGAGAAGTCCTGCACCATGCGCACGAGCGCGTCGTACACTGATCCGTCGCCGTGCGGGTGGTACTTACCGAGCACGTCGCCGACCACCGTCGCCGCCTTCTTGTACGGCCGGCCAGGGACGAGTCCGAGCTCGTTCATCGCGTACAGCACGCGCCGGTGAACCGGCTTGAGTCCGTCGCGCACGTCGGGAAGCGCACGCGACACGATGACACTCATCGAGTAGTTGATGAACGACTCTTTGATCTCGTCGTCGATGAGCCGCGGCAGAATGCGTTCGCGGTTGTTCGGAGCGGTCATGTCTCAGTTTCTGAAGGGAGGGCACTGCCTGTCGCGTACTTCGTGCTGCGTGCTAAGAGCGTCCCAAGGGTGTCGGGACGTTGCACGCAGTACGTAGCACGCAACGCTTTCTATAGATGGCGAAATTTACCCGCCGTGAAGCCCAAGCGCAACGGACGCGGCGAGACGCAACCCGTTGTGCGACAAGCACATATGGCCGCCCGCCGTAGTGCTCGCACGGCCTCCGTGTCGCCGGCGGTGAGCCCGTCCGGGCGACACATGCGCGACCTGAAATGACGGCCGAAGATGGCCGCCGTTTCGTACGCCTCAGGCCGCTGTCGGGCCCCCTTGGGTTGGCGCGCCGCTGCTCGCCTCGTCTTCCGGGCCGTAGACTTCGCCGGCGAGCTCTGCCTCGTCCGCCGCCTCAGCCGCTCGCTCGCGGGCAACCGCCGCGTCGCGCTCGCGCCGATACTGCTCGTACCACTCGCGGGTCACCTTGCCCGCGAGCTCACGGTTGCCGAGCCCGAACGACAGCGCGAGGGCAAGCGCGATCGCCCCGAACAGGATCGCGAACGCCGTCGTGACGATGTCGGTGGCGATCCCCAGCTCCTGCAGCGCCATGAAGATCGCGAGCAGGATGACGCCGCCGCGACCGATGCGCGCGAGCGCGCGCCCGCCGTGCATGGCGCCGACCGCCGCGGCGATCAGGCCGCCGACGAAGCCCCCGAGCACGATGCCGATGAGGATGATGACGATCGCGGCGATCACACTCGGGATGTAACTGACCAGCTCCGAGAAGACCTGCGCCAGCGACTGGAGACCGAGCGCGTTCGCGGCGATGAGGATGACCGCGAACATCACGAGCCAGAAGACCAGATTGCTCAGAACGCGCGTCGGGTTGACCTCGCTCCCGGAGCGCTCGACCGCCTGCGTCACCCCGCCCCGCTCGAGCAGTGTGTTCAGGCGAATGCGGCGGAGAAACCGCTCGACCAGCTTCTCGAGCACGCGGGCGAGCAGGTAGCCCGCGAAGACGATGATGAGCGCGCCGAGCAGCGCCGGAATCAGCTCCCCGAAGACCTGCGCGAAGCTGGTCTGTAGCCGTTGACTGAAATCCATGCGGTGAAAGCTAGCCGCTCCTGCGGAGCCGGCGAGGGTCAGTTGCGGGTGCCGCGCTTCAAGTCGAACAGGACGCTGCGCCGACACCGCGGGCAGATGAGCCACTCCCGGCGGCGGGCGTAGCCGAGGCCAAAGGAGCCCCCGCCGACGGACCGCGCCGACATCGCGACGGCGCACCGCGGGCAGGTTGCCGCTTTGCGCGCAGTGTAGGCGTCCCGGATCGCGTGCTCCTCGGCGGGGCTATACTGCGCGGTTTCGCTCGGCATGGGCGCGTCAGACGTTCGCGAGGCCGGCGCGAACGTCGGCGGGGATCTCGACGCTGCGGCCGGCGGCATAGTCGTACATCACTTGGACGGTCTGTCCCTCGGCCACGAGGGCGTCGTCTCGGGCGTCGAGGATGCGATACCGCCAGACCCACGCCTTCGTGCGCACCTCGCTCGTCGTGACCTCGATGTCCAGCGGCGTGCCGATCATCGCTGGACGCACGAACCGCACCGTCGCCTCAGCGATGATGAAGGGCGCGTCCGGGCTTCCGCCGACGGCGTCCAGCCACGCCTTGACGCGCGCCACCTCGAAGTAGGTGAGGTACACGGCGTTGTTGACGTGCCCCTTGGTGTCGTAGTCGGCGTATCTCGTCTCCAGCTGAAAGCGCACCGACGCTCTCCTAGTCGCCCACCCGAAGCACGACCTTGCCGAACTGGTTCCCGGAGGCGAGTCGCTCGTACGCCTTGCGCCCCTCCGCCAGCGGGAACACGCTGTCGACGACAGGCGCGAGCTGGCCCGCGCGGAAGAGCCGGACGACGGCGTCGAACTCGGCGTCGTTCCCCATTGTCGAACCCATGATCGTCCATTGATTCCAGAACAGCCGACGGACGTCCGTTTCGACCATCGGGCCGGAGGTCCCCCCGCAGGTCACGAGCCGGCCGCGCCGGCCGAGGGCGCGCAGCGATCGCTCCCAGGTCGCCTCGCCGACGCTGTCGATGACGACGGTGACACCACGCTTCCCGGTGCGCGCACGGATCTCGGCCGGAACGTCCTGCGTGCGATGATTCAGCGTCTCGTCTGCGCCGAGCTCGCGCGCGCGTGCCAGC
>JBHELH010000080.1:0-10165 GCA_046263215.1 Gemmatimonadaceae bacterium | reverse complement strand
GCGCGCGGGCCACGCGCGGCCCCCTCGAAGCCGGCAATCTGCGGCGCGACGCCGTAGCCCCACGAGAAACCGACACGCGGGCTGATAGAAACGCGGTTCGGGAGCCGGTCGTTGCGGACGCCGAAGAGCCGTTCCGCGTCCGGGTTCAACAGCGGCCGCGAGCCGAAGCGGTTGCCGTCGAGGCGCACGCCGTACTGAAGCTGCACGCGGCTGTTGCGGCGGTACGAGTCCCCGAGCGAGGCGCCCCAGACGACCTGATCGACGTCGCGCCGCCGGGGGGCGAGCTGTCGCGTGAACGACGACGGGCGTCCCGCCTCGAGGTCGGCGAGCGAGTTGAAGGTGAACGTGCCGAGCAGGTTCGACGATTGCATCTGCGTGCTTGCTTCGCGGCGCACTTCGCCGGTGAGCTTGACCCGGTGCTTGTTGTTCGTGCTGAACCAGGAGAGCTGGTTCATGACGCCCGCGGTCGTCGTCGTCTGCTCGGCGCGCAGGAACTGGTTGCCGCCGAACGAGAGCGACTGCACGCCGCTCGTGCCGTCCTCGAATGTCGAGTTGACGCGCACGCGGCCGGCGGGCATCGAGAGGTACGGCGAGCCGGCGTTGCGCGCCACGCTCACGCCGACCGACGTCTCGCTCAGGATGCCGCGCACGTAGCTGCTGTGCCGCCCCTGTAGCCCGCCGCGCCAATTCGTCCGGTCGCCGCCGAAGGCCGGGAGCTCGGTCGCGAAGCCCGTTACGGGGCTTTGCCTGTTCCAATTCCCGTTGAACGAGAGGTTGACCGCCTGACCGCTCGTGGACGTGGGCGGGGCAAAGTCGAAGCTGCCGAACACCGACCCCTGGTCACTCACGCGGTTGTCCGCGAAGCGCCCCCCGACGCCGACGGGAATCTGCGCCTGCTGCAGGATGCGGAGCAGGCGGTCGACCGAGTCGGCGGAGACGCCGGCCGCCTGGAGGCCGAAGGCATCCGTGTTGAGCAGCGACTGGTTATCGTTCGAGCGGCGGCCTATCTGGTACGCCACGTTGTAGAACGCCTTGTCGAACCTCACCGGGCCCGAGCCCATGCCGCCGACGGAAAGGTTCGTGTACTGCTGGCCGAGCGCTCGCGCGGCGCGGTCGGTCCATTGCATCTGCGGCGCGTCGAGGTTCAGGCTCATCCCGCGCGTGATGAAGTTGGAGCCCGGCCGGGTGCGAATGCTGAGCTGACCGCCGCTGAATCCGCCGCGCGAGACGTCGTACGGCGTCGTGACGAGCGACGTAGAGATGGCGGCGTCGCGCGGGAGGTTCGACCCGCCGAACGGCATCCCGTTCAGCGTTGTGTTGTTCTGGTCGGCGCCGAGGCCGAGCACGGAGAACCCGTTCGGCCCGCCGTCCTCGCCCGGTACGAACTGCACGCCGGGGAGCGACGCGGCCATCGCCGCGAGGTCACCGAGGAGGTCGGCCGGGACGTTGGCGTTGTCGACCGGACGCTCGGTGCCGCCAACGTCGGGCGTCGGCACGTTTCGGTTGACGCGCTCGCGTTGCGCCCGCACCTGCACGGCGTCGAGCACCGCGCCCACGCGCGCGAGCCTGGCGTCGGCGACGAGGATTTCCTCATCGGCCGTGCGCTTGACCTCGAAGCGCTTGGCGGCGTAGCCGAGGGCGGCGAACGAGACCATGTAGTCCCCCTCGCCGCCGGGGAACGTCACGGTGAAGCGGCCGTTCTTGTCGGTGCGCGCGGTGCGGCGGACGTTGCCGGAGATCGACGTCACGGTGACGGTGACGTTCTCGATCGGGAGACTGTCGGGGCCGACGACGCGGCCGCGGATGACGTCCGCCTCCTGTGCGTCGAGCGCCGCGGGACGCGCCGCGGCAGCCGCCAGAAGGGTCAGCAACGCACTGAAGAAAACGGCGGGAGAACGAGTCATGGCGGACGGCGGGCGGCGGGCGGCGGGCGGCAAGTCGAGGACCGGCACCCACATTGGACATCACTCTCCGGCATACGGTTTACGCAGGCCGCCTGTTGCGCCGCAGCCCGCCACCTGCAGCCGGAAAATGGCGAAGGCGGCCCGGCGCCGAAACGCCGAACCGCCATCGCACGCACCTAGCCGGCCCCCTCGCCGGCTAGCCCCCATCGTATCGTGGCGCGGTTTAGCCTCCGGCCACCATGTATCCCGCGTTGTCGCTTGTCATGCGCCGAGCCTCCGTCGGATCGACGTCAATCGTGCCCTGCCATGCGATCTCAGCCCAGCCGGATCGGTCCCTGCTGTCGGAGCGCGCGCACTCAGCGCGCCCGTGAGGCTCACCAGTCCCCCACGCCCATCCTTTCCCCACCCATGCCGGACAGGATGTTATAGCCGCCGAGACCCACCCAGAGAGCCCAGTCGGAGAAGTGCTTCAGGCGGCGCGTGACCAAGTTACCGCTGTGGGTGAGTCGCGCCTTGAGTGTGGGGTCCGTCTGCGACTCGTCGACCCAACGTCCTGCCTGCTTATCGAACCAGAGGATCGTGTAGTACTTGTTGTCATCGACACCCTTGGTGTCTCTGAGCGACAGGCTCACCCAGTCTCTCTCGTGACTCGACGGCGCGAACCGGAGATCGGGCGAGAACGAGATGACCGGCCTGCTATTCCGGATCGACCAGGTCGCGGTGACCTGGATCGGCTGCTTGGCCCGCGCGCAAGGCTCGTCCCAGAAGGTCACGCCGTAGCCCGACGTGGCGGGATCGCACACGACGTTGGCCGGCATGTACAGGGTGTGATCGCCGAACTTCTCGAAGACGCCTGCCCCGGGCCAGATCGTGAAGGTTCGGGAGCCGGAGTCCTTCCCGCGACCGCTGCTGCCGCTTCCGCTGCTGCCGCTGCCACTCCCACTCCCGCTGCTGTTGCCCCCCGTGGCCATGAGCGGCTCGGAGGCATCGAACGTCGGCGCAGTCAGCCCCTCGCTGCACGCGGCGAGGCCGAGCGCGAGTAGGGTGACGACGGCGCTACTTCGCATCGTCTTGAACACGAGCATGACCTTCTCCTCGGCTGGAAATTGAAGGATCAAGCGATGATGGAGGGGGCAAGACGAATACCGACATTCATTTAGCGGAGATTCTGGCCGCACGGTTCGACAAGACGACCGCCCTCATCAGAACTTCTGGCCGGATCGGTCACGCATTCGGGCGAAGTGATGCGTTACCGGCCGGTGGGAGCCTCGTCCAGACCTCCCACGAGTCAGGCCGAACGCGCCGGAGCCTCGCGAAACGCAACGATTTCTTGCGTTCTGCAGCAGCGCGTCGCGTCCGGCCGCCCGCCGCGCGTTGCCCGCGCAAAGGGGCGAAGACGGCGAAGACGGCGAAGACGGCGAAAAAAGGCGAAGGCGGCCCGGCGCCGAAACGCCGAACCGCCATCGCACGCATCTAGCCGGCCCCCTCGCCGGCTAGCCCCCAGCTACCATGTACCCTGCGCTTCCCTCGATCGTGCGTCGGGCCTCGGTCGGGTCAGCAGTGTGACGAGGGTGCTATGCCGCACCGACTTGGTGACGAGCATGACTCTGGTCCTCGCGAAGATGAGGGGGATCAAGCGAGGATGGAGAAGGCAAAACGAGTTCCCACTTGCGATTACATCCGAATCTGACCGCCCGGGCGACAACACGACGGGCATGACTCGGGACTTCTGACCACACCGGTCAACGCCTTCGGTCGGACCGACGAGAAACGTCGGGGTGAACCGCATCGGTGAGGGATCGGAACCGTCCGTGGCCGCGCCGGATCGTCGCGAAACGCAACGCATCCTGGCGGTCTGCGGCACTCCGAGGGGCTTCGGCAGCCGGCTTGCACTAGAGGCCGGTGTGACCGCCGCCACCCGCCGTGTCTTCCTCCTCTCTCCAGCACGCTGCGACGGCGAGCGCGCGAAGCTGCTCATCGATCCGAACGCGCGCTCGCCCCTCGCGGCGCGGCTCCGCGGGCCGGAGGGCGCGCCTCTGGGCGAGGTCTTCAGCTTCCTCAGCTCACTGTACTTTCGCGGGAAGCTCACCTACGCGCTCGTCTTCGCCAATCCGCCGCGCGGCGTTCCACCCGCGCTCGTCATCACCGCCGACCGCGGGCTCATGTCGCCGGACGACCACGTGCGGCGCGACGACCTGCTCGCCTTCGCCCGCGTCGACATCGCCGGCGGGGACGAGCGCTACCTGGCGCCGCTCAGACGCGACGTCGCCGCACTCGCGCGGAAGGTCGGCCGATCACTCGTCGTGCTGCTCGGCAGTGTCGCCAGCGGCAAGTACGTCGACGCGCTGCTCGATGCCTTTGGCGAGCGGCTCGTCTTCCCGATCGCCTTCGTGGGACGAGGTGACATGAGCCGTGGCGGGCTGCTGCTGCGCCACGCGCGCGAAGAGCGCGAGCTCGAGTACGTCGCCGTCGCCGGCGCCGTGCGCCGTGGCCAGCGGCCGCCGAAACTGGAACCGCTGAAGAGGACGAACCGGGAACACCGACCGGAGAGTGAAGCATGACCGCACCGAAGACGAGGTCCCAGGTCCGAGGTCCGAGGTCCAAGGGGCAACGCCGTGCTGCGGCCCGCCCGCCTGCGGCGGACACCCGCGTGGTGCGCGGGACTCTACGAGGCCGTTCCGCGGACCTGGGACTCAGGACCTCGGACCCGGTATCGTCTCGGGTCACCATCGCCCGCGACGAGCCCGAGATCGAGCTCGCCATCGACGGCCGCGCGGTTCGGCTCACCAACCTGCACAAGGTCTTCTGGCCGGAGAGCGGAATCACCAAGGGCGACCTGCTCCAGTACTATGCCGACGTGGCCGACGCGCTTCTCCCGCACCTGCGCGACCGTGCGATGGTGATGAAGCGCTACCCGAACGGCGCGCGCGGGAAGTGCTTCTTCATGAAGCGCGCTCCGTCACCACGCCCCGACTGGATTCAGACCTGCTCGATCGAGCACAAGTCGGGGAACGTGATCGCCTTTCCGATGATCCAGGACCTGCCGTCGCTCCTCTGGGTCGTCAACCTCGGCTGCATCGACCTCAATCAGTGGTACGCGCGCTGCGACGACGTCGACCGCCCCGACTACCTGCACTTCGACCTCGACCCGGTGCCCGGAGCGAGCTTCGCCAAGGTGCTCGACGCCGCGCTCACCGTGCGCGAGGCGCTCGAGGGGTTCGGGATGTCGACGCTCGTGAAAACGACCGGCTCCAAGGGCGTCCACGTCTACGTGCCGATCGTTCGCGGGCCGACGCAGAAGGAGGTTTGGACGTTCGCGAAAGCACTCGCCCAGGCACTCGCCGAGCGTGCGCCCAAGCTGCTGACCGCGGAGTACCGCATCGCCAATCGGCCGCGCGGTCGCGTGCTCGTCGACTACAACCAGAACGCGTGGGGGCGGACCCTGGCATCGGCGTACTCGCCGCGCCCCAAGCCGCGGGCGACCGTCTCGACGCCGGTCACATGGGACGAGATCGAGTCGGGAGTGCGAATCGAAGATTTCACCATCGCCAACGTGCCGGACCGCGTTCGCCGACTGGGCGACCTGTGGACACCGCTCTTCTCCGACAAGAACCGCTTCGACCTCGAGACCATGCTATGAGCCTTCCGCTTCGCCGCTCGTACGCGGCGATGGAGGCGCAGCTCGTCGACGAGCTGCCGGTCGGGCCCGGATGGCAGTACGAGCCAAAGTGGGACGGCTTCCGCTGCCTCGCCTTCAGGGACGGCGACCGCATCGACGTCATGTCGAAGGCCGGCAAGCCGCTCGCGCGCTACTTCCCGGACGTCGTCGAGCTGTTGCGCGAGATCGACGCGCCGCGCTTCGTGCTCGACGGCGAGATCGTGATCCCCCTCGACGGCAGCCTCTCGTTCGACGAGCTACTGCTGCGCATCCATCCGGCGAAGAGTCGCGTCGAGAAGCTCTCGCGCGAGCACCCGGCGGCGCTCGTCGCGTTCGACCTCCTCGTCGACGCGAACGGCGAGTCGCTGGTCAAGCTCCCACTTGCGGAGCGGCGCGCGCGGCTCGAGGCCTTTCTGGACCAGCGCGTGCCCAGGGGGGCACGCGTTTGGCTCTCGCCGGCGACGACGACAATGGCGACGGTGAAAGCGTGGTTCCGCTCGGTGGGTGGTGGACTGGACGGCGTCGTCGCCAAGCGGCTCGATCTGCCGTATCAGTCGGGCGAGCGCATCGGGATGCAGAAGATGAAGCACATGCGCACGGCCGATTGCGTCGTCGGCGGGTTCCGGTACGCGTCGAAGGGTGGGCTCGTCGGCTCACTGCTCCTCGGGCTTTACGACGGCGCCGGACTGCTCCACCACGTCGGCTTCACGTCGAGCATCAAGGCGGCGGACAAAGCGGCACTGACGAAGAAGCTCGAGCGACTGATCAAGCCGCCCGGCTTCACCGGCCAGGCGCCCGGCGCGCCGAGCCGCTGGAGCACCGCGCGCTCGGCGGAATGGAAGCCGCTCGCGCCGAAGCTGGTCGTCGAGGTGCAGTACGACCACTTCGACGGTGGTCGATTCCGGCACGGAACGGGCTTCCTCCGCTGGCGCCCCGACAAGAACCCGCGGCAGTGTACGATCGAGCAGGTCGAGCAGGAGGGGCGCTCGGCGATGAAGCTGCTCACCACCGCAGCCGGCGCGGCGCGGCGGCCGCAGGGCCGCAGTGCGGCGGCGCGCGCGCGTACGAGACGCTGAAAAAGCCGCTCGGGCCGGCGTCTACGACGAAGAGTCATCGGATCGGTCGGATTCACGGATGAGGCGGATGAGCGTTTCGATCAGTTGGACGCTTCAATCCGCCCGATCCGTGAATCCGACCGATCCGCTCAACCTTAGTCGTAACGGCTTCCCGAGGCAGTCGCCCGAGGAGATCGACCGCGTTCGTCGTCGCCGCACCGAGGGCGGTGTTGTCGAAGATGCACCAGAGTGGTGCATCGGAGGCCGCCCGGTGTGCAACAAGTCGCGCCGCGAGCGTGTCGAGGTAGGCGTCGTCGTACGCGTCGTAGTAGACCCGCGGCGACCCATGCAGCCGGTAGTAGATGATGCCTGCCCACCCGGCCGGCTCCGCAGCCTCCGGTACGCGCGCCGGATCGGCCGCCACGCGCGCGACCCGCAGCTCGGCGAGAAGTCGCTCCACGTCGTCGGTGAACCACGTTGGGTGGCGCGGCTCGAACACGACATGCCCGGCGTACCGCGCCCGCAGCGCCTCGAAGAACGCGCGCGCCACGCCCGCGTCGTACGCGAAGCTCGGCGGGAGCTGCACGAGCAGGCAACCCAGTCGCTCGCCGAGACACGCTGCCTCGGCGAGGAACGCGTCGAGGATCGGCTCGGTGCCGGTCAGCCGCAGCTCGTGCGTGATCCGCTTCGGGATCTTGACCGAGAAGCGGAACTCCGGCGGCACGCAGGCGCTCCAGCGTGCGTACGTCGCCGGCCTATGCGGGCGGTAGAACGACGAGTTGATCTCTACCGCCGGGAACCGGCGCGCGTAGCGCTCGAGGATGCTCGCGCCCTCCGGCGGAACGTGCGCCTGCTCCGTCCGTGAGAGGCTCCAGCCGGCGCGGCCGATGAAGACGAGGGTGGAGGGCGGAGGGCGGAGGGTAGAGTCCGAAGCTCTCAACCCTCCGCCCCCCGCCCTCCACCCTGTATTTCCGCCCCTGCCTCCGCGAGCAGCTCGCGCAGCAGCGAGCGGTGGCAGCGCGACTCGTTCTCGCAGTAGCAGCCGACCGAAAAGTTCGCCTGCTGCGACAGGACCGCGAGCAGCGCGAGCAGCCGCTGCGGCGTCGGCGCGCGCATCTCACGGCGGTAGCGCCGCGCGTAGCTCGCCCACCGCTGAGGCGTGAACTCCTGCGCGTACGCGTACGACACGAGCCCCGCACTCGGCGCGAGGTCGGGCAGCCAGAGGTCGAAGTAATCGCGACGCCCGTAGTCTTCCTTCCTCACGCCGCGCGGCGGTCGACGCACGGTGCCGAGCCGTGGACCCTCGTCCGGCGCGCGTGGCGTACCGAGCCGGACGACGCGGATGGGCATTCGACTACAGGGGGGAGGGAGGAAGGAAGGGGGAGGGATGAGTCCGCAACACTCACTCCTCGTTCCTCCTTCCTCCCCCCTGCAGTTCTACCATCGCCCGAAGTACGGGTACCGAGCCGCCTGGTACGCAGACGGCCGCGGGTCCATGCTGCTGTAGACCCGCTTCATTGCGTGGAATCCGCGCTCGCCGCGCATCATTGCCTGGTACGCGTCCCGGGACGACATCGCCGCGCCGTTGTCCCAGGCTCGCCGCGGAATCGACGCGCACCCACTCATGGCGAGGAGGAGGGTGGCTGCCCCGATCGCCGCAGCTACCGTCTTAGCGACCTTCTTGGCCCGCTGCGCTCGAGAGCCGCTGAGGTACCGCATTGTCCTGCTCCTGGAATCGGTTGAGACCGCTGGTCCGCTTCCAGGTACGTATGCGACAAGATGTATGCCGGCCGGTCCGCGGCGCATCTACCCCTCACTTACTCCTGGCGCAGGGCTACCAGCGGGTCGACCCGCGCTGCCCGCCGCGCCGGGAGATAGTTCGCAAGGGCCGCGACCGCCAGCAGTACGCCCGCTACCGCGCCGATCGTGAGCGGGTCCCGCGGTGATACGCCGTAAAGCAACCTCGACGCCAGTCGCGTCGTGAACAGCGCCGCGACGACGCCGAGGAACACGCCGGCGCCAGCGACACGCATCCCGTCGGCGACGACGAGCCGCGCCACGCGCGACGGCTCCGCACCGAGCGCGAGCCGCACGCCGAGTTCCTTCGTCCGCTGCGAGACGAGGTACGATGTCACACCGTACGCGCCGATGACCGCGAGCACGAGCGCGAGCACCGCGAACGCGGCGACGAGCGTCATGTTGAACCGCCGCTGCGCGATGAGGCCGGAGAGTTGCTGCTCCATGGTCTCGATGCGGCTGATCGGCTGCGCCGGGTCGAGCTGCCGCAGCACGTCGCGCACTCGCGGCACGACGGCCATCGGATCTCCGGTCGTCTTGATCAGAACCAGGTTGCCCAGCGACGCGCGCTGAACGTACGGGGCGAAGGCCTCGTCGCGCACCGGCATGTCCACACCGGTCCGCCGCATGTCGGCGACGACACCGACGACGGTGCGCCAGCGGCTTTGCGTGGTGTCTGAATCCTGCCCGCCGAAGCGGAACCGCCGGCCGATCGGACTCGCGTTCGGCCAATAGCTCTTTGCCATGTGCTCGTTGATCACAGCGACGAGCTGCCCATCCGGCCGCTCGGTGCCATCGAAGAAGCGACCAGCGACGAGGCGGGCGCCCACCGTCTCGAAGAACCCCGGGCTCGCCGCGTCGGCCGTAACCTCCTTATCTTCCGGACGCACCGGCCGGCCCTCGACGACGATGTTCCCCGAGTTCGGCGTCTTGCTGAGGAACATGTCGGTGACCGTGCCCACAGATCGCACGCCCGGGAGTGCGCGCACGCGATCGAGAAGCGACTGGTAGAACGCCATCGCGAGCGGCGGCTCCGGGTACTTCGCTCCAGGAATCTGCAGCCTGATCGCCAGCACGTTCTCGGGGTTGAACCCGAGCTGTACGCGCTGAAGCGTCGCGAAGGTGCGCACGAGGAGCCCGGCGCCGGTCAGCAGGACGACGACGAGCGCAAGCTGCGCGGCGACGATCAGGCGCCGAAGCCGTTGACCGCCGCGTCCTGACGTCGCGCCGCGGCCGCCCTCGCGCATCGTCTCGCTGAGCGAGGTACGCGACGACTGCGCCGCGGGCACGAGTCCGAAGAGCAGCCCCGTGAGGATCGTGACGGCCGCCGTCACGAGCAGCACCGTCGTGTCGACGCTGACCTCGTCCATCCGCGGCAGATTCTCGGGTGCGAGCGCGCGCAGCACGCGCAGCCCCGCCCAGGCGAGGAAGACCCCCGCGACGCCGCCGATGGCCGACAGCACGAGACTCTCGCTCAGGAGCTGTCGCACGAGGCGCCCCGTCGACGCCCCGAGCGCCATGCGCACCGTCACCTCGCGCTCGCGAACCGCGGCACGCGACAGAAGCAGATTCGCGACGTTCGCGCAGGCGATGAGCAGCACCGCGGCGACGGCGCCGAGCATGATCCAGAGCGCCGTGCGGAGCGTCGGACCGACGATATGCTCCGGCAGTGGTACGACGTACGCGCCGTAGTCGCGATTGCTCGGATACTGGTCCGCGAGCCGCTTGGCGATCGTGGCCAGATCGGCGCG
>JBHELH010000079.1:0-30752 GCA_046263215.1 Gemmatimonadaceae bacterium | reverse complement strand
CTTGAGGTCGAAGACCAACTTCGTCGTGATCGTGACCCCCGTCAGGTAGCCGCCCGTGGTGTGGACGATCCCTTTCGGCTTGCCAGTCGTGCCCGACGTGTAGAGGATGTAGAGCACGTCCTCAGCGTCCATCGCCTCGGGTTCGCATTCCATCGATGCGTGGCGGATCAGCCGATGCCACCAGTGGTCGCGCCCTTCGCGCATCTCGGCGAACGCCTCGTCGCCCGCGGCCCCGGGGCGCCGCTGGACGACGATGACGTTCTCGATCGTCGGGCAGTCCTCGAGCGCCTTGTCGCTGTTGCGCTTCAGTGGGACGATCTGCCCGCGACGGTACCCTCCGTCGGCTGTGACGAGGAGCTTCGCCTCCGCGTCGTTGATGCGGTCGCGGAGCGACTCGGGCGAGAAACCGCCGAACACCACGGAGTGGATCGCGCCGATGCGTGAGCAGGCGAGCATCGCGATCGCGGCCTCGGGGATCATCGGCAGGTAGATCGCGACGCGGTCGCCGCGCCGGATGCCGAGGTCCTTCAGGACGTTCGCGAACTTGTTGACCTCGACGTAAAGGTCCCAGTACGTCAGGGTTCGGCGGTCACCCGGCTCGCCCTCCCAGATCAGCGCTGCCTTGTTCCGCAACGCGGTTCGCACGTGGCGATCGACGCAGTTGGCCGACACGTTGAGCCGGCCGCCCGTGAACCATTTGGCCTTCGGTGGCGTCCACTCGAGGACGCGGCTCCATGGCTTCACCCACTCGAGCGCCTCCGCGCAGCCGGCCCAGAACGCCTCGGGGTCGGCGGCCGCGCGGTCGTAGACCTCTGGCGATCGGACGTGCGCGGTGCGGCGGAAGTCGTCCGACGGGGGGAACCTTCGGTGCTCCTGAAGCAGGACGTCGATGTCGGCCATTGGACGCGTGCGAGGTGCGAGGTGCGCGGTTCGCGGTGCGCGGCTGCGACAGTTGCCAGTCGGATCGCCACCCGGATAATAGTCCGCGCGACGACGCCAGGGGAGCGTCCGGCCAGGGCGCGCCGCGAACCGCGGACCGCGGATTGTTAGATTTCAGGCCGGAGTCTCATACCGGCAATTCGGAGAGTCGTGTGGAGCATGCTGACGGCCTCACGATCGGCTCGATCGCTCTGCGATTGGGCATCGTGTTCCTCCTCGTATTCGCGAACGGGTTCTTCGTCGCCGCGGAGTTCGCGCTCGTCGGGGCGCGGCGGAGCAAGATCGACGCGATGGTCGCGCGCGGGGACTCGCGCGCGCGGACGGTGCGCGACGCGCTTACCCACCTCGACCGCTACATCTCGGCGACTCAGCTCGGGATTACCCTCGCGTCGCTCGCGCTCGGCTGGCTCGGCGAGCCGGCGCTGGCGGCGATGATCGACCGGCTGTTCGGGTTGCTCGGCGTCGACATCACCCGCGGCGCCGCGCATACCGGCGCGGCGATCACGATCGCGTTCCTGACGATCACGTTCCTGCACATCGTGCTCGGCGAGCTGGCGCCAAAGACGCTCGCGCTCATCGCGCCGGAGAGCGTCAGCCGGTGGGTCGCGCGTCCGTTGATCGTCTTCTCACGCTTCATGTCGCCGTTCATCTGGCTGCTGAACGGCGCCGCCAACGCGCTCCTGCGACCGTTCGGCGTCCGGACGGTCTCGGAAGCGGGTCACGTCCACTCGGCCGACGAGCTACGGCTACTCGTCATGCAGGCTCGCCAGCACGGCACGATCGACGAGACCGACAGCGCGATGCTCGCCGGCGTGTTCGACTTCCACCAGAAACGCGCCCGCGACGTGATGCAGCCGCGGACCGAGGTCGTTGCCCTGCCGGTCGAGGCGACTGAGCAGGAAGTCCGCGACCTCATCTATCGGGAGCGGTACTCGAGGTACCCGGTCTACGAGGAGACGCTCGACAACGTGGTCGGCATCTTCGTCGCGAAGGACCTGCTGCTGCATCGCGGGGCGGAACCGTTCGTACTCCGCCGGGCGATGCGTGAGCCGATCTTCGTCCCCGATTCGCGTCCCGCCGAGCGCGTAATGGATGATCTGCGAAAGACCCGCGGCCAGATGGCGATCGTCCTCGACGAGTACGGGGGGACCGCCGGAATTGTCACCCTCGAGGATCTCGTCGAGGAGGTCGTCGGCGACATCGCCGACGAGTATGACGTCCAGGCCCGCCGCTCGATCGAGACCGAGGGCGTTCTCGAGCTCGTTGGCTCGATGTCGCTCGTCGACGTCCGCTCGGACTACGACGTTCCGGTCCCTGATGGGAGCTGGACCACGCTGGGCGGGTACGTGTTCTCACAGCTCGGCCGGGTCGCCGCGGTCGGCGATCGTGTCAACTTCCCAGGCGGCGAGCTCGAGGTCGTCGCGATGGACGGACGACGCGTCGCGGCCGTCCGCATCCACCGCGCCCGTGCGGGCGTTGGGTCCTGACCGGTCGCTCTCTCAATCGACTCGACTCACTCGTTCGGAGACTTCCCAATGCGCCGCTGGCAGACGTTGCTGTACATGGTCACCGCCTGCGCCGTCGCGCTGCCCGTCGGCGCGCAGACGGCTCAGCCGGCCGCCAAGCGGCCGATCCGCGTCGCCGACCTCTATCGGTTGCGCGACGTACGTGATCCACAGCTCTCACCCGACGGTGCGTGGGTCGCGTACAGCGTCAGCGCCGTGGACTCGGCGAAGGACAAGAGCGACAGCGACGTGTGGATGACGAGCTGGGACGGAACCCAGACCGTGCGGCTCACATCCTCGCCGGAGAGCGAAGGCTCGCCGCGCTGGAGCCCGGACGGGCGGTATCTCGCGTTCCTCTCCGGGCGCCAGGAGGGGAAGGGAGCGCAGCTCTGGCTGCTCGACAGACGCGGTGGGGAGGCGCAGCGCGTCAGCCAGGTGCGCGGCGGCATCTCGGACTACGCCTGGTCGCCCGACTCCAAACGCATCGCGCTCGTCGTCGAGGAGGAGACTGACACGGTTGCCGCAAAGGACACCGGCGAGAAGAAGACGCCCAAGCCGATCGTGATCGACCGCTACACGTTCAAGCGCGACATCGTCGGCTATCTGGGGACGAAGCGCAGCCGGCTCGTGCTGTTCGACGTCGCGACGCGGAAAGCGGAGCCGCTGACCCGCGGGATGACCGACGACGACGAGCCGGCCTGGTCGCCCGACGGGAGTCGAATCGCGTTCGTCAGTCGTCGCGTCCCGGAGCCGCGGACGATCGAGAACAGCGATGTGTTCGTGATCGAGGCGCGCGCCGGTGCGACGCCGCGGCGCCTCACGGACTTCCCGGGGCCGGACGGCGGACGGCCCGTGTGGAGCCCGGACGGGAAGTGGATCGCCTTCCTCCGCGGCGACGAGCCGCGGTTCCTGGCATACCACCAGAACACGCTTGCGATCGTCCCCAGCGATGGCGGCGCGGCGCGCGTGCTCACGGCGTCGCTCGACCGGCCGGTGTTCGGACCCCGGTTCGCTGCCGACGGCCGGTCCATTTTCGTCCTCGTCGTCGACGACCGCGAGCAGCACCTCGCGCGGGTTCGCGTCAGCGACGGCACGATCGAGCGGTTGGTCAGCGGCAAACGAGTCGTCTCGGGCTACACCACGACGGGCGGCCGGACGGCGGTGCTCACCAGCACGCCCGACCGGGCGTTCGAGATCTTCGCGGCGGACGGCGGCTCGCTCCGCAAGCTCACCTCGCAGAACGATTCGCTGTTCGCGGAGCTGCAGCTCGGAACGACCGAGGGGCTCGAATCGCGGAGCAGGGACGGCACAGAGGTTCATAGCGTCCTGGTGCGACCCCCCGCCGCGCGACAAGGCACGCGTCTGCCGCTCATTCTCTACATCCACGGCGGACCGAACTCACAGGATGCGTATCAGTTCAGCTTCGACCGCGAGGTCCTCGCCGCCAACGGTTACGCGGTGCTCGCCGTCAACTACCGCGGCTCGAACGGTCGAGGGTCGGCCTTCCAGAAGGCGATCTACGCCGACTGGGGGAACAAGGAGGTCGTCGATCTGCTCGGCGCGGTCGACCAGGCGGTCGCGGCGGGGATCGCCGATCCCGAGCGGCTCGGTATCGGGGGCTGGAGCTACGGCGGCATCCTGACCAACTACACGATCGCGACGACGACGCGCTTCAAGGCAGCCGTGAGCGGCGCCAGCAGCGCGCTCCAGCTCTCGATGTACGGCGTCGACCAGTACACGCCGCAATATGATCTGGAGATCGGCTACCCGTGGACGAAGGAAGGTCAGGAGCGCTGGATGAAGGTCTCCTACCCGTTCTTCCAGGCGGACAAGATCAAGACGCCGACGCTCTTCGTCGTCGGCGAGCGTGACTTCAACGTTCCGGCGGTCGGGAGCGAGCAGATGTACCAGGCGCTACGCACGCTCGGCGTGCCGACGCAGCTCGTGATCTACCCGAACCAGTTCCACGGCATCACAACCCCGAGCTACCGCGTCGATCGGCTGCAGCGATATCTGGCGTGGTGGGATCAGTATCTGAAACCCGGGAGCGCGCAGACGGCGGGGCAGAACTGATTGCAGTCGGCCTCACCGCCCTACGCGCCGAAACACCAACTCCCTCACCCTTTCCATCCCGACGCTCATCGATGCCGCGCGGCCGCGGGAGTCGGGGCGGAAGAGAATCACGCTCGCGGCACGAGCCTGTGGCGCCGTGAATGCGTGCCGGTACACCGGGACGAGCTCGGAGGCGAAGCCGTAGCGACCGCGGAGCATGAGCTTTCCGTTCTCCTCGAGGGTCACCCGATAGGTCGCCTCCGCCTCGTTGCTCGCGTATTCGCCGACGTAGCGCCTGAGCTCCGCGAGCGTCGGCGTCCAGCTCTCCTCGACCAGGTAGCTGACCGTGTCGCCGTCACCCATAGCCAGGCGGAGGATAGCGGGTCGCCCACGCGCGCCGAACTCGAACGTGCCGACGGTGCCGCTGGGCGTGCGGAACGCCGTGCGTGACAGCGGGGTGAGCTCCGGACCCCCATCGACGTGCAGCTTGCCGTCGCGGACGACGAGGCGCATCGGCTCGTTCGTCACGAGGTTGCGGTAGACGCCCGCTTTCTCGGCGATCTGCTCGGCGGGCAGAGTGACGCCCGGCTCGCCGGCTTGCCGTGCCGCGAGCTGAGTCTGGCGCGCGAGGAAGACGTCCGCGACTCGCCGCCCGAGCGCGCCTGGGCTCGCGTTGCCACCGTTGCAGAGGACTGCGATGGAGAGGTGCTGCTGCGGGTAGCGGCCCAGGAACGCGCGGTACCCCGCGGTCGACCCGGTGTGGTACACCTCCGGGACGCCGCGGTACATCGAGACGTAGAGGCCGAGCGCGTATGTGATGTCGCGGCCACTGGCGAGCCGACCTTTTTGCTGGAGCTCGCGCACGAATCCGACGCCACCGACCCGCGGGCGGACGAAGTTCTCGTTCCACTTGAGCAGGTCGCCGACCGTCGTCAGCAGGCCGCCGTTGCCGTGTACGTCCTCGAATGGCATGTCGAGCCCCCAACCGCCCTGGCGCCCGCGCCCGTACGCCGTCGCGCGGCCCTTCACGATGCGGGTGTAGTCGTCGCGCCATTGGGTGTTCGTCATACCGAGCGGCTCGAAGAGGTTCTTACGAGTGAACTCGGCGAACGAAACTCCGCTGACGCGCTCGACGACGATGGCGGCGAGGTTGTAATTCGTGTTGCTGTAGAGGTGCTCGGTCCCCGGCGTGTAGTTCAGCGACTCCTGCCGGCTGACGATGTCGAGGACGTGGGCGTGCGTGTGCGCCCGACTCCCGCGCGGCCAACCCATGGCCGCCGCCACGACGCCCCAGTCGCGCAGCCCGCTGGTGTGGTGGAGCATCTGGCGGATCGTGACCGGCTCCTCGTAATCCGGAAGCTCGGGGATGTACTTCGACACTTCGTCGTCGAGTGAGAGCTTCCCTTGCTGCGCGAGGAGCACGACCGCCGCCGCGGTGAACTGCTTGGAGACCGAGCCCGCCTCAAAGATCGTCGCCGGCGTGTTCGGCACGTCGTACTCGAGGTTCGCCATGCCGTACGCGCGCTCGAGTAGCGTCTGGCCGTTGCGCGCGACGCCGACCGCGCAGCCGGGCGTCTGTCGCGAGCTCCAGTTGGCGAAGATCCGGTCGACGGCGGCCGCCGAGTCGGTCGGCTCGGCGCCTTGGGCAAGGCTGACGCCGGGGAGAATGGCGATGATGAGTGCGACGGAACCGGCACGCCAGGACAGGTTCATAGAGGCCTCGGGTATGTGTCGAGGTCGTGGTTGGGGTGGTTGGTAGGAGACGTACGCCGACACGTGGGCGATGTTACAACGCGGTACGGACGGTGCGCCAGCGCCGTCCCTTACCTCGGCCGCCCGCCTCGCGGCGCCGCGAGGATGGCCGGGTCGAGGTTGATCGTCCGGAGCAAGGCCGCAAATCGCGGGTCGGGGCGCAGCGGGTCGAAGACGTTCGCGGCGAGCGAGGTCGACCCGAAGAACGCCTCGCGCTCCCGCGCTGAGCGCTCGAGCCACGAGAGCGCGTTCGCCCGGTCGCCGAGGCCGAGGTACACCATGCCGACCGCCGCGGCGTACCCACGGCGCGTACGCGCGATCCCCTCGAGGCGGCGCCGCACCGCGGCCGCGGCCGCGCTGTCGCCGGTGACTGCATGACAGTAGCCGACCACGCCGAAGACGGGCGGGTATCGGTCACCCAGGGGCTCGATGATCTTCGCCTCGCGAAGCGCCTCAGCCGGGCGCCCTGCCGAGAGGGCGTTCCAGGTCGAGAAGTACCGCGTGAGGACAAGCGCGGAGTCGAGCCGCGTCGACCGGTCGTGTGCCTCGTGCGCCTCGTCGTGTCGCCCGGCGAGGCCGAGCGCGAAGGAGTACGACGCCCACTTGATGGGCGATACGGGGTCGAGCTCGACCGAGCGGCGGAGTGCATCGGCTGACTCGTTGACGCGGCCTTGGATGATCAGCGCCTCCCCCAGCCACTGATGCGCCTGGGCGTACTCCGGGTCGAGAGCGATCGCGCGGCGGAGCGACCGTTCGGCCTCCTCCCAACGCCAGAGGAGCTGGAGCACGCTGCCGCGCGATGCGTGCGCGTCGGCGAGTGTCGAGTCGATCCGGATCGCGCGGTCGATTGCGGCGAGGGCGAGCGGCGCCAGCGAATCGATCGGCGAATTCGACCACAGCGGGAGCAGTCCGTACGCGTCGCCGAGTCCCGCGTACGCGCGCGCGAATCCCGGATCCTTCTCGACGGCCTGTTGGAAGAGCGGGATCGCCTCGCGCAGCGACGCCTCGCCACGCTTGTTGACGAAGTACCGCCCGCGCAAGTACAGGTCGTAGGCCTCGAGGTTCGTTGTCCCGCGGCTGTGCGCGCCGCCAACGCTCCCGGCGCCGAGCTGGATCTGGAGCGCCCCGACGATGGCTCGCGCGATCTCGTCCTGCACCTGGAAAACGTCGTTGACCTCGCGCTCGTACGTCTCCCCCCAGAGCGTGAGCCCGTCGGAGACGTTCGTCAGGCGCGCGGTCAAGCGCAACCGCCGGCCGGCGCGCCGCACCGAGCCCTCGAGGAACGTCGAGACGTGAAGCGTGCGCCCGATCTCTTGCGGCGTCGCCGACTTCCCCTTGAAGGAGTACGCCGCGGTTCGGGACGCGACGCGGAGTCCGCCGACTTTGCCCAGCGCGGTCGCGAGCTCGTCAGTCATCCCCTCGGCGAAGTACTCGCTCGCGGTGTCGCCGCCCACATTCACGAGTGGCAGCACGGCGATCGACTTCGCGCTGGCCCCGCCCGCCGCGCTGCGGGCCCCCTCCGAACGCCGGGCCACCCACACTCCAGTCGCCCCCGCGGCGAGCAGCGCGGCGCTGCCCAGCGCGACCGCGAGCGTGCGACGGCCATGCCGGACGGATTCGGCACGCACCGCGGTCGGCGCCGTGTGCGTTGGGCCGCTCGCGGTGCCGACACTTTCCAGCGCCTCGAGGACTTCGTCCGCCGTCTGCGGCCGGTTCGCCGGGTCCTTCTCGAGACATCGCATCACGAGCGCCGCGAGCACCGGCGGGACGTTCGGCTGGCGAGCACTCAGCGGGGTCGGGCGCTCGGCGATGTGCGCGGCGAAGAGCTGGTGCGGACTGAGACCATGGAACGGTGGCTGCCCGGTCAGCAGCTCGTAACCCATGCAGCCGAGGGCGTAGATGTCGGCGCGGTGATCGGTGTTCGGGTCGCCGGCGGCCTGCTCCGGCGCCATATACGTCGGCGTGCCGAGCGACGTCCCGATCTGGGTGAGTGTCCCGCCCGGCGTCTGACCGGGTCCTTGCATCTTCGACGCGGCCAGTGCCTTGGCGATGCCGAAGTCGGCGACGGACGCTGAGGTGCGCGAGATGAGGACGTTGTCCGGCTTGATGTCGCGGTGGACGATGCCGCGCTCGTGCGCGTACTCCAGCGCCTTCGCGACGTCGCTGAGGATGCGCACCGCGTCGCGGATGGGCAGCGCGCCGTCGCGCCTCAGCCGCGTCCGCAGCGACTCGCCCTCCACAAATGGCATCGTGTAGAACGGCATGCCGGCCGCCTCGCCCGCGGCGAGTACCGGCACGATCTGCGGGTGCTGGAGCTGCGCCGCGAGCTGGATCTCGCGCTTGAACCGCTCGGCGCTGATTCCGGCCGCGAGCTCCGGCGCCAGGACCTTCACGACGACGCGCCGTCCCAGTGCGTGCTCGACCGCCACGAAGACGCGCGACATGCCGCCCCCGCCGAGCTCGCGCTCGAGGCCGTACGCGCTGCCGAGGGCTCTTTGGAGTTCGTCGCGGAGGTCGTTCATGGTAAGGCGCTATCCGCTATCCGCTATCCGCTATCCGCCATCCGAGACTTGGACCACCCGGCCTGCGGCCGGGTTTGATTTCGACGGTTCCGGTGCGGTCAACGTTCTCAATCATATCAGCCGACGCGCAGCGCCGGCCGACCTTGCTTCGGATAGCGATAGCGGATAGCGGATAGCGGATAGCGGATAGCCGACAGCCGACAGCCGACAGCCGATAGCGGACACGCGCTACGACGGTGAACTTTCAGCGATGCTCGACACCCTCTTTGCCCTCCCCTGGGGCCCGCTCGTCATCTTCGGCCTGCGCATCGTCGACGTCTCGCTGGACACGATGCGCGTTCTCTCGGCAGTGCGCGGCGAGCGGTGGGTCGCGGCCGGGCTCGGGTTCTTCCAGGCGCTTATCTGGATCGTCGTCGTCGGGAACGCGATCAGATTCCTCGACAGCGTGTGGCACGTCCTCGGGTATGCGGGCGGATTCGGCGCCGGAACGCTCGTCGGGATCTCGATCGAGCACGCGCTGGCGTACGGCGTGGCGACGGTTCGCGTCGTGTCGCGCGACGGCGGCGTCGAGATCGCTCAGGCGCTCAGGGCGAAGGGCTACGGGGTGACCGAGTTCGGCGGTCAGGGTCGCGACGGGCGAGTCGAGATCCTGAACTCGGTCGTCCAGCGACAAGACCTCGAAGAGGTGATGCGGATCGTCGATCGCTGGGACCCGGCAGCCTTCGTCACCGTCGAGGAGCCGAAGCTACTGCGAGGAGGGTCGGTCGCGCGCCGCGCGGGCATGGGGCTTCCCTGGCGACGACGGGCGCAGCGCGGCGCGTGAGCGGCTGACCGGTCGTGGCCCACGACACGACACTCGTCGCCACGATCGCGGTTGGGCTGGGGGTCGCGTTCGTCTTCGGCTTCGCGGCGGCGCGCGTCGGCCTGCCGCCCCTCGTCGGCTACCTTCTCGCCGGCGTGGTCGTCGGGCCCTTCACGCCGGGATACGTCGCCGACTCCCGGCTCGCGGGCCAGCTGGCCGAGATCGGCGTCATCCTGCTGATGTTCGGCGTCGGCCTCCACTTCTCGTTGCGCGACTTGGCGGCGGTACGCCGCATCGCACTACCCGGCGCCGCCGCGCAGATCGCGGTCGTGACGGCGCTCGGCGCCGGCCTCGCGCGCGCCTGGGGGTGGCACATGGGCGCCGCAGTCGTCTTCGGACTCGCGCTCTCGGTCGGCAGCACCGTCGTGCTCCTGCGCGCGCTCGAGCAGCGCGGATCCCTGGATTCGGTCAACGGGCGTATCGCAATCGGGTGGCTCGTTGCGCAGGACTTGGCGATGGTGCTTGCGCTGGTCCTGCTGCCCGCCCTCGCACGTCCCGGCGGTGGTGGATTCGCGGCCGGTTCGCAAGGCACGATGAGCCTTCTCGCGACGGTCGCGCTGACGCTCGGAAAAGTCGCGGCGTTCATCGTCCTCATGCTCTTCGTCGGCGCACGCGCAATTCCGTGGATGCTCGCCCGAGTAGCCCGCGTAGGCTCGCGCGAGCTGTTCACGCTCTCGGTCCTCGCGGTCGCGTTGGGCATCGCGTTCGGGTCGGCAGCCCTCTTCGGGGTCTCGTTTGCACTCGGCGCCTTCTTCGCCGGCGTCGTGGTGAACGGATCGGACCTCAGCCACGCCGCGGCGGCCGAGGCGCTGCCGCTTCAGGACGCCTTCGCCGTACTGTTCTTCGTTTCCGTCGGGATGCTGGTCGACCCGGCCGTCGTCGCGCGCCAGCCACTGCACCTGCTGGGCGTCGTCGCCCTCGTGATGCTCGGCACGCCACTCGTCACGTTCGCGATCGTGCTCACCTTCCGCTACCCGGTGGCGACCGCGCTCACGGTGGCTGCCGGCCTCGCGCAGATCGGCGAGTTCTCGTTCATCCTCGCCGGTCTCGGCATCTCGCTCGGCGTCCTCCCGGAGGAATCGCGCAGCCTGATTCTCGCCGGCGCGGTGGTCTCGATCACGCTGAACTCCTTCGCCTTCCGTGGCGCGCAGTCGATCGAGGGGTGGCTGCGCACGCGCGCGACGCTCCTCGCGCGTCTGGAGCGACCCGGTGCGCTGCCCGTCACACTGCCTTCCGTCGTGGCGCCGGCACGGGACCATGCCATCGTCGTCGGGCACGGCCGCGTCGGCCGGACGATCGGTGCCGCGCTCGCGCGACAGCGGCTGCCGTACATCGTCGTCGAGCAGCACCGGGAGACCGTCGAGGACCTTCGGCAGCGCGGCGTTCCGACCGTTTACGGCGACGCGGCTCGGCCGGGGATACTCGAGCACGCGCATCCCGAGCGTGCGCGCCTGCTCGTCGTCACCGCCCCCGACCCGTTCCACGCGCGCCAGATCATCGACCTTGCGCGGCGCATCAACGAGCGGATCGACACGGTCGTGCGGACGCACAGCGAGGCGGAGCAGGCGTTCCTCGAGGCGCGCGGCGTCGGCTTCGTCGTGATGGGCGAGCGCGAGCTCGCGCTGAGCATGGCACGCTACGCGCTGCGAAGCCTTGGCCTCGCAGTCGAGCAGGCGGAGACGAGCGTGGAGGCGATTCGGCCGACGACGCCGGCGACGGCCGCCGAGGCGGCAATACTGGAAGCGGACAGCGGCGCGCGGCCCGTCGCCGTGAGCCGTCGGCAGCTCGGGGAGAGCTCGTGATCAACCTCTGGCGCGACGTCTCTCCGGGAAAGCGGCCACCGGACGAGGTGACGGCGATCGTCGAGATCCCGCAGGGGAGTCGGAACAAGTACGAGCTCGACAAGTCGTCCGGCCTGATGCGGCTCGACCGCGTTCTCTACTCCGCCGTCCACTATCCCGGCGACTACGGGTTCATCCCGCGAACGCTGCATGAAGACCGCGACCCGTTGGACGTGCTGGTGCTCATTAAGGAGGAGACGTTTCCAGGATGCCAGATCGACGTGCGCCCGATCGGCGTCCTCAAGCTGATCGACCGCGGAGAGCCTGACGACAAAATCCTGTCCGTGCCGCTCAACGATCCGTACTGGCAGGACACCTTCGACATCGCCGACGTCCCGTCGCACTTGCTGAAGGAGGTCGAGCACTTCTTCCGCAGCTACAAGGACCTCGAGGGAAAACGGGTCCAGGCCGGGGGGTGGGGTGGGTGGGAGGCGGCGAAGCGGGTGATCGTGGATTCGATTCGACGGTACGACGAGACGTATCTGGCGGCGGGTCCCTAGCCGCGCGCCGGCATCACCCGACGACGGATCGGTTCAACTGCCGAACCCGTGCTCCTTCCGTCCGCGCGTCCGCACCTTTACCTCCGCCATCACAGCCCGCCCGCTGAGCCGGATGACGGGCACTGACGGATCCTCCATCAGCGCGCTGTAGCTGTCGTCGGTGACGCTGGCCATGAAGCCCCGGACGCGGTCGAGGACACGGACGCCGGGCGGGAGGATGATCTGCACCGACGCCATCACCGCGCTGACGTCGACGTCGGTCACCCCTGGCGAGAGGAGGGCCGAGCGGAGGTCGAGCGTGAGGTTGGACATGATGGCCGTGACGTCGAGACGGGGCGGTACCGCCCACAGGCCGGCGCGCCGAGTCTCGGAGAAGACCGCGACGATGCGTCCCGAGTCGTCCACCTCGTCCAGCGGCACCGGCGGCCGCGCGACCGGGGCCGGAGTCGGCGCGGACCCGGCCTGAGGCAGGTCCGCCGTCAGCGCATCCAGCTCGCCGAGCGACGTCGCCGCGTACGCCCGTTCCAACCGCTGGTCCAGTTCGTCGATGGTCAGCCGGTCGTACGCGAAGTGCGCCGACAAGAGCTCGATGGCGCGCTCTCGGGCCGCGGCGAGGGGGACGGGGGGCGGGGGCATTGATAAAAGAAGCTATCAGCTATCAGCTATCAGCTATCAGCTATCAGTATTACGGAGTGCCCCGCCGCGCTGCGCGCAGGGCGGGGCTTTGACGGCACTTGGTATGGAGTCCCCCGAACTCGCAACTCCGTCGCACCCAATCAGCGGCCCGCAGGGCCGCGCTCCAAAGTACTGATAGCTGATAGCTGATAGCGCTCTTAGTCAGCGCGTTGGGCGCACGGCGCCATGATCCACCGGCTCCACGCCGCGCCGCAGGAACAGGGTGTCATAGAGCAGCGCCGCCGTGATGGCACCGACGATCGGGCCCGTCCAGAAGACTGCCTGGCCCTCGAAGATGCCGCTCGCGACCGCGGGGCCGAAAGAGCGCGCGGGGTTCATGGACCCGCCGGTCAGGGGGCCGATCGCGAGGATGCCGGCCGTCACGGTCAGGCCGATGGCGAGACCGCCGACCCGGGGCGCGTTGGGGTCCACCGCGGTGCCGAAGATGACGAAGGTGAGGAGGAACGTGGCGATCGCCTCGAGGCCGATCGCCTGCCACGCCGTCACGTTGAGCGCGATCGCCTGACCGCCGAGCCGTGCTGCGATGGCATCCGGATCGGGGAACAATCCGCGCAGCGCGTACGCAGCGAGCATCGCGCCGAGCAGCTGCGCGACGATGTAGACGCCGGCCATGACCGGCTCGATGCGCCGTGCGACGAGAAACCCGAGCGTGACGGCGGGGTTGAAGTGCCCGGAGATGCGCATCGTCGCCGTAACCGCGACGGCGAGGATGAGACCGTGCGCGAACGCGGCCTCGAGTAGCCCCGCGGCGGAAGCGCGAGACTGGCCGTTGATCAGCGCGGCGCCGCCCACGAAGACGAGGGCAAAGATGCCGACGAACTCCGCGACGAAATGTCGGATGGAATCGCGCATTGGCGAGGGGAGAGGAGGAGGAAAAGGGGAGAGGGACGCTCGCAACCGTGAGCGTGAAACTCCCTGCCCGACGCTCTTCCGTCAACGCTCGCTCTACCCTCCGACCTCAGCCCTCAGCCCTTCGCAGTACGAGCGCCGCGTTGATGCCCCCGAAGCCGAACGACGTGCTCACCGCGTGCTCGATGGCCGCGGTGCGGCCGGCGCGCGGGACGTAGTCGAGATCGCACTCCCGGTCCGGCTCATCGAGGTTGAGTGTCGGCGGGAGCCACTCGTGGTGGATGGCAAGCGACGTCACGGCCGCCTCGATCGCCCCCGAGGCGCCCAGGGGGTGGCCGTAGTAGCCTTTCGTGCTGCTGACCGCGAGGTGGCTCGCGTGCTCGCCGAAGACGCGCTTGAGGACGCGCGTCTCGGTGGGATCGTTGAGCGGCGTCGAGCTCCCGTGCGCGTTCACGTAGTCGACTTCGTGGGGCTCGACGCGCGCGTCGGCGAGCGCGCGCTGGACCGCGCGCGCCGCCTGCGTCCCGTCGGGACGTGGGGCCGTCATGTGGTGCGCGTCGTTGGAGCAGCCGTAGCCGGCGATCTCGGCGTAGATCCTCGCGCCTCGCGCGCGGGCACGCTCGTATTCCTCGAGCACGAGAATGGCCGCTCCCTCGCCCATGACGAAGCCGTCGCGATCCTTGTCGAAGGGCCGGCAGGCGCGCTCCGGGTCGTCGTTGCGCGTCGACATGGCTCGAATGATCGTGAACGCGCCGTAGCAGAGCGGCGCGAGCGGCGCCTCGGCGCCGCCGCAGAGCATGACGTCCGCATAGCCATCGCGGATCTGCCGGAAGCCGTCGCCGACGGCGATCGTCCCCGACGCGCAGCTCATGCCGTTCGTGCTATTCGGCCCCTCGACGCCGAACTCGAGCGCGATGTTGCAGCTGGCGGCGCCGGCGAACACGGAGAGCGCGAGCGCGGGATCGACCCCGCGCAGCCCCTCGGTCATGTAGACGTGAACCTGGTGCTCCGCGTAGCGCAGCCCGCCGAGCGCGGAGCCCATCATCGAGCCGATGCGGTCGCGGTCCTCGCGCGCGAGCTCAATCGCCGAGTCTTCGAGCGCCAGGCGCGCGCTGGCGATCGCGAACTGGCTGAAGCGGTCCATGCGCTTCGCCTTCTTCGCCTCGATGAAATCGCCGGGGACGAAGTCCGGGACCTCGGCCGCGTTGTGGCTCCGGAACGGCGTCGGATCGAACTGCGTCACCGTGCGCACGCCGGAGCGCTCGGCGCGAAGGCCGGCCCACAGCCCCTCGACCGCTGTGCCGACGGGTGTCACCGCGCCGATCCCCGTCACCACGACTCGCCGACGCCGATCAGTCACTTCCACCACGTTACAATCTCCGCTCGACACCAATGACCAACACCGCCGGCCGGCCCAACGTTCCGTGTCGGCTCACCGCGGCGCCGGGGCAGTTCCGGCGGCGCGTTCCGCAGCCGCGGCCAGGCCGGCGAGCGTGCGGGACGCAATGCCGTGCACGAAGACGGGGCCGATCACACCGACGGCGGCGACGCCGCCGATCAACGGCCAGCGCGGCCCGTTCCACACGTGCACGATGCGCACGTGCGTCGCATTCGCAATCTGCCGGAAGCACCACTCGACGTCCATCCCCGTCGTGACGCCGCGAATGTGACGGAAGCGGATCCACGGCCCGTCCGGCGCGCCAGCCTCCGGACCCGCCACGGCCATCTGGGACGTCCAGAACGTCGGCCAGCCGAGGGGTCCGAACGGGCGGTTGGCGGACATCTCGACGATCCCCCCGCCGCCCCCGTTGCGCTCGCGGAAGCGCACGTAGCGGTAGTGCCGCAAATGCGCCGGCCAACGCTCCACGTCCGAGGCCAGCGCGAAGATCGTGGCCAGCGGCGCGCGAACGACGCGCTCGTCGATGGTGCGCATGCGCCGCCCGCTCGGCAGCGGACCGAGCGCGAACGCCTCCCGCGGCCGTCCGCCCGTCGGAGCCCAACTAGCGGTGATGCGCCAGCCGAGACGTCGGCGCACGGTCGGACGGACCCCGACTGCTTCCTGGACGAGCCTCGCGAGCTCCCCGGTCGTGAACCCGCGCAGGACGGAGACGACGCCGTCGTGGCGACTCACGCGGTGAAAGCGCAGGGGAAAAGACATCAGCCAGAGGCCGGTCGCCGCGACCGCGCTCCGGCGCAGGTCGCCGACGATCACGCGCGAGCCGGCGACGCGATCCAGCTCCCGGACGACCCGCACCGCGTCGGCGTGGTCGAAGTGGTGTAGGACCTGCGAGCAAAGCACGACGTCCACGCCGTGGTCGGCGAACGGCAGGGCCAGGGCGTCGCCGCACAGCGCGAAATCGACGTGTGCGCGGCTCGCCGCCGCGAGCGAGGGTGCCGCGTCGAGGCCGATGGTCGCCAGCGGCACGCCGGAGCGTGCCGCCGCGTCGCGCACGCGCGCGGCAATGTCGCCCAAGCCGGCACCAACGTCGAGAAGGGTCACGCGACCGTTCCGGGCGCTCACGGCCGGCAGCGCATCGGGCAGCTCGGCGATCACGGCGCGCGCTCCGCCGAGCCACCGGTTCGCGCGCGCGACGTCGGCGAGCGAGCGCGCCCGGAGCGTCGGGTCGCACTCCGGGTCGTCCAGGTACTCGACGCCGCGCCGCCGGCGGCGCACGAGAAGCGGGCTCACACCGGGCGCGCCACGGTCACCGCTCGAGCTGCGTGTAACCGCCGCGGTAGTAGACGAGGGGCCGTCCCTGGTCGCACACGGCGTACTCGACGCGACCGACGATGATCGTGTGGTCGCCTGCATCCCGCCGGTCGACGACCGAGCACTCGAGGTGCGCGAGCGCTTCGTCGAGCAGCGCGACGCCGAGCCGGCCGCGCGAGTACCCGACGCCGTCGAAGCGATCCGATCGCTGGTCGGCGAAGCGACGTGCCAGCGCCTCCTGGCCGACCGCGAGAATGCTCACGCCAAAGCGGTCCGCCTGCATCACCACGCCGTGCATCGACGCCTCGTGGCCGATGCACGCGAGCACGAGCGGCGGCTTGAGGCTCGCCGAGCAGAACGCGCTCACGGTCATGCCGTGGTCGCGTCCATCGGCGCCGCATGTCGTAACGACGGTCACGCCGGACGCGAAGCGCCCGAGCGAGGCGCGGAACGTGTCGGGGTCGATCGACATGGCCGGACGTGCCGGTTAGCGCGCGGTCGGCGCGGCCGGCCACGACGGGCCGAGGGCTGCGGCGACCAGGAGGCGCAGGACGAACGCGGGGCGGAGCACCTCGCGCGCCGGCACGAAGTCGCCGGTCACGCCGACGAGGAGGTCGGCGAGGTCGCGGCGCGCCGCGAGCGCGCGTGCGGCGCGGTTCATGACGAAGGCCGACGCGACCGCCCCGCCGATGATCCGCTCGACGACCCACTTCCCGCGGAACTCTCGACGACGCGCGCGGTCGTAGGCGCGCAGAGCGCGGTCGACTTCCGCGCACGCGTCGGCGCGATCGTCCGCCAGTGACCGAGCGCCGGCGAGGCTCAGCAGGTGGGATGCGAGGAGCTCGCCGCCGCGCAGCGCGGCGTAGATACCCTCGCCGGTGAAGGGGTCGAAGAACTCAGCGGCGTCGCCGACGAGCGCCGCGCCCGGCGCCCACGCGCGCCGCGCGTGCGACGCGAACGGCCCAGTCGCCAACACCGGCGATGTGCGCTCCGCAGCAGCGAGTCGCGGCGCCAGGTGCGCGCGCCGCGCGAGCCACTTCTCGAAGAAGTGCTCGGCGCCGGCGGCCGCGATCTCCCGCCCGCGGCGCGCCGGGACGACGACGGCGACGTTCGTGAGGCCGCCACCGACGTCGGCGAGCCCGGCATAGCCGTCACGCTCGACATGCATCTCGCCGCAGTCGCCGACGTCCGCGACGCCGCGATAGTGCGCGACAAGCGCGATCCGCCGCGGCCAGCGCCCGACCCGCGCGAGCCCGAGTCGGCGCGCGACGACGGAGCGTAGCCCGTCGGCCCCGATGATGAGTCGGGCGCGCAGCGTCGCCGGCCCACCGCGCGTCCGGGCGCGTATGCCCACGACGCGGCCCAGCACGTCGCGCTCGAGGTCGGTCACACGCGCGCCCTCCTCGACCCCCGCGCCGGCGCGCCGTGCGCAGTCGAGGAGGATCGAGTCGAGGCGTTCACGGGGCAGCGCGAGGCCGCGGTCGCGGTAGCCGCGGTACCCGTGCGCGGCGGCGAACTCGCCGCGCATCCACGTGCCGTCGGGCGCACGCACGCGCATCCCGGCCAGCTGCGCGGCGCCGGCGCGCTCCACGTCGTCGAGCGCCCCCATCGCCGCGAGCATGCGCGAGGCCTCGGGGCTCAGGTATTCCGAACACGCCTTCGCCCGCGGGAACCGCGCCCGGTCGAGCACGAGGACGTCGACGCCGGCGCGCGCCAGTGCGGTCGCCGTCGCCGCACCGGCCGGCCCGCCGCCCACGACGATCACGTCCCGGCGTGTCATACGAACAATCTACGCTACGCGCCGACGAGCAGCCCCAAGACCCCGCCCGCCGCGGTGCTGAGCGCGTTCACGGCGTCGTTGTCGAGCCACGCGATGCCGCCGACGACGCGCGTGCAGGAGCCGCAGACGTGCGTCTCGCGCTCCGTCGGCGCGCAGCACGCGTCGCACCACCGGCGCGCCTGCAACGTCGCGCCGAGCAGCGAGTCGATCGTCGATCCGGCGATTCCGCCGGCGAATCCGGCCGCTGCGGCGCCCGCCGGCCACTCGACGGCCAGGGCGGCGAGTGCGAGGAAGGCCGCGCCGGCGACGGCCGCGGCGAGCCCCGCGGCGGAGACAGCTCCTGAGGTGCCCGTCGGAACGCGGCGCCCGCTCACCACCGAGCGCGGCGCTCGTCCCGCGAGCGTCCCGACCT
The DNA here is from genome assembly GCA_046263215.1 of Gemmatimonadaceae bacterium. Taxonomy (GTDB): domain Bacteria; phylum Gemmatimonadota; class Gemmatimonadetes; order Gemmatimonadales; family Gemmatimonadaceae; genus JBHELH01. The sequence continues at coordinate 12,332 of JBHELH010000079.1, read as the reverse complement.
CGGTCGCCCACGTGTCGGAGGTAGCGGCAGCGAGCGCGCCGGCGCCCAGCGCGCGCCAGCCATCCCAGCCCGAGACGAGCCAGAAGACGGCAGCGAGGGCAAACACGCCGCCATTCGCGATCACCTGCCTCGCGTCGCGCGCCCCACCCTTCGCGCCGACGGCCTCGGTGCGCGCCGCCTTGGCCGCCGCACGGTACTGTGTGAGGCCGACAGAGGAGATGAAGTAGAGTACGAGCAGGAAGGCCCACGACCATCCCGCGACCGTCGCCGCCACCCCGACGCCGATTGCCGCGGCGCTGCCACCCGCGGACAGCACGCGGACCCGCCGCGCCACGAGCGCGATGAGCATCGCCGCCGCGATGCCGACGGCGAGCCGGGCAGCGGTCAGCTCGGGCGCGATCCGCCCCCCGTCGCGACGCGTCGCGCACCATCGTATGCCGGCGCGGCGTTGTCAGGCGGGCTCATGGTTGCACCGGAAGTCCGTGCACGCGCGATCGTTCTTGGCGGAGTGGGCAATGTGGCTTGGGCTGCCGAGCGTCCGCAAGTTGGCCACGCGACTGGAACGCGCTGTCGTCGACGGTTTCGTTTCCTGCGCTCGCCTTGAACGCCCCTCCGGCGACGGTTAGCTTGGCACGCTGCCTCCCCGCGCTTCGCACGCGCTCCGCCCCGCCCCAGGACCATGCTGGCCGCCGTCGACGCTCTGCTGCCGCTCAGCCTTCTCGAGGCTGTCCGACACGCTGACACTCCGAATCAGGAAGAGCTCGACGCCGAGCTGGTCGACGAGCTGCGCAACAAGCGGCTCGGGCTGAGCGAGACGGTGTACGCGCAGATCAAGCGTTACACGGACGCCATCCGCCGACGGCAGCGCATTTCGCCCGACGAGACGCTCGCCCTCGCGCGACTGGTGGGACGGCGTCCCGACGCGGACGAGGTGTTCCGCGAGGCCGGCCGCTTCCTCGCGCGAGAGGGATACAAGACGATCTCCCCGACGCTGCGCGGCATGCTGCGCGGGCTGCCATCAATCGTCGCCCGGCCACTCGCACTGCGGCGCGTCCGCACGCTCTCGGCGCGCTATCTGAACGGCGAGGTGAAGCGCGTGGGCAGCGCGCTGCTGCTCGAGATCGACCAGCCGATCACCGCCAGCGCCAACCCTGCCGGCGCCGGCTGCCTTTACCCCGAGTCGTTCCTGCGCGAGCTACTGCATCTCCTCATCGGCAGCACGGGCGCGGTCGACCACGTCCGCTGCAGCAGCCGCGGCGACGCGCGCTGCGAGTGGCGGGCGGATTGGACGGCGATCAGTCGGGCGGCGGCGTAAGAGGGCGTTCGGGCAGGAGAGCGGAGGGGCGACGGCGTGGCGAGTTGTTCGTGGCGCACGCGGAAGGCCGCAGATGACACAGGCGCCCGCCGGCGCGGGCCCATCGTCCTTCGTCCATCCGCGGCTGCGCTGTTCCCGCGAAACGCCCTCGCCCTTCCGCCGTCGCAAACGACATGGTACCCCGCGAACCGGAATTATCTTCCCCCCATGCTCTCCCCCACGACTCTCCCCGCGTTTCAGCAAGCGATTGCGGACGCAGGGCTCGACGGGTGGCTGTTGTATGACTTTCACGGCCTGAACCCGATCGCCGTCGGGTTGCTGCGCCTCGAGGGCATGCTGACGCGGCGCGTCTTCGTCCTCGTGCCGCGCGCCGGCGTGCCGGCCGCGATCACCCACGCGATCGAGCAGGGGCCGTGGCGCGCCTGGCCCGCCGGGTGGCGGAAGGAGCAATACAGCTCGTGGCGAACGCTCGAGGGACTGGTCGCGTCGTTGGTTGGCGGACGGCGCGTCGCCATGGAGTATTCGCCGGGCGACGGCGTACCGTACCTCGACCGCGTGCCGGCCGGTGTGTTGGAGATGGTGCGCGCGGCGGGCGCGGAGGTCGTCCCGTCCGGCGAGCTGGTGACGCGCTTCTACGCGACGTGGGACGCCGACAACGTCGCATCACACCAGCGCGCGGCCGACGCGATCGCGGCGATTGCGCGATCCGTGTTGCGGCGTGTCGGCGACCGGGCGCGGTCCGCGGCGCCGGCGACCGAGCTTGAGGCGCGCGGGTGGATCCTCGATGCCTTCGCCCACGCGGGGCTCGAGACCGTCGATCCACCGATCGTTGCCGTGGGGGCGAACGCCGCGGACCCGCACTATGACCCGTCGCCGGAGCGTCCGCGCCCGATTCGTGAGGGCGACGTCGTCCTCGTCGACCTATGGGCCCGCGAGCCGGGCGGCGTGTACGCCGACCAGACGTGGATGGCGAGCGTCGGCGCCCCGACGCCGCGCGCGGCGGAGGTCTGGTCCGCGGTTCGCGACGCGCGCGACGCCGCGATCGCGGCCGTGCGCGACGGGGTTGCGGCGGGTCGGCCGCTCCGCGGCGGCGACGTCGACGACGTGGCGCGCGGCGTCATCACTGCGCGTGGACTCGGCCAATTCTTCATTCACCGCACCGGCCACTCGATCGATCCCCGCGACCTCCACGGCTCGGGACCGCACCTCGACAACCTCGAGACGCGTGAGGAGCGCTTGCTCGTCCCGGGTGTCGCGTTCTCCATCGAGCCCGGCGTCTACCTCGCGGGGGAGATCGGGATGCGGAGCGAAGTCAACGCGTTCATCGAGCCCGGGCGCGCCGTGATCACGCCGACGGAGTACCAGAGCGAGCTGCTCGTCGTCTGATGGGCCGCGCGACGCGCGATCGGCCGCTGCGCGCGCTCGACCCCGACCGGCACCTCGACGATCCGTCGATCCGCCAGCGGTACGTCACCGCGGTCTTCGACCTCGTCGCGCCACGCTACGACGCGTTCACGCGCTGGTTCTCCTTCGGCATGGACGCGCGATGGAAGCGCGAGGTCGTCTCGCTCGCCGCCGCCGCGGCGGCCGCGCACCGGCGCACGATCGTCGTCACCGACCTCGCGTGTGGGACCGGTGACATCGCCGCTGCGCTTGCGGCGGACCGCCGCGTCGTCGTCGGACTCGACGTCTCGCGCGAGATGCTGATCCGCGCTGTCACACGCGCGCGCGGCATGAGCAGCAACGGACCGCGCTTCGTCGCCGGCGACATGATCGCGCTGCCGCTTCCCGACTCCTCGGTCGACGTCGTCACGATCGGCTACGGGCTCCGCAACGCCCCGCGGCTCGACGCCGCGCTCGACGAAGTGGCGCGCGTGCTGCGACCGGGCGGACACGTCGTGACGCTGGAATTTTGCAGGCCCGCGAACGCCGTCTGGCGTCGACTCTTCCTCGGCTACCTCGCGGTGGTCGGTAGCCTCTACGGATTCGCGTGGCATCGTGAGCCCGCGGCGTACGGTTACATCCCGCGCTCGATCGCGCGCTTCATCACCCCGGACGAACTGACCGCCGAGCTCGCGCGCCGCGGCTTCGACGTCTATCACGTCGGGCGGAAGCTGCTTGGTGGGATTTGCGTTCATGCAGGGAGAAAACAGGGTCGAGGGTAGGGGGTTGAGACTGCTGCGGCTCGGCTCCGCGCTCGCCCCCACCCTCCGCCCTCCACCATGGCGCGCGCCTTGCCCCCATGTATCTGGAAGCGGCGAACGCGCTGCTGGACGCTGACCCTTGACTGTGCCGATCCTGACGCTGACTAACCTCCCCCCACGCGGTGCACTGGCGCGACTGACCCGCCTGATTCTCGCTGCCGCGTTCGCCGTCGGGGGAGCTGGGGGATGTACACGCGACGGTGAGGGCTCTACACCCGACGGGCGAGAGGCCGGGCGGAGCGCCGACTCCGCCGACGGCGCGCTCGGGCTCCCGACGCGCAAAGTCCCGCCGTACCGTGTTGCACAGGTCGCGAGCCCGGGGACCATCCGTGGGACAATCGACGCGTCGGGAATCCCGACGGCGACCCAACCCGCCTGTGGCGCCGCAACGCAGGCCGCCGGTTCGGTGGTCTGGCTCGACGACATCCGTACCGGCCTCGACGTCCCCGCCGAGCGCAAGCTCGACCGGCGGCTGGAGCTGGCCGCGGGGCGCTGCCGCCTGGAGCCCCGTCTCCAGCTCGCGCTCGTGGGCAGCACACTCAACGTGCGGAACGACGAATCGGTGGCCCACCAGATCGAGCTCTTTCGCGACGGCGCTCCGCAGCCGATCTACCGCATCCCGTTCATCTTCGCCGGGCAGCTCGTCCCGGCGCAGCGCCCGCTCAGCGTCCCCGGCGTCGTCGAGGCCCGATCGACGCAGGACCCCTCACTGCGCTCCCTCGTCGTGATCGTCGACCACCCCTACGCCGCCGTCGTCGGCGCCGACGGACGCTTCGTCATCGACTCCATTCCGCCCGGTCGCTACAAGCTGATGGCGATGACGCCGAACGGGGCGGCAGAGCAGACCGTCGAGGTGCCGGCGTCGGGCGAGCAGACGGTGTCGCTTCGCCTAACGCCGAGGTGACGCGTTCGCTCCATCTGCGGGGGCGACGCTATCAGCTATCAGCTATCAGCAGCAGGGACGGCGGCGGGTGCCCGCGAAGCGGGCGGGCGGGCCGCTTGTTCGGTGGGACGGAGTTCCGAGTTCCGGGAGGCGATTCACATCCAATTCAGTTCAAGCCCCGCCTCGCGCGCAGCGCGGGCAGCCAGTCCCTAGTACTGATAGCTGATAGCCGATAGCTGATAGCTGCTCCTATACAGCCGCGCATACAGCCCATTCGCTCCCAACAGCGCGTCGTGGCTTCCCGACTCGACGACTCGGCCGTGATCGAGCACCACGACGCGGTCCGCGCGGCGGACGGTACTCAGACGGTGGGCGATGATCAACGTCGAGCGGCTGCGTAGGAGCTCGACCATCGCTTCTTCGATCAGACGCTCGCTCTCGGCGTCGAGGCTCGACGTGGCTTCGTCGAGGACGACGACGGCCGGGTCCTTGAGGAAGACGCGCGCGATCGCGACGCGCTGGCGCTGGCCGCCGGAGAGCTTGACCCCCCGCTCGCCGACGCGCGTGTCGAGGCCGTTCGGCAGGCGCTCGATGAACTCGATCGCGTGCGCGGCACGCGCGGCGGCGAGGACCTCCGCGTCCGACGCGTTCGGGCTCGCGTAGGCGATGTTCTCTCGTACCGTCCCGCTGAAGAGCGCCGGCTCCTGCGGGACCATCCCGATCGAGCCACGCAGGTCCGCGAACGACAGGTCGCGCACGTCGACGCCGTCGAGCAGGATGCGCCCCGACGTCACGTCCCAGAAGCGCGGGAGCAGGGAGGCGAGCGTCGTCTTGCCGGCGCCGGACGGGCCGACGAGCGCCACGACCTCTCCGGGCGCGACGCGGATCGAGACGTCGTCCAGTACGAGTGGGAGCTCGTCCGCATAGCGAAAGCTCACCCGATCGACGACGACGTCCCCGCGCACCGGACGCGCGAGCGGCGTCGGGCGTGCCGGCTCGGCAACCGTCGGCCGAGTGTCGAGGAGCTCGAAGACGCGCGTCGCCGCGCCGACGGCCTCCTGATAGGCGCCGAAAAGCGACGCGAGCGACCCCACGGCCGCCGCGACGGTGATCGCGTAGAGCAGGAACGACACGAGCGCACCCGGCGTTAGCAGGCCCTCGAGGACGAGGCGTCCGCCCTGCCACAGTACGGCGACGACGCCCGCGAAGGCGATGAACCCGACGACGCCGAAGAACACCGCGCGCAGACGCGCGCGCCGGATACCGGCGTCGACGACGCCGGCGAGCAGCGCGCCGTAGCGGCGCGTCTCCTCGCCCTCGCGCACGAAGCTCTGGACCGTGCGGATCTGCGAGAAGGCCTCATCCGCCGTCCCCATTGCGTCAGCGACACGGTCTTGAACGCCCGTACTCGCGCGGCGCAGCCGCCGGCCGAAGACGAACGCCGCGCCGACGACGAGCGGCACCACCGCGAGCGTGGTCGCCGTCAGCCGCGGGTGGGTGAGCGTGAGTAGCACCACACCGCCGACGAGGAACAGCGACTGCCGCGAAAGCTCGGAGACCCAGGTGTTGAGGAGCGACTGCAGCACCGCGAGGTCGGCCGAGAGGCGGCTCGTGAGCTCGCCTGTCCGCCGCTCGGCGAAGAAGCCGGGCGACAGGCGAACGAGGTGCGCGAAAACGTCCTGACGCAGTCCGGCGACGACACGCTCGCCGGTCGAAGTCAGCAGGTACACCTGCACGAAGTTCATCACGCCCTGGAGCAGGAAGAGCGCGATCAGGCCAAGCGCGATTCGGTCGAGGAGGGCGCGATCGCGATCCTGAAACGCCGCGTCCAGCAGGTGTCGCACGACCTGCGGAAAGGCGAGACTCACACTCGCCGCGACGAGGAGACACACCGCGGCGAGAAGCAGTCGTCCCCCGTACGGCCGCACGCGGGGCAGGAGGCGCGCGAGCGCGCGCGGCGAGGGGACTCGGCCAGGCACCGGCGCGAGGGCCACTGGCGATGCCGCCGTTCGGGACGTCACGGCCGGTGCGGTGCTACCGTCTCCGATGGTCGAGCCACCGGCGCACGACCTGCGGTGACTGGTTCACGCGACGGCCGTCGCGGACCGCGCGCTCCACCGCGTCGACGAGCTCCGCGCACCCGAGCTCTCGCTCGATCGGCGGCGCGCTCCAGTCGGCGCCGGACCATTCCCGCACGCGCACGCGCCCTGTAGCCGGCCGACCGACGAGCATGAGGCGCTCCGGCTCCTGGCCCGGTCCCATGATGAACACCGGCAGCTCCTCATCAGGGGCGCCGGTCACGCCGCCGCCTCAGCCGTCATGCTTCGGGCGGTAGCCGCGCGCGCTGGCGCCGCACGCGCGGTACGCGCCAGGTAGTAGAAGACGAAGGTGCTCAGCCAGACGCCGACGCCTACGGCCTGGTGCAGCGCGCGCGGGAGGGGAGGCAGGCCGAGCCCGATCATCGCACCCGCGATCGTGATCTGCAGCGCCGTGAGACCGAACGCCGCGAGCGCGGCGCGCTTGACGACCGCGTTTTCGGCGCGCCGCGTGACGCCGATCGCGACGCCAAGCAGGTGGAAGACGAGCAGGAACGCGAGCACCCGGTGCGTCAGCTGAACGTGCGCCGCACCGGCCACCGCGTCCGGGTTCGTCCCGCAAAGCGGGAAGCTCGGGCAGGCGACCGCGGCGGAGGGAAACTTCGCCGTCACGCCGCCGAGCGCGACCGCTCCGAAGGCGAGTACCGCCGCGGCAAGCGCCGCGCGGGGCGTTCTCGCCGTCACCGTCCCGCCGAGTCGCACGCGCGTCCCGCCGAGCGCGCCGGCGCGGATCGCGGTCGCGGCGACGAGCGCCAGCAGGGTCATCGCAAGGGTCCAGTGCGCGACCGTCGCCGACGCCGGGTTGCCCAGAAACACGGTCAGCGCTCCGAGGAGCGCGGTGATCACGACGACGACCAGTGAGGCCGCGGCCGAGCGAAGCACGCCACCACCCCCGCCGACACCCGGCTCGGCGCGCCGTCGCCACGCGGCGACGACCAGGCCGACGAGCGACGCGATCAGCAACACCGCGAGGTAGCGATGCCCGAGCTCGATGACGAGGTCGGGTCGGCTCAGCGGCGGGAACCACGCGCCGTGACACTTCGGCCAGTGGTCGCCGCATCCCATCCCCGATCCGGTGATCCTGACGATGCCGCCGAAGACGAGATGAGCGAATGCGATCGCGAGGGCGGCGATGGAGAGGCGGCGGAGTGTGTGCATTGGGACAAAGTAGGGATAGGAGGGAGGAAGGAGGAAGGAGGAAGGAGAAGTACGCAGCACTCTCCTCGCTCCTCGGTCGTCCTTCCTCCTCCATCCCTCCTCCGTGCTCGCTCCTCCTTCCTCGTGCCGCCCCCAGACACTAGCATAACGCGTATGACCTCCCCCTCGTCCGCGCTCCCACGCCGAATCGGCCTTTGGAGTGCGGTCGCGATCGTGATCGGGACGACGATCGGCTCCGGGATCTTCCGCTCCCCGGCCGGCATCGCCGATCGACTGCCGGGGCCGTTGCCGCTCATGGCGGTTTGGGTCGTCGGCGGGCTCTTCGCGCTCTGCGGCGCGCTCACGCTCGCCGAGGTCGCGGGCGAGTACCCGGAGACGGGCGGCATCTACGTCTTTCTCCGCGAGGGTTGGGGGCGTCTTGCCGCCTTCCTCTTCGGATGGGCCGAGCTGGTGCTGATTCGCGCGGCGGCGCTCGGCGCGATCTCGATCACCTTCGCCGAGTACTTCCTCCGTGTGCTCGGCTACAACCCCGCCGTCGCGCCGTATGACGGCTACGCGCATTACATCGCGGCGGTCGCGATCGTCGGCATGGCGCTCGTCAACATCCGCGGCGTCCGCGGCAGCGCCATCGTGCAGAACACGACGACGATCGCCAAGTACGCGGGGCTGCTCGTGATTGTGCTCCTCTCCCTCGCGCTCGCGTTGCCGCGCAACGGGGCCGCGAACTTCAGCCCGGCCGCGCCACCTGGCAGCTTCTCTGTCGCCGCGTTCGGCCTCGCGCTCGTCTCCGTGCTCTGGGCGTACGACGGGTGGGCCGACCTGAGCTTCATCAGCGGCGAGGTGAAAGACCCCCGGCGCAATCTTCCGCGGGCGCTGATCGTCGGGGCGCTGGCGATCATCGCCATCTACCTGCTTGCGAACGTCGCCTACATAGGCGTCATGCCGGTCAGCGAGATCCGCCGTTCGCCGCTCGTCGCCGCCGACGTCGCGCAACGCCTCGTCGGCGCGGCGGGCGTCATCTTCGTCGCGACGACGGTGATGGTGTCGACGTTCGGCACGCTGAACGGTTCGATCCTCACCTCGCCGCGCATCTTCTTCGCGATGGCCGACGACGGGCTCCTCTTCCGCCGCGTCGCCGCCGTCCACCCGCGCTACCAGACGCCGCACGTCGCGATCGCGATCGCCGCGGTCCTCGGCGCCAGCTTCGTCCTGCTACAAAAGTTCGAGCGGCTCGCCGACACTTTCGTCACGGCGATCATCCCCTTCTACGCGCTCGGCGTCGCCTCGGTCTACGTGCTCCGCCGCCGGCCAGGCTACAACCCACCATTCCGGACCCCGGGCTACCCGGTCGTGCCCGCGCTGTTCGTCCTCGCAACGGTCTTCCTGCTCGCGAACGCGATCATCGACGACTCGAGCCGCATGGGGACGCTCGCGGTTCTCGGAATCATCGTGCTCGGGATCCCCGTTTACTACCTGACGGTCGGCCGGCGGCCGGCAGCGGTTCGTCCGGCGTCACAAGCAGCAACGGACTAGCAGGAGTGAGGAGGGTGAGGGCGTCGCGGGTGAACAGCGGAGCCGCGGAGAACGCGGATGACGCCGAAGAGCGCGAATCGCTCCGCTGCATCCCGGGACGATCCTTTGGCTACACCCGCTCGGGACGCTACTCTCCCTTGCGTTGTCATCCCGCAGGAGCCGGGTGCCCGCCGAAGGCGGGCGGGGAGCGAGCGAGCGTCGGGGATCGCCCTGCCGCCCTAGCCGCCCTCAGAAAATACTGAGATTGATGTACTTCCTTGGATTCCGCTGGATATCGGTCACCAGCGAGTCCACACGGCGCACGACGGCGCGCAGGTCGGAGTAGAGCAGCGTATCCGACAACAGCTTCCCCGCGGTTCCCCGGCCTGACTCGAGGCCGGCGATCAACGACTCCAGGCGCCCGACCGACGTCGTCAGCTCGGCCGACATCGCGTTGAGGTTAGCGCTCGCCGTGCGGAAGTTGCGCAGCGTCGAATCCACCACGGCCGGGTCCACTGCGTTCGCCGCGCGGCGGAAAGACGCCATCGTCGCCGTGAGATTCTGACTCTGCTCCGCGGCGACGCGGTTCAGCTGTAGGGTGAGCTGCTGCGCGGCGTCGATCGTTTGTCTGACATCACGGAAGGCACCTCCGACCACCAGTTGCTCCTCCAGCGCGGCGGTGATCGTGCTCACCCGCCGGCCGATCGTGTCGACGCGCGCCAGGATCTCGGCCATCCCCGGCGGCGACCGGCCGGCGGGGACCGTGTCGCCGGACTGATACGCGACGCTGCTCGGCGCCTTCGGCGTCAGGGCGACCGCCACGTCGCCGAAAATGCCGACCGGGACGACGGCGGCCGTCGAAGTCCGCGGGATCTTATACTGATTCTCGATGCGCAGCACGACGTCGAGGAACCCTTCGTCGCGCAGCTTCACCTCGTCGACGTAGCCGACGCTGACGCCGGCGAGCTGCACCGGCTGCCCCTGCTTGAGGTTCTGACCCCAGGCGAAGCGCGTGTGCAGCGGATACCCGCTCGACAGACCACCGCGGGTCAACCAGATCGTCCCGACGATCGCGACCGTGGCGGCGACGGTCAGCAGCATCCCGACAAAGACTTCGTCTCGGCGTCGCATGAGAGGGGTCCGCTGTCGACTAGCCCTGAAGGTACTGTGCGAGCGCCGTCGCGGTGAGCGCGTCGAGGACGAGAATCGTGACCGACGTAATGACGACCGCCTTCGCCGTCGACCGGCCGACGCCCTCCGCCCCGGCTTCGGTCACGTAGCCCTCGTACGAACAAACGACCGCGATGGCGGCGCCGAACATCGTCGCCTTGAGTAGGCTGTAGATCACCTGAAAGGGCGCAAACGCCCAACGCAGACCCTCGCGGAAGTCGTTCGTCGTCACGTCGGTGCCGACCAGCGCCGCCGCGAACCCGGTCAGCACGCCGACGGCGTCGGCGAGCACGGTCAGCGCCGGCAGCATGACGATCGAGGCGAGGAACCGTGGGAGGACGAGAAACGCGTGCGGGTCGTACGCCAGGGTCTCGAGTGCGTCGATCTGCTCCGTGACGCGCATCGTCCCGATCTCGGCCGTCATCCGCGCGCCGACGCGACCGGTCAGCACCAGCCCGGTGAGCAGTGGCCCTAACTCGAGCACGATCGACTGACGCACGATCAGGCCGACCACATTCATCTCGACGCCGGCGATCAACTGGTACCGCGTCTGCAGGGCTGTCACGCCGCCGATGAACGCGGCGACGATCACCGTCAGCGGCACCGAATCGACGCCGATGCGGCGCATCTGGCGGATGGTCTCCGGCAGGTACGTGCGCGGCTCGGAGAACGCGCGCGCCATGTCGCGCATGAAGAATCCGCGCTGTCCGATCGCGCGGAAGATGCCGATCCACAGCCGCGCCTTCCCGCGAAAGAAGCGGATCCCGACTCGCCCGACCACCGGGTACATCTCGGTCGGGGTGCGCATCGCCTCCGCGTGGCGCTCGGCCTCCCGGCGATCCGCCTGCGGCTTCGTCGGGCTTGGGCCGCGGCGGGGCGACAGCCCGGTGCTCACCGCGGTCCTCTCGGAGAGCGGCGCCGTCTCACGTCCGCACGCGGGCGAGCAGGAAGATGCCGACGCCCGCGAAGATCACGTTCGGGATCCACGCCGCCAGATCCGGATCGATGAGCCCCTTCCCGCCGACGGCCTTGGTGAGCTGAATCATCATCAGGAAGACGACCGTGGTCGCCAAGCTGATTCCGACCCCGAACGCCGCACCACCCCGCTGCGTGCTCGTCGCTAGCGGCGCGCCGAACAGGGCGATGATGAAACACGTGACGGGGATCGCGATCTTGAGCGCCCGCTCGACGCGGAGCACGTTGGCGTCGCCGCCCGAGCGTTCGAGCGCGATGATGAACCGGGTCAGCTCACTGTAACGCATCTCCTGCGGGCTTCGCGGCTTCGCCATCAGGTCCGCCGGTCGCTCAGTGAGCTTCCGGTCGATCATGCGCTCGAAGCTGAAGGCGATGTCGCTCGCCGTGTCGGGCACGACGTGCATTGCGCCAGTCTGGAGCGCCCACCCGCCGCGCGGTTGCCACTCCGCCTCGCGGGCCGTGATCACGTAGGTCGGGTACTCCGGTCCACGCCCCTTCCGCTCGATCTGTAGCTCGCGGATCTCCCCCTTCACGCGATCGAGCATCCCGGCCTTGTACACGCGCCCGTGCTCCGCGGCGTGGGCGAAGTTCCAGCGCACGCTGTCCGTTCGGAAGCGCGCCTCGCCGAGCAGGTCCGCGCGCTTCGAGTTGGTAAGCGGCACGACTTCGCCGAGCGCGAGGTCGAGGCAGGCCGCGAACGCCGCGCCGAGCAGGATCGGCAGGATCATGCGGTAGAAGCTGATCCCCGACGCCTTGGCCGCAGTGATCTCCGAGTGGCGCGTGAAGTTCCCGACCGAGAAGACCGTCGCGAAGAGCACCGCGGCCGGCAGGATCATGAACATCGAGTCCGGCAGCCAGTACAGATAGCTCAGCGCGATGTTGGACCGCGACACCTGCTTGTTGAGATACTTCTCGAGGTTGTCCGTCAGGTCGATGACGATAACCAGAATCGGAAACCCGACCGCGGTGACGGCGAAGATCTTCCAGAACTCGCCGAAGACGTAGCGGTCGAGCGGGCG
>JBHELH010000078.1:0-5320 GCA_046263215.1 Gemmatimonadaceae bacterium | reverse complement strand
CGCAACGAACTTGGGCCGGTCGACCTGACGAAGAACGTCGAGCTGGAGGCGGGGGTCGATGTTCGCGAGGAAGACGAACGGCGCCCGCCTGAACTGCTCCGGGATCTTCGGGCTGAACCTCGAGAAGACGCCGAGATGGGTCTCCAGCGTCTCGGCGGCGTTCAGATCGTGCCTGTACCGGCCGCGCCAACGAAACGAACTTCCGTCCGCGCGCTCGAGTCCCGCGAGGTCGACGCCGCGTGCGCGCAGCGGCTCGAGCTTGTCGACCGGGTAGTCGCTCCCGACGACGCCGACGAGCTGCACGGGCCCGAGATGTACCGCCGCGGCCGAGAAGAATGTGCCCGATCCACCGATCACGTTCTCGGCCTTGCCGAACGGCGTCTCGACGGAGTCGAGCGCGACGGAACCGACGACGAGCACGGTCATGTGGTCCGGATTGTCTGGAGCGCCGGCGTCACATCCGGTCTGGCGCGGTGATCCCGAGGACGGCAAGCCCGTTCCGCAGCACGACCTGAGATGCGCGCGCGAGAACCAACCGCGCGCGCATGATGGGCTCGGGCTCGTTCAGCACATGAGCCTTGTGATACCAGAGGTGGACCTTCGCAGCGGCGTCGTGCAGGTACGCGGCGACGCGATGCGGCTCGAGCGCCTCGGCCGCACCGGCGAGGAGTGCGGGGAAGTCGAGCAGCGCCTTGATGAGGTCCTGCTCCTCGGCCAGCGAGAGGACATCCAGGTCGACGCCCTCGCCGGTGACCGACCCCGGGTCGATCCCGCCGACGCGGAAGATGCCCGACATGCGCGCGTGGGCCATCTGGATGTAGTACACCGGGTTCTCGTCGGACTGCTTGCGCGCGAGGTCGACGTCGAACTTGAGCTGCGAGTCGCCTTTCCGCATGAGGAAGAAGTAGCGGACGGCGTCGCGCCCCACTTCGTCGACGAGTTCCCGCACGGTCACGTAGCTGCCGGCGCGTTTGGAAATCTTGACCTCTTCGTCGCCTCGCCAGACCGTCACGAGCTGGTGCAGCACGTACTCCGGGTACCCCTTGGGAATTCCTATCCCGAGTGCCTGGAGGCCGGCACGGACGCGCGTAATAGTGCTGTGGTGGTCGGCCCCTTGAACGTTGATCGCGCGGGTGAAGCCTCGCCGCCATTTCGTCACATGATACGCGACGTCGGGCACGAAGTACGTGTACGTCCCGTCGCTCTTGCGCATCACCCGGTCCTTGTCGTCACCGAAGTCGGTGGTGCGTAGCCAGAGTGCACCGTCCCGATCATACGTGTGCCCGCCCGTAACGAGATCGCGAACGGTCTGCTCGACCTGGCCACCTTCGTAGAGCGAGGACTCGAGGAAGTAGGTGTCGAACTTGACGCCGAAGGCCTGAAGGTCTCGATCCTGCTCACGCCGCAGGGCCTGAACCGCGAACCGCCTAACGGCGGTGCGGTTCGTGCCATCCGGATCGTCGGTTTGGCTTTCGAGATACGCGGCCGCAACGTCGCGGACGTACTCGCCATGATAACCGTCCTCGGGGATCACGAGTTTCTGGCCGTTTAGATGTCGGAGCCACGCCATGACGGTTCTGGCCAGGTTCTCTATCTGCGCCCCGCCGTCGTTGTAGTAGAACTCGCGGGTGACCTCCCACCCGGCCCACTCGAGGAGCGACGCAATCGCATCGCCGAGGGCGGCCTGACGACCATGGCCGACGTGCAGCGGCCCGGTGGGATTCGCGGAGACGAACTCCACGTTCACCGGGCACCCGCGTCCCGCTTCGTGGCGGCCGTAGTTTTCACCGGCGGCAATGAGCTGAACGAGGCCTGCCGCCAGCGCGCCAGGATCGACGCGCATGTTGATGAAGCCCGGACCGGCTATCTCGGCGGACTTCAGTCCCGCGCGCCGGAAATCGATCGTCGCGATGAGCTCTTGCGCCAGGTCGCGCGGGCGGCGGCCGAGCGGCTTGGCGAGCACCATGGCGAGGTTGGTCGTCCAATCGCCGAACGCCGGATCGCGCGGACGCTCGATCACCGGATCGACAGACTCGGGTGCGCCGAGCGCGCGCGCCGCGCGCGCCAGTTCGGCGCGTAGCACGTCGACCGATAACGGCGTCAACTCTTGTCGCCGCCGCTGCTGCCGCTCGGCTTCGATGGCGCCGTCGACTTCTCGGCGGTCTTGTCGCCCGAGCCCTTTGTGTCCCCGGACTTGGCGTCGCCGGACTTCGCGTCGCCGGACTTCGCCTCGCCGCCCGCCGCTTCGGGCTTCCCTTCCCCCGACTTCGCGCCGCCCGCTGCGGGCCCGGTCTTCCGGTGCGCGTTCTTACCGTAGTCAGTGAGGTAGAAGCCGGATCCCTTGAAGAGCAGACCTGCCCCCGCGGAGAGCTGCCGCCCGGCCACGGCGCCGCATTCCGGGCACGGGAGCTCGGCGGCGGCGTCGCTGATCTTGCGGTAAAACCGCTCGAACTCGTGCCCGTTTGAGCAACGAAACTCGTAAGTCGGCATTGGCCTGGGACTTAAGGGCGGGGACCGTTGAAGGTAATCGGGTGTCGGAAGCGCGTTCAAGAGCGACTTGGTGAACAGCGCGCACGCGGATGACTCGCCGATCGATGAAGGACGATTTTCGCGGATCGCTCCTCCGTGCTCCGGACTCCACACCGGCACGAGCCCGGACGATGTTTGGCTACACCCCGGGACGCCACGCTCGCCCCGCGTTGTCATCCCGCAGGAGCGAGCGAAGCGGGCGAGTGTCGGGATCTACTGTCCGCACCTCGTGGGTAGCCACAGAGCAGGTCAAGTAGATCCCGACCGGCCCTTCGGGCCTGCGGGATGACAGACGGGGCCGCCCGGAGCTCACCGGGGGTGTAGCTAAGGTCTTGTCCCGGGCCGGTGCGGGGAGGCTCGGAAGCCGAAGGACTATCCGCACGTTTTCGCCCTTAGCCGATCCGCGCCATCGGCGTGCCCACGGACAACGCTCTTGATCGCCGCCGACGGTCGTCGGTATCCGCTCCCGCTATCCCGGCCGATACACCCCCCAGCGACTCGCCAGCACGTCGGAGACCTCGCCGACGGTCGCGCGCATGCGCACCGCGTCGATGATGAGCGGCATCAGCGGCGGCCGCTGGCTGATGTCCGTCGCATAGGCGGGAGCCGCCTCGCCGATCGCGGCGAGCGCGCGCTCGACGGCGGCTCCGTCGCGGCGCCGGCGGACGTCGGCGAGACGCTTCACCTGTTCGGCTTCGAGCCGCGAGTAGTCGGGCGCCGGGACTGGGGGCGCCTCGTTGTCGTCCGCGAACCGATTGACGCCGACGATCACCGTCTCGCCTCGCTCGACCCGCATCTGGAACTCGTACGCGCTGCGTGCGATCTCGTCCTGGAAGAAGCCCGCGCCGACCGCCGCCGCCGCGCCGCCCAGCGAATCGACCTTCGCCATCAGCTCCATCGCCCGGCGCTCTAGCTCCGATGTGAGGTGCTCGACGTAGTAACTGCCGCCGAGCGGATCGGCGGTGGCCGCCACGCCACTCTCGTAGGCAACCACCTGCTGCGTGCGAAGCGCGAGCGTCGCCGCTTCCGCGGTTGGGAGAGCCAGCGCCTCGTCGTAGCCGTTGGTGTGGAGGGACTGCGTGCCGCCGAGGACCGCCGCCAGCGCCTGGATGGCGACGCGCACGACGTTGTTGAGCGGCTGCTGCGCCTGGAGGGTGACGCCGCCGGTCTGCGTGTGAAAGCGGAGCCGGCAACCGGCGTCGGAGGCGCCGAAGCGCTCACGCATGAGACGCGCGTACATGCGACGCGCCGCGCGAAATTTGGCGACCTCCTCGAAGAGATCACTGTGCGCGGCGAAGAAGAAGGACAGCCGAGGCGCGAAGGCGTCGACGGGCAGACCGGCGAGCGTGGCGCGCCGGACGTATTCGACCGCATTCGCGAATGTGAACGCGAGCTCCTGCACGGCCGTCGCCCCAGCTTCGCGGATGTGGTAACCGGAGATCGAGATCGGGTTCCAGTCCGGGACTTCGGCAGCGCAGAAGCGGAAGATCTCGGCGACGAGCGCGAGACTCGGAGCCGGCGGATAAATGTACGTCCCGCGCGCGATGTACTCTTTGAGGATGTCGTTCTGGATCGTGCCGCTTAGCTTGCGGCGCGCGATCCCGCGCTCCTCCGCCACGACGATGTACATCGCGAGGAGTATCGAGGCGGTCGCGTTGATGGTCATCGACGTCGACACGCGGTCGAGCGGCAGATCCGCGAGCAGCGCGTGCATGTCGTCGACCGTATCGATTGCGGCGCCGACGCGGCCCACCTCGCCCCGCGCGCGCGGTGAGTCCGAGTCGATCCCCATCTGCGTCGGTAGATCGAAAGCGACGGACAGGCCGGTCTGCCCCGCGTCGAGGAGCAGCCGGAATCGTTGGTTCGTCTCGGCCGCCGTGCCGAAGCCGGCGTACTGGCGCATCGTCCAGAGCCGGCCGCGATACATCGTGGGCTGGATCCCGCGTGTGAACGGGAAGGAGCCGGGGTCGCCGAGGTCGGCGACGTAGTCGACGCCGGCGTCCTCGGGGCGGTGGACGGGCGGAATTGGGACGCCGGAGGGCGTCCGGACGTCCTCCGCGGACGTGGTGGCCATCCTGCGCTACGACCTCACGCGCCGACGAGGGTCTTCGCGCCGCCGAGTGTACGGCTCGCGAGCTCGACGTCCGACTTGCTCCCGATGTAGAGCGGAGTCCGCTGGTGCAGCTCCTCAGGCTGAATATCGAGGATTCGCTGCCGGCCGTCGATCGCCGCGCCGCCCGCCTGCTCGACGATGAACGCGAGCGGGTTCGCCTCGTAGAGGAGACGGAGCTTGCCACGCGGGCTCTTCGCGTGCGCCGGATAGCAGAACACGCCTCCGCCGAGCAGGTTGCGGTGGAAGTCGGCGACGAGCGAGCCGACGTAGCGAACGCTGAGGGGCTTCCGTCCGCCGTCGAGCCCGCGGTACCGGCGCATCAGCAGGCGCACGGGCTCCTCCCAGTGCTGCTCGTAGGAGTCGTTCACCGACAGGTAGCGGCCTTCGTCCGGGATCCGGATGTTGGGGTGCGAGAGGAGGAACTCGCCGATTGACGGGTCGAGCGTGAAGCCGTGCGCGCCCTGCCCCGTCGTGTACACGAGCATCGTGCTCGAGCCGTAGATGACGTAGCCGGCCGCGACCTGCTTCCTACCAGGTTGCAGCAGGTCCGCCAGATCGCCGTGCTTCCCCTTCGTGATCTTCTTGACGATCGAGAAGATGGTCCCGACCGGCACGTTGACGTCGATGTTCGAGGAGCCGTCGAGCGGATCGAAGAGCAGGCAGTATTTGCCGCAGCGA
>JBHELH010000077.1:0-3926 GCA_046263215.1 Gemmatimonadaceae bacterium | reverse complement strand
GTGCTCGCGCAGGCGATCTTCCGCGAGGGCCTCAAGAACGTGACCGCCGGCGCCAACCCGATGGCGCTCAAGCGCGGCATCGAGAAGGCGGTCGGCGCGGTCGTCGAGGAGCTGAAGCGCATGAGCATCCCGACCGCCGGCCGCAAGGAGATCGCCCAGATCGGCTCCATTTCCGCCAACAACGACAAGGAGATCGGTGAGCTGATCGCCGAGGCGATGGAGAAGGTCGGCAAGGACGGCGTGATCACGGTCGAGGAGGCGAAGGGCCTCGAGACGACGCTCGAGACGGTGGAAGGCATGCAGTTCGACCGCGGCTACGTCTCGCCGTACTTCGTTACCGATCCGGAGAAGATGGAAGCGATCCTCGAGGACGCGCTCATCCTCATCCACGACAAGAAGATCTCGTCGATGAAGGACCTGCTGCCGGTGCTCGAGAAGGTGGCGCAGATCGGCCGTCCGCTGCTCATCATCGCCGAGGACGTGGAGGGCGAGGCGCTCGCGACGCTCGTCGTCAACAAGCTCCGCGGCACGCTGCGCGTCTGCGCCGTCAAGGCGCCGGGCTTCGGCGACCGGCGCAAGGCGATGCTCCAGGACATCGCGATCCTGACCGGCGGTCAGGTGATCTCCGAGGAGGTCGGCTTCAAGCTGGAGAACGCGGTGGTCCCCGACCTCGGGCGTGCCAAGCGGATCGTCGTCGACAAGGACAACACGACGCTCATCGACGGCGCCGGTGAGGACCAAAAGATCCAGGGGCGGATCAAGGAGATCCGTGTCGCGATCGACAACAGCACGTCCGATTACGACAAGGAGAAGCTCCAGGAGCGGCTGGCGAAGCTCGCCGGCGGCGTTGCCGTGATCAACGTCGGCGCGGCCACCGAGGCCGAGATGAAGGAGAAGAAGGCCCGCGTCGAGGACGCGCTGCACGCGACCCGCGCGGCGGTGGAGGAGGGCATCGTGCCCGGCGGCGGCGTGGCGCTCGTCCGCTCGCAGCGCTCGCTCGGCAACGTGCAGGTGGACGAGCGCGACGAGCAGATCGGCGTGGACATCATCAAGCGTGCGGTCGAGGAGCCACTGCGCATGATCGTGCAGAACGCCGGCGCCGAGCCGTCGATCGTGCTCGAGAAGGTGCGGGGCGCGCAGGACGAGGCGTTCGGCTACAACGCGCTGACCGACACGTTCGAGAACCTGGTGCAGGCCGGCGTCATCGACCCGACGAAGGTGGCGCGCACGGCGCTCCAGAACGCGGCGTCCATTGCCGGCCTCCTGCTCACGACCGAGGCACTGGTCGTCGAGAAGAAGGAGGAGAAGTCTGCCCCGGCTGCGCCCGGCGGCGGGATGGGCGGGATGTACTAACGCGAATGAAACAGGCCGCTCTCGCGGCCCGCTTCATTTCGGGGCTGTCGGCTGCCAGCTATCAGCAGTTTGGACTGCCCGGCCCGCGTTCGCGGGCCGGGCAGTCCATTCTTATAGGGCCAACGAGAGCTGAGCGGGCGGGGAGGAACGTGACGTGAAGCCACGCGGCGTGAATGGACCCACCACGGCGTCCTGGTAAGCCGTCGAGAGCTTCCCCTGAAATGCCGTCTTCCGCAGCGCGGACCGGACGGTACGCACGGCGAGGGCCGGGGAGTTGTTTTGCTCGCTCAGGTGCGCCAGGACGAGGTGAGCGAGTTGCGGGGTGACGGCGTCCCGCGCGACGTCGGCAGCAGCGCGGTTGCTGAGATGCCCGGTGTTACTCGCGATTCGCCTGCAGAGCCACGGCGGATAGGGGCCCGCCCACAACATGCCCTCGTCGTGGTTGGCCTCCAGGACGAGCACGTCAACCGATTCGCAGAGCGCCCGGACGCCGTCGCTCGCGTGGCCGATGTCGTAGCAGATCCCAGCGCGCGCGCCGCTGGCGAGCGCTGTAACGAGAACACCGACTGGTTCGATGGCGTCGTGCGGTGTCGCTACCGCTGCGACCTCGAATGCGCCCACGCGCACCGTTCCCCCGGGCGCGAACCTGGTCACAAGCGTTCCGGCGAGGTCGGGCGCCTCCGCCGTTCCCGCCGTCGCGAACACCTGCCATCCCCACCGCCGCGCGGCCTGACCCGCGCCGCGGACGTGGTCGCTGTGGTCGTGCGTCACCACGCACGCGCTGACCGACGCCGCGTCGACCCCAACCAGCTTCAATCGATGGGCGAGCGTGCGCGTGCCAAAACCGGCGTCGATCAGCACTCGTGTCCCATCGCTCTCGAGGAGCACCGCGTTCCCGGCGCTCCCACTGCCCAGCACCCACAGTCGCATGCCTAGTCTGCTCCCAACGTCCAACGCGCCTCGTACGACGCAACGAGCTGCTGTCGCGATCGCTCGCTCAGCGTGACGTGTCGCCTCGCCATTACGCGCTCTGTCACGCTAAGAAACTTCTCAAGCTGAAAGGTATCGTATGGTGCCCCACTTCCCCAAGCGAACGGAGGCACAACCTTGGGCGGCATCTCGCTCCCGAAGACGCACGCCCCCGCGCCGAGCACGGTGCCGGTGGTGAGCGGCGTGCCGATGCCGGTCTTGGCGTGGTCGCCGAAGAAGGTCCCGAGAAACTGCAACCCGGTCTGCCGCTCCCCGCGCGGCGTCCAGAACTCGACCGTGCTGTAGGTGTTCTTGAGGTTACTCGTGACCGTTCCGGCGCCGACGTTCACCCAGCGGCCGAGATACGAGTGGCCGACAAATCCGTCGTGTGACTTGTTGGAGTAGCCGAGGACGATGATCGTGCTGACCTCGCCACGAATCTTGCACACTGGCCCGATCGACGAGGCGCCGACGTCCCCCCCGAGGACGATGGAGTCGCGACCGACATAGCACGGACCCGCGAGGCGTGTGAAGGCGTGGATCTTGGCGCCGTGCGCGATCATGACCGGGCCGCCTGACGTATCGAGCACGACGTGCGGCTCGATGCGGGCGCCAGGGATGGTCGCCCCACCGACGCGCTGCGGCTCCGCGATGAGGACCGGGTTGTTGCCGACGACCGCGACATGCGGCGGTGCCTGTCCGTAGCCGAGTCCGCCCGCATCGAGCGGTCCCCGGCTCGCGCGCACAATGTCGTCCGTCATCTGTTCCGTCAGGAGCCTCACGTAGTCCCACACCTCGTCGACCCACCAGCCGGCGATCTCCGAGGCGCCGCCCGCGCCTTCGACCAAGTCCTCCAGGCGCAGGTCGCCCCGCGCGAAGTCCGCCGCATCGAGCGCTCGTGACGTCCGAACGGCGGCCACCCGGCCCGCGCTCACCCACACGCGCGTGGCGACGTCCGCCCCCGCCGGCGGCCCGTCCCGCCGGATGCTGCGGGTGGCGAGGGCCGCAACGGCGGGCGCGAACCGCGCATTCGCCACGATCGAGCCCGGCGGAATCCCCCCGGCGGCCGTCTGCGGCGCGAACTTCTCGTCGAAATCCGCAAGATGCGCGGCCGCCAGCAGACCGGCGGTTTCCACCTGGAGCGCAGCCTGCCATCGCAGCCAGACGGGTGTCGTTCCGGCGACGAGGGTCCCGACCGGACGCGTCAACGCGAACGGCTCGAACGTGCGCGCCCGCTCGTCGTCGTATACGAACAAGGCGGTCATGCGGGCTCGCGCAGTGGAGCGGGCAGGGATTCGACGAGCGACTTGAGGTCCGCCGAGCGCTCGACGGTCGTCACGAGCGTCAGCCCGTTGCGACTCACAACCACGAGGTCCGATACGCCGAAGAGTACGACCGTGTTCCCCTCCGCGAGCACAACGTTGCCGCTCGCATCGACCGCATGTACATCGCCACTCGACGCATTTCCCGCCGCGTCGGCGGCGCGCACGCGGCGCAGGGCCCCCCACGTACCGACGTCGTCCCATCCGAACTCCCCCGGCAGCACGAGAACGCGCCTGCTGCGCTCGAGCACGCCGACGTCGACCGAGACCGGCGTGACGCTC
>JBHELH010000076.1:0-5638 GCA_046263215.1 Gemmatimonadaceae bacterium | reverse complement strand
GCGTCGGTGGTGAGCGGCACGATGGCGACCTTGACGAGCTCCGGCTCCTTCTTGGAATGGTCGATGACCGCGACCTTGATGAGGCCGGACCCGATGTCGAGACCCACTGTGGTTTTCTTGCGGAAGAGTCCCATGGGAGGTCCGATTACCCGGATGCCCGAGGCGCCCGTTCCGCCTCGCGAAGAGAACTGGCCTTCAACTGGTAGGCGTGACCGATGGATGGGTCCGGTCAGATCTACCGTTGACACGACCGTAGGAGGGCCTAGGTAACAAGCCCAACCATACGGATCAGAACAGCTCTGCCCATGGCCGAAGGGGCACGGGATAGGCTTTTGCAGCCGCTTGGGCGACTCGGCCGACGGCGCACGTCGACCGCCTGAGCTCACCCCCAGCCCGCCACGTCACGCCCTCCGCCGCTGAAAGGATGGCGCCGTAAGCCCTCACGTCAGGCCCGCTTACGACGACCGCGCCCGAGGCGATGACGACACCGTAGAAGAGAAAAGGTCCCTCGACCCGGAGCCGGCCGCTCACCAGAAGGACGCCCTGACCCCGCCCGCCGGTCACGGTCAGGTCGCCGGCAGCGTGGACGACGGGATAGAAGCGCTCGCACCCCTCACTCCGGCCCGCACGGACCGGCTCGCCCCAGCTTCCTGGCGTCGCGGTTCCGCCACGCCGGCAGTCGGCGTCGCTGTCGGGCGCTGGCGACAGGATCGCGCCAGGCGCCAGCGTGATGTCCGCTCTCGCCGCGAGCGACGCGGTCGACACTCGTCCGAGGAGCTCGTAAGTGGCGGGGGTGCCGGCTCCTGAATCGGCGAGAGTGTTCGGGATCGGCGCACCGTCATCGAATCGCGCAACCCCGGCCTCGGGAACGAGCACCGCCGGCGCACTTCCGGTGTCGGCGGCCGCGCAATCGGTCCACTCGGGTGGCGGCGCGTCACCGCCGACGATCTGCGCGCCGATTCCCGCCAGGACGGCGCCCCGCGACGTGAGCGCGGCGCGAGCGAGTATCGTCGGCTGACGGACCTCCAGGAGTAGGTGATGGACTCGACTTGCCGCCGCGCTGGTGCCGGAAGCTGCCCCGCCGGCGGAGGTCAGCCAGAACAGGCGATCGGTGATCCGCGTCACAAAGACGCGGGCCTTGACCGAGTCGCGACCCCCGGGATCGCCGGAGCTGGAGTCGGTGCGCCCGATGGCCAGCGAATCGCGCCGGGGGTCATCCCAGGTGGCGAGGAACCGAAACAACGCCGCGTCGGCGGCGCCAGCGGCCTGCTCCTGCCTGCGTGCCCGGTGCGCTGACCGGCGGGCCTCGACCACCGAGTAGAACGACGCGACCGCGAGGCCGGCGACGGCCGCCAGCATGCAGACCGCGAGGGCCGCGGCGAAGCCGGGTCGCGCGGAAGCGCGCCTCACGGTCGGTTCCGCATCGCCACGGTCGCCGACGCGACGTCGCGAGGCTCCCAGGTCCGGTTGTCGAATGGCGCCGGTGGGGCGCGAAGCGTGATCGCGATCCGCGCGATGCGCTCGGTGTCCGACAGCCCGGCCGGCAACTCGACGTCGTCGCCGTCGAAGTAGCGGAGCTCGAGCCCCGACGTATCACCGCTCGGCGTCGCGTAGCCGCGATACGGGCCGCTGACAGGCTGAATGGTCTCGAAGCGACTCTGTCTCTGGCTCCACTCACGCCGGCCGAGGTACCAGCGCCCGTCCGGCGCGCGATAGAGGCTGTAGCGCACACGGCGCGTGACGCGGAACGGCGTCCCTGAGGGTGCCGTGGCCGGCGGCTGCTCGGCGAGCGTCAGCGAGTACGTGGGACCCGGCGCACCCCGACTGTGGACGACGGTCAGGGCGCCGGCCGGGAACGCGCACGCTGACGGTTCGAGGCCCGAGGGAACAGACACGCCGCTAATCGGGAACGCGGCCCAACCCGAAGCGCCGTCGCGCTCCACATACGCCCACGCGGTGTCGCCCGCCCCGGGCGGCGTCACGAACGAGGTGAGCGCTCCGACGATGGTCGAGCCCTCTACTTCGCACGCGACTGCTGTGCCAATGGTCGCACGGAGTTCGATCGACGAATCGCGCGCACCGCCGGGAGGAATGTCGCCGGCCGCGGGCGACGCGGCGCGGAGATCGGTGACGAGCGCCGCGAGGCCGTCTCTCAGCTGGGCGCGCGCGCGGACACGTCGCGACAGCTCCGCGTGCGCGCGTTCCTGTTGCGCGACGACGAGCGCGAACGCCCCGAACGCCACGCCGCCTACTCCGAGCGCGACGACGAGCTCCGAGAGGGTGAAGCCAACGCGCGAGCCGGACACAGGGCGGCCGGCGCAGAACGACGTCAGCACAGTACAAGGCGCTGGACGACCGCCTGCCGCTGAGTGCTGTGCTCGAGGTATTCGACGCTGTCGGTGACGAGTCGAGCGCCGTTACCCGAAGGGCCGATGGTCCACCGCTCGCGAATGCCGCGCGATGAATCGACGGCGAGACCGTCGCGTAGGCGGGAGCAGCCGCCCGTAGCAAGCCGCTCTACTCGGTCACGGGCCGCGGCGACGGCGAACGTCTCTGCCTCCGCTGCGGCGACGGTGCGTATCGCGGCCGCGCTCGAGGCCACGAGCGCGAGGGCGCCCCACGCGAGCAGCACGAGCGCGACGACGACTTCGGCGAGCGTGAAAGCGGGGCGGGCGGCGGACGGCGGGCGACGGGAGGCGCGTGAGTCCTGGGGCATGACTGCGACGGTACGCACCGCTCGCTTGCCGGTGCCACCACTGTTGTGCGGCTCGGATCACGCTCCCGCCGCCCCCGTCCGCCAGCCTCTCAGGTCCCCAGCCCGTATTCGCGGATCTTGTACAACAGCGCCCGGTGTGACAGCTCGAGCAGCTTCGCCGCGCGCGTGCGGTTGCCGCCCGTTCGCTGCAGCGCGTCGCGGATCAAGCCACGCTCCAACGCGGCGGTCTGGCGCTTGATGGACAGGTCGAGGTCATCTCGCGCCGGGGCGGTGGCGCCAGGGGACCGGATCCCGGCGGGAAGCTGATCGGGCTCGATCTGCGGGCCCTCTGCCAGCACGAGCGCGCGCTCGATCACGTTCTCCAGCTCACGCACGTTCCCCGGCCACGCGTACTCCATCAGCAAGCGCATGGCGGCCGGTGAGACCGACGTGACAGACAGTCCGAGCCGGCGGCCGTAGAGCTGCACGAAGTGGCGGACGAGCTCCGGGATGTCCTCGCGGCGGTCCCGCAGTGGGGGGAGGTGGAGGCGCACGACGTTGATCCGGTAGTACAGGTCGGCCCGGAAACGTCCTGCCGCGACCTCGGCCTCCAGGTCCCGCGCCGTTGCCGCGACGAGTCGGACGTCGACGCCGCGCGCAGTGTTATCGCCGACACGACGGATCTCCCCCTCCTGCAGCGCGCGGAGCAACTTGACCTGCAGCGGCGCCGGTAGCTCACCGACTTCGTCGAGGAACAGCGTGCCACCGTCGGCCTCCTCGAACAGACCGCGCTTCTCCGCCGTTGCCCCGGTGAAGGCGCCTTTCGCGTGGCCGAACAGCTCACTCTCCAGGAGGTTCTCCGGAATGGCGCCGCAGTTGACGGCGACCATCTCGGCCTCGGCGCGAGGGCTGCTCGTGTGGACGTAGCGCGCGACGAGCTCCTTCCCCGTGCCGCTCTCCCCGGTAACGAGCACGGTCGACGGGTGGCGGGCCACTTTGGCGGCGACGGCGAGGACCTGTTGCATCGCCATTCCACGCCCGACGATCCCGCTCGGGGCCCGGAGCGCCGAGAGTTCCTCCTGCAGCTGCGCGACAGTTTGGCGTAGCCGCTCCCGCTCGACCGCCTTGCGAATGGTCAGGAGCAGCTGGTCAGCCCGGAACGGTTTGCCGATGAAATCGTACGCGCCGCGCCGCATCGCCTCGATGACGCCTTCGTCGTCCTCGTAAGCGCTCATCATGATGACGAGTCCACCCTTGTGGTTCGCGCGGTACCGCTCGAGGAACTCGAGGCCGTTCATGCCGGGCATCCGGACGTCACAGAGGACGAGATCGGGGGAGCCGCCGTTGATCAGCTCGAGCGCGCTTGTCCCATCTTCGGCGACGGCGACGTCGTGACCCTCGGCGCCGAGGATGCGGGACAACGCGTGGCGCAGCCCGAACTCGTCGTCGACGACGAGGATCTTCACCGCACTGTAAGCGTGGGGACCGCGGCGGTGCCGAGCGTCACAGCCGGCATTCCGACGTCGCCCTCGGTGCCCGGCACGAGCGGGAAGAGGAGGTGGAAGGCGGCGCCGCCCTCGCGCGCCGGCGTGACCCAGATGGTGCCGCCTAACCCGTCGACGATGCGCGCGACGATCGCCAGCCCGAGCCCGGTGCCGCGACCGGGCTCCTTGGTCGTGAAGTACGGGTCGAAGATCCGCTCCGTGTACTCCGCCGGCACACCGGGGCCGGAGTCCGCGATGACGATGTTCACGACGTCCACCGGCTGATTCGCGCGGTCGAGCCACACGCGCGCTCGAGGGTTCGGTCCGCGGAGCACCGGCTGCAGCTCGACGTCCGTCCGGCGTGGCAGCCCGCGCTGCAGGACTTCGCTCTGGATCAGCTCCGTGTGGACGACCACGCGCCCGGCTCCGTCCATCGCATCGGCGGCGTTGAGGAACAGGTTGACGAAGATCTGCTCGAGGTCGTGACGATTGCCGAAGACGCGCGGGGTCGGGGGAACGAAGTCGAGATTCACGTCGACCCGCTTCAGCACACCTTGGGTCTTGAGGAGCTCGACGACGGACGTCACGACGTCGTTGACGTCGATGGCGTACGGCGTCGGCTTGCGCGGCCGCGAGTAGTCGAGCAGGCTCC
Source organism: Gemmatimonadaceae bacterium (assembly GCA_046263215.1). Lineage (GTDB taxonomy): Bacteria > Gemmatimonadota > Gemmatimonadetes > Gemmatimonadales > Gemmatimonadaceae > JBHELH01. The sequence continues at coordinate 807 of JBHELH010000076.1, read as the reverse complement.
GGACGATGCGGTCGATCCGGTCGACTTCGCGCCGGATCTCCTGGACCGCCTGCGCCGCCGACGGGTGGTTCGCAGCGTGGTCACGGAGGACGTGCGCGTACGCGTTGATCGCGGCCAGCGGGTTGCCCACCTCGTGCGCGACGCCGGCGGCGAACCTACCGACACTCGCGAGCTTCTCGCTGCGCACGAGAAGCTGCTGCTCGGCGATCAAGCGATCCGTCATCTCGTTGAAGCTGACGGCGAGCCGGCGGAACTCCGCGGTGTTGCCGTGATCGAGCCGGCGGGTGAGGTCTCCGCCGGTGATCGCCTCCGCCGTGTGCACGGCATCCTCGAGCGGGCGGAGGATCAACCCGCGGAGCTTGTACGCGCTGAAGGCGACGAAGATGGCGACGTCGGCGCTGATGACGAGTGCGAGGTAGAGCGTTCCGCGCGCCGCGCCGAGCATTCCGTCCGTGACGATCACGCTGCCCACCGCAAGCACGAGCGCGGCGAGCGTAAGCACCCCGATGTTTGCGAGGAGCTCGGTCCTGAGCGATGGGAGGGGCTTCAGCGTGTGCATCGGAGTCTAGACGATCACGTGCGAGGCGGGGTCATGCGTGGCGGGCAGCGGGGCGGCCAGTTGGGAGGACGAAAAGACAGCGGCGGGCCAGGCACCATCGCCTTGGCCCGCCGGCCGTGTTTTGCTTTTTGCTCTTCTTGCTCTCGTCGGCCGAGGGGGTCGCCCTCAGCCGGCCGTTAGCACTTCGGCTCGCCCTCGTTGAGGCCCTTCGAGGTCGCGGCCTTGCCGACGGCGATCTGGCAGGTCTG
>JBHELH010000075.1:0-4483 GCA_046263215.1 Gemmatimonadaceae bacterium | reverse complement strand
GGACCGCGACCGGGTGCTCGAGCTCCTGTCCAACTACCTCGGCAACGCGAGCAAGTTCACGCCGGAGGGGGGCCGGCTCGCGGTCCGAGTCACCTCGGACGCCGACGGCGTGCGCTTCTCGGTCGCGGACAGCGGGCCGGGTATTGCGCCTGCGGAGCTACCGCACCTGTTCGACCGCTTCTGGCAGGCCCGGAAGACGGCGCACCTCGGAGCCGGGCTTGGGCTCGCCATCGCCAAGGGGATCGCCGAGGCGCACGGCGGTCGGGTGTGGGCGGAGAGCGAGCTAGGTCGGGGGAGCACGTTTTACTTCTCGCTCCCGCACTCGGATAGGTGTGTATAGAAAACGTATCGGCCTCCTCACACCTGATAGAACAGAACGAAAAAAACTTGACGACCGCATCGTGGCCGAGATTAGGGAGCGCGATCGTGGTGGCCGACTTCACCGGGCAGCGCCAGAATGTGTACTTTTGAGGCCGCTTTCACCCCGGGGCTGGGACGGCCGGTCATCTGGACATGTCGGGAGTCCTACATCGCTGCAGCTCACTTCGACACGCGGAAGTACGACGACATGGTTTAGCAGGACGTTGCCGACTTACGCGCTCGACTCCAGCATCGAGTCGAGGCCGTGAACCTGAATTGGCCCCGCGCACTACTGCCCTGACATGTCAACGCGGCCGGCGCTCGGTGTTCGCGGCAAGGAGTTGCCTGGTTTGTCCCAGAAAATTGTCCCAGAATCGCTGAATCCGACCGTCGCCAAGGCCCGGTTGACGCCTTGGCAACTCCAGCTGCAAGGGCCACATCGTGGAACTCGAATTCTCCGGCGCCGCGCGCGAGGTGACCGGCTCCTGCCACATCCTCCGCGTCGACGGCAAGACCGTCCTGCTCGACTGCGGCATGTTCCAGGGCCACCGCACCGAGAGTCGCGAGAAGAACCTCAAGCTCCCCTGCCCGCCCGACGAGATCGACGCCGTCGTCCTCTCCCACGCGCACATCGACCACGCGGGCCGGCTCCCCGTGCTCACGCGCGCCGGGTACCGCGGCACGATTTACTGCACGCCGGCGACGCACGACCTCTCCGCGATCATGCTCGCCGACAGCGCGTACATCCAGGAGAAGGACGCCGAGTTCCTCGCGCGGCGGCAGAAGGAGCACGTCGAGCCGCTGTACAACCTGGCCGACGCGACCGCCGCGGTCGAGCAGATGGTGAGCATCCCATACCACAAGCCGTTCGACGTCGTTCCCGGCGTGCGCGCCACGTACGTCGACGCGGGTCACATCCTCGGCTCGGCGTCAGTGGTGCTCGAGTGCTCGGACGGTAAGACGACGGCGAGGCGGCTCGTCTTCTCCGCCGACGTCGGGCGGCGCGGGCTGCCGATCATCCGCGACCCGGAGCCGCCGACCGGCGGTGCGGACGCGGTGATCATGGAATCCACGTACGGCGACCGCGACCACCCGCCGGTGGAGGACATGCGTGAGCGGCTGGCGACAGCCGTGCGCGAGACCGCCGCGAAGGGCGGCCGCGTGCTCATTCCGGCGTTCGCCGTCGGACGGACGCAGGAGATCGTCTACGATCTGCACGTCTTGGCGCGTGAGAAGCGGATACCGAGCATTCCGATCTACATCGACAGCCCGCTGGCGATCGACGCGACATCGGTCTTCGCGATGCACCCCGACGAGTTCGACCGCGGTGAGGATCTCGTGCGTACGGTGCGCGAGCTCTTTCAGTTCGACCTCGTGCACTACACGCGCGACGTGTCGGAATCCAAGGCGCTCAACGCCGTCTCGACACCAATGGTGGTGATCGCCGCCTCGGGGATGGCGGAGTCGGGACGCATCGTCCATCACCTCGCCAACGGCGCGTCCGACCTGCGGAACACGATCCTCGTCGTCGGCTTCATGGCCGAGCACACACTCGGCCGGCGCATCGTCGAGCGCCGGCCGACGCTGAAGATCTTCGGCGGGGACGTCCCGCTGCGGGCGCGGGTCGAGATCCTGAACGGCTACAGCGCGCACGGTGACCGGACCGAGCTCGCCGCGTGGCTGCGCGCGGTGCGTAAAGGCTCGCGACGCGTGCCTCGCGTCTGGCTCGTCCACGGCGAGCCGCCGGCGCAGGAGGCGCTGGCGGAGCGCCTGCGCGGAGACGGCTATCAAGTCGAGGCTCCTGCGGCCGGGACGCGGGCGGAACTATAAGCTCGCTAGCTTGTGAGCTTGCTAGCTTGTGAGGAACTGCTGCAACTCCACGTGGCGTCCCGGGGGGTGTGCGCGGCACCGCCGCGCCCTCACAAGCTCACAAGCTAGCAAGCTCACAAGCCTACCCTCGTGCGCGCCCTGCTTCGCCTCGCCTGGTACGCCTCCATCATCGTGTTCGCTATCTGGCTCGTCGCCCTCGGCGCCGTCATCGCTTGGGGAAGTCGCGACCGGGCACAGCGGAGCGATGCCATCGTCGTGCTCGGCGCGGCGCAGTACTGGGGAAGGCCCTCACCGGTCCTACGGGCACGGCTCGACCACGCGGTCGGGCTGTATCGCCGCGGCATGGCGCCACGGGTTGTGCTGACCGGCGGCGTCGGTGTTGGTGACACGACGAGTGAGGCAGCCGTCAGCCGCAAGTACGTCATCGGTGAAGGCATCCCCGACAGCGCGATCCTGCTCGAGACGACGGGACGCACGACCAGGGAATCGCTCAGGTCGGTCGCGCGGATGCTGCAGTCGGGCCAGGATCGCAGGGTCATCCTCGTCAGTGACCCCTTCCACATGTTGCGGCTCGACATCCTCGCGCGCCGATTCGGGCTCGTCCCTTACACTTCTCCTACGCGCACGAGTCCGATTTCCGCCAACACCGGGGAGACGTGGCGGTACTATATAACCGAGTCCCTCAAAATCCCGTTCGTTCTCGTCATGGAGAGGCCGCGCTCGTGAGACCGCGCCCATTCGCAGCGCTTCCGGTCCTGATCGCGGCCGCCGTCGCTGCCGCGTCTGCGGTGCCGGCGGACGCACAGGGTGTTCCGAAGATCCAGTTCGAGAAGTACACCCTCGCCAACGGGCTCGAGGTCATCCTCCACCAGGACCATTCGGTGCCGCTCGTCGCGGTCGAGATGTTCTACAAGGTCGGCTCCGGCGACGAGCAGAAGGGACGCACCGGCTTTGCGCACCTCTTCGAGCATGTGATGTTCATGGGCTCGGAGAATGTCCCTGTCGCCGCGTTCGACCAGTGGCTCGAGGCGGCCGGCGGCAACAGCAACGGCTCGACGAACACCGACCGGACGAATTACTGGGAGATCCTCCCTTCGAACGCGCTCCCACTCGCCCTCTGGCTCGAAGCGGATCGTATGGGGCGGCTGCTGCCGACCTTGGATCAGGCGAAGCTCGACCTGCAGCGCGACGTCGTGAAGAACGAGCGGCGCGAGCGGACCGACAACAGACCCTACGGCCGCGCGAGCGAGACGATCCTTGCCGCGCTGTACCCCCCCGGCCATCCCTACTCCTGGCCGACGATCGGCTCGATGGCCGACCTCACGGCGGCGAGCCTCGACGACGTCAGAAGGTTTTTCCGCACGTATTACGCGCCGAACAACGCATCACTCGCGATCGCCGGTGACTTCCAGCGCGATTCGGTGCGGGTCTGGGTGCAGCGGTACTTCGGTGGCATTCCTCGCGGGCCGGAGGTGCCGCCGCGCCCGGGCGCCGGGCGCGTCATCCTTCCGCGTGATACCGCGCTCGTACTCGAGGACCGGGTGCAGCTCCCGCGCGTCTATTACACCTGGCCGACGGTCCGTCTCTATCATCCCGACGACGCGCCGCTCGACCTCCTCGCCTACGTGCTCGCCGGCGACAAGAACTCGCGGCTCTACAAGCGTCTCGTCTACGAGGCGCAGGTCGCGCAGGACGTCACGGCGTGGCAGAGCAGCCCGCGGCTCGACGGTTTCTTCCGGGTCGAGGTCACCCCACGCCCCGGGCAGGATCCGTCGAAGGTCATGCGCATGGTCGACGAGGAGATCGGGCGACTCATCCGCGACGGGGTGACTGACCGCGAGCTCGCGCGCGCGCAGAACACCTTCCGCGCGCGCTTCCTCGACGACCTGGCGAGCGTCCTCGGGAAGGCAATGCAGCTCAGCTCCTACAACTACTTCGCCGGCACACCCGACTACGTGCAAGAGGACGCGGCTCGCTACGACCGGGCGACGGCGGCCGACGTGCAGCGTGTCGCGCGGACGTACGTCGGCGCCTCGAAAGTCATCCTCACGGTCGTGCCGGAGGGGAAGACGAGCCTGATGGTCAAGGTGGACACGATGAGGACGACGCCGTGACGATTACGACCACGCACCGCCTCACGCTGAGTACGTTACTGCTCGCCACCGCTACCGCCTGTGGCCCAACTGTGATCGTGGCGAAGCCGGTCCCGGCGGTGACGACCTCGCCGATGGCAGTCGCGGACCTCACGAAGCCGCCGACGCTCGCCCCGCCGCCGCGGCTCACGCTGCCGCCG
>JBHELH010000074.1:0-2584 GCA_046263215.1 Gemmatimonadaceae bacterium | reverse complement strand
GCGTCGATCACAGCGCCGCGCCCCCCGGTTCACGAAGCCGCGTGTGCGTGGGTGAAGCGCGCTTCCCCACAGCGAGCACGACGCTCGCAACGAGGATCCACGCGAGGAAGCTGAAGAATGCGGCATAGCCGAAGACGCCATCGGCCGCGAAGGGTCCGCTGTCCTCGAAGACGGCGCCCGCGCCAAGCGCCTGCAGGACGGCGACAAGCGCCGCGAGCGCGCCGAGCCAGCGCGGGAGGGCGCCCGTCCGAAGAATGGCGGCGCCGGTCGCCGCGAAGAAGACGAGAAGCGAGCAGGCGCCGGATGCGAGGACGAGGAAGCTGAGATCGTCGATTGCCCGCGTCAGCTCAGGCGGGGTCTCCTCGGGCCGGAACGCCGCGCCGACGACGAGCGAGAGGCTGACAACGAGGAGCGCGACCGCGACGAGGCCGCCACCGAAGCCGATCGTCGCAAGGCTCGCCCCGTTCGGCTCCGCATCCGTGAGCGCGCTATGGAGCGTGCCGAGAAACCAGAGCAGAAAGGCGAGCGCGGCGGTGAAGACGAGCGCAGAGGTCTGGATCGAGCGCTGGTCCTCCCGGTAATAGCGGGATACCTCGTCCGCGGAGGCACCGAAGTCGGGAGGACTCCCGAAGAACATCGCCGCCACGATCAGGACGACGAACCCGATCCCTGTCGCTGCTCCGACTCGCTCCCATGACTGCTTGTCGAAGACAATCCCGCTCGCCGCACCGAGCCGCTCCGACTGCGTGTCGTTCATTCGACCCCCTTCGTCGCGACGCGGGCGGACAAGATCCGTTGGCTTTCGCGCGTACGTCTGGCCCGGCCCCATGAGGGCGCTTCCGCGGCGCTCGGCTTCTGCGCGCCGGTCGCGCGAGCGACGGCCGCGAGCCCGACGACAAGGGATACCGCCCCGGCGACCGACACCGCCTTCACCGGGAGCACGCCGAAAAGGAGCGGCCCCACCACGACCATCGCTGCGGGCGCGACGCCGATCGCCTTCGCGCGCCAGAGCTGGATCGCGAAGAGCGCGGCGCCGAGCGCGACCGCACCCATGAGCACCGCCATGGGGCCGACCACGGCCGGGCTGCTCGCCGCGTCGCGGAGGAAGACGAGCATCTCGGAGCGATTGGCGACACCGTGCGCCATCCGCCAGACGAAGAGGTCTGTGCCGACGAAGGCTGCGATCCCGAGCGCGCCGACGGACGTCAGCGTCGCGGCCGCGCGGTTCCGGCGCACGCCGGCGGCCCTCAGGATGTCAGCCATCACTTCGGCGGCAGGAATGACGGCGACGGCCGCCGCGAGGAACAGCAGGTGAACGAGATAGAAGCGGACGCTCCCAGCCGAAGCGGCCGCAAACCACGAGTCGGCGTCGATGCCGTGGGGCGGATGAACCATGGATGCGACGAGGAGCACGGTCGGCCCGAAGAGAAGCCGTTGCATGTGCACTAGACAGCCCCTGCTGCCGGCGCTGTCGCCGCGAGCGCTTCGAGTCGGCCCCGCTGGGCCGTGATCCAACGGCGCATCGCCCGCCAGTCGAAGAACGCGCCGGCGACGAGGAGGGCCGTTCCAACCTGGTCGGAGATCGTGAAGGCGACGGGCGCCTGTTCCTCGCCCCCGGGGACGAGGTGGATCGCGAGGTGAACGGTGAGCAGCAGCGCGCCGGCAGCCGCGACGTGAATCGCCAGGCGGTCTCGGTGGCGGCGGAAGTGCCTCCACAGGACGAAGAACACGAGCGGCGCGGTGGCGAGGGCGATCAGGTGCAGCCCGAAGCTGACGGTCAAGCCGAGCCCGAGCGCGAGCAACGGGGCGAGCATGATCGGCACCGTGCAAGCGAGGCAGATCGGTGCAAGGGCCGTCCAGGAGAGACCCGCGAACGCAGCAAGCCCGAGGCGGTCGCCGAGGCGCGCCCGCCAACCTGCCGTCGCCGTCAGGACGGGGTCGACGTCGTCGCGCTTGCTTGCCCGTCCCACGCACGCGACGCAGTCGGCCACCCGGCCGGGTAGCTCGGGCGGCAGGGCGGGCTGGTGCGCCGCCGAGAGGTGGACGATGAGCTCCTGCAGCCTTTGCGAGGAGAGAGCTGGCTGTCCCTCGACGACGAGCTCCTCGATCACGTCGGAGAGGGCAACCGGCTCCGGCGCCTCGCTCTCCCGCTCCTCGAGCCGCGCCATCGAGTCGGCGAGGCGCGTGAGCGCACGCGACAGCGCCATCTTCGCGGCCGCGGTCGACATCCCGAGAACCTCGGCGACCTCGGCGATCTTGAGCCCGCCGGCGAACCGGAGCGCGACGCAGTTGCGGTCGCGCTCGTTCAGCTCGGCCAGCGCCCACCCAAGCCGGACGAGAACGTCCTGATCGAGGAGAACCGCCTCGAGCGTGTCGGAGACGGACGCGACGCCGGGATCGAACGATGGTCCGCCGCTCGGCAGCTCGTCGATGTGGCGGCGCAGCCAGTCGACGACCGTACGCTGCGCGATCCGGAAGAGCCACGGCGCGACGCCGCCACGCCTCGGGTTGTAACTGGGCCATGAGCGCCACGCTCGCGCGAAGACCTCGGCCGTGACGTCTTGCGCGTCGTGGTAGCTCCAGA
>JBHELH010000073.1:0-3808 GCA_046263215.1 Gemmatimonadaceae bacterium | reverse complement strand
GCCGAAGCGTGCGGCGACCTCGCCGCTGAGCTCCGCGAGGAGCTGAAAAAGACGCCCAAGGTCGACGACGCGGTGCTGAAGGTCGTGCGGAAGGCGTTCAAGGAGTCCACGCCCGTCCGCTTCGAGGGGAACAACTATGCGGAGGAGTGGGTCAAGGAGGCGGAGAAGCGCGGGCTACTGAATCTCCGCCGGACGCCGGAGTCGCTCGCCCAGCTCGTGACGCCGCAGTCGCGCAAGCTTCTGACGTCGCTCGGGATCCTCAGCGAGGAAGAGATCGATTCGCGCTACCACGTGCGGCTCGAGCGCTACGTCAAAGACATGATGATCGAGCTGTATACACTGCGCGAGATGGTCGACACGCTCGTGCTGCCCGCGGCGTACGAGTACGCGGGGCAGCTCGGTCAGGCGGCGGCGAACGCGAAGGCGGCGGGCATCAAGGTCATCCCGCAGGTGGACGCGGCAAACCGCATCGGTGAGCTGATCAGCCAGCTGGAAGCCGGGCGCTCGCAGCTCTTAAAGGTGATCGAGAAGGCCGACGGGATGCACGAGCACGTGGAGAAGCTCGCGCAGTTCCTGACGTCGGAGGGCGCGGACCGGATGGCCGAGGTGCGGCGGTGCAGCGACGCGCTGGAGCTGGTGGTGTCGGACGATCTGTGGCCGTTGCCGAAGTACAGAGAAATGCTGTTTCCCGTTTGAGCGCGTTGCGCTCAAACGGGAAACGCTATCAGCTATCAGCTATCCGCTATCAGTAGTTTGGACGGCCCGGCCCGCGTACGCGGGCCGGGCTTTGTCGTTTCGAATGGGTGCTACTCCCGAGACGAGGCGCGGCCGGGGCGCGGGTTCGGGAGGAAGTCGAAGTGGCCGATCATCATCTCCTCGGACGACGGCTACGCTCGCAGCATAAAGTTTTGCCCCGCCTTCCCGCCATTCGTCTCAGAGCAGGAGGCATGTAGCCACGAGGAGGATCCGATGACCAGTCCCAAGAACGCCCGCGGCGCCAAGCGCGATGGGCCGAACTACAGCACGAGCACTAGCACGGGGGTCGAGCCCAACGTGGCGGCGGCGCTCTCGTACATCCTCGGACTAATCACCGGGGCCCTCTTTCTCGTGCTCGAGAAGGAGAACCGGTTCGTCCGCTTCCACGCCGCGCAGTCGGTCGCGATCAGCGTCATCCTGATCGTCGTCAGCATCGCCGTGTCGATGCTGAGCCGCATCCTGGTGCTCACGCCGGTCATCGGCCGGCTCGCCGTGTTCATACTGACCACCGGCCTGGCGCTCGGCACCTTCGTCTTCTGGCTTCTGCTGATGTGGCGCGCGTACCAGCGGGAGGAGTTGGAGCTGCCGGTCGCGGGAGGGATTGCGAGGCGGATGGTCTAAGACGGCGCGACTTCGCCCGCGCTATCGGTAAGAACGCTATCAGCTATCAGCTATCAGCTATCGGTGCGGGCTTCGCCCGCACGCTATCAGCTATCAGCTATCAGTACTTGAGACTGCCCGGCGCTGCGCGCCGGGCTTTGCTGCATCTGGTGGGCCGTGGCACGTCCGAGCCCTATGAGCGGCCCGCAGGGCCGCCGTCCGTGCTACGGATAGCTGATAGCTGATAGCTGATAGCCGATAGCTTCGCCGCCGCAGGCGACGACCGATAGCCAACTATTGACACAACCAGCCTTACCACGGCATCTTCCCCTCACCTCGTGACCGGTCACCTCGTGAGTGGAGCGGAGCCTTGCCTAGTTCCTCGGTACTTCACGGCACCGTCGACATCCTGATCCTCAAGACGCTCTCCTGGCAGCCGATGCACGGCTACGCCATCTCGGGCTGGATCAGCAACCGGAGCGCCGGCGCGATCGAGGTCGAGGGGGCGGCGTTGTACCAGGCGCTGCACCGGCTCGAGCGGCGGAAGCTCGTCACTCCGGAATGGGGCGTCTCGGAGAACAACCGGCGCGCCAAGTACTACGCGATCACGCCCGAGGGACGGAAGGTCCTGCGCAACGAGTCGAGCACGTGGCGCAGCTATGCGGCGGCCGTCGCCGCGGTGCTCGACGCGCCGCGGCCCGGAGCCGCCTAGCCCGCCGCGCTCCGTGCGACGACGCCTCTTCCGCCTGCCGTGGCGGACACCGTCGCAGATCCGTCGCGATCTCGACGAGGAGCTGGCGTTCCACCTCGACATGCGCGCCGCCGAGCTGGTGGCGGCGCACGGACTGTCGCCCGAGGACGCGCGGCGCGAGGCGCGGCGCGAGTTCGGCGACGTCGAGTACACTCGCCGCTATTGCATCGACCTCGACGCCGGGGGTGAGCGCATGACACGCCGCACGGAATGGCTTGACGATCTCCGACAGGACCTGACGCACGGCTGGCGGGCCCTCCGCCGCAGCCCCGGCTTCACGGCGATCGCGCTCGTCACCCTCGCCCTCGGGATCGGCGCGACGACAGCGATGTACTCCGTGGTCGAGCGGACACTGCTCGCCCGCCTGCCCTACGCGAACCCCGACCAGGTGGTGCGGATTTACGGACGCAACGCCAACCACCCGCGTCGGAGCGGCCAAATCGCCGCCGGCGACTTTGTCGACTTGCGCACGGCACAGCGGACGCTGACCGGACTCGCGGCGTTCGGTCAGGCAAGCTACTCGTACGCCGGGCGCTCCGATCCCGTCATGCTCAACGGGATGCGCATCTCGCCGAACATGTTCGACGTGCTGGGGGCGCGCCCGCTTCTCGGCCGCACGTTCAAGCCGGGCGAGGACCGGCCCAGCGCGCCGGCGGTCGTCGTCCTCAGCCACCGCGCATGGCAGGAGACGTTCGGGGGCGATTCGGGCATCGTCGGCCGGACGATCGCGCTGAACGACCGGCCGCGCACCGTGGTCGGCGTGATGCGGCCCGGTTTCTTCATCGAAAACCCCAGCGTCGACGTCTGGGCTCCACTCGACCTGAGTAGCGTGCTCGCCGACGCGAATCGCGCGCGCAAGTTCCGCTGGCTGGGCGTAATCGGCCGGCTCCATGCCGAGGCGACGGTCGAGCACGCGACGTCGGATCTCACCGGGATCGCGCGCCGGCTCGAGCTCGAGTACCCGGCGTCCAACACGGGCTTCTCGGTCGAGCTGGTGTCGGTCCGCGAGTCGCTGGTCGGTGACGTGCGCACGCCGCTTCTCGTTCTCACGGGCGCGGCGGCGATGGTCCTGCTCATCGCCTGCGCGAACGTCGGCGGCCTCCTCTTGACGCGCACGATGGCGCGCCGGCAGGAGCTCGGGATTCGGGGCGCGCTCGGCGCGGGGCGGGGGCGGATTGTCCGCCAGCTCCTCACCGAGAGCACAGTGCTCGCCCTCGCCGGCGGCGCACTGGGGTTCGTCGTCGCGCATTGGGCATCACACGCGCTCCTCGCCGCCGCGGGCCCGGAGTTCTCCACCGCGTATCCGGCGCGATCGCTCGATGCCACTGTGCTGTTGGTCACGCTGGGCACCGCGCTCCTGACCGCCCTCCTCTTCGGCGTCGGGCCGGCCCTCGCCGGTTCGGGCGCCGACCTGCGCGCCGCGCTCCAGGACGCGGGGCGCGGGTCGACCGGCGGACGCACGCGGTACCGCACTCGCACGGCGCTCGTCGCCGCGCAGGCCGCGCTCGCGGTCGTCCTCCTCATCGGCGCCGGCCTGCTCATCCGCAGCCTTTACCACCTGCAGCGCGTCGAGCTCGGCTTCGACGCGAGCCGCCTGCTGACGTTCCGGATCGACCTGCCCGACGCGCGCTACGAGACGCAGGAGCGCGGCAACCAGCTCTTCGAGGATCTGCACGCGCGGCTCCGGGCGCTACCCGGCGT
>JBHELH010000072.1:0-5584 GCA_046263215.1 Gemmatimonadaceae bacterium | reverse complement strand
GGCAGCAGCTCGAGCGCAGTGACGCCGAGTGCGAGGAAGTGCTCGACCATCGGGTCGGAGCACAGCCCGAGGTAGGTGCCGCGCAGATGCTCGGGGACGTCGGGGTGCAGCATCGTCATCCCCTTCACGTGGCACTCGTAGAGGATCGTGCGGTTCCAGGGGACGTTGAGTTACTTGTCGCCGTCCCACGTGAACGCGGAGTCGATGACGACCGATTTCGGGATGCCGCCCGCGTCGTTGTCGGTCGTCGGCTCGAGGTCCTCCTTCGGTCCGCCCACGTTGTAGGCGAAGAGCGCGTTGCTCCATTTGATCGCGCCGGTGATCGCCTTCGCGTACGGGTCGATGAGGAGCTTCGCGGGGTTGAAGCGGTGCCCCTGCCCGGGGTCGTACGGTCCGTGGATGCGGTAGCCGTAGTACTGCCCCGGCCTGATGTCCGGCAGGTAGCAGTGCCACACCTGGTCGGTACGCTCCTTCATCTGGATCTTCGCGCTCTCGACGCCGTCGTCGGGCCCGTCGAACAGACAGAGCTCGACGCCGGTGGCGTTCTCCGAGAAGATGGCGAAGTTGACGCCCTCGCCGTCCCACGTCGCGCCCGCGGGGTACGGGCGGCCGGGCCAGACGCGCATTAGTGGGTCTCCGATGTGTAGATGGCTGCGGTCCAGGGAGGTGCGCGGTGCGCGGCGCGGGATCCTGGGTCGGGCGTCCTAGTTCCTAGTTCCGAGTTCCCAGTTCCTGGGTCACTCTTCCACGCGTCGCCAGACGTCCGGAGCCGACCCGTGCCGGACGAACCGACCGCACCAACTGCCGCCGGCACCTCCGCGGCGACTCGACCGCGGTACTTCGCGTCGTGGGTCGACAGCACGAGCCGCCACGGTCCGCTCGGAAGCGGAACCTCCTGCTCGCGATCCGAGCAGTTGAATACCGCCAGCATGCGCCGCCCGTCGCCAGTCGGTCGCCCAATGGTGATCACGTCATCCCGACACGTCACCTGTGACTCCGCGCCGCCGCTCCCGGAACTGGGAACTTGGAACTGGGAACTTCTCGGCTGGACCTTCGACCTCTTCCGCAGCGCGATCAAATCCCGATACAGCGCGTAGATCTCCGCGTGTCGCGGATCGTCCAGCTTCGTCCGGTCCAGCTTCGAGTTGGCGAACGTCGACTCGGCTGCCGGGTCGGGCACGGCGTCGCCCCAGCCGAAGGCGGCGAACTCCTCGCGGCGACCGTTGCGCACCGACTCGACGAGCTCCTGGTCTCCGTGGCTGATGAAGTACAGGAACGGGTTGGTCTCCCCGTACTCCTCCCCCATGAACAAGAGCGGCACGTACGGCGACAGGAAGAGGAGAGCGGCGGCGAGCTTGAGCTGCTCCGGCGACACGAGCGTCGACAGCCGATCGCCTGCGGCGCGGTTGCCGACCTGGTCGTGATTCTGGATCGCGACGACGAACCGTTCTCGCGGGATGCCCGTCGACGGCGCGCCGTGGCGGCGCTGACGGGACGGCGCGTACCGCAGTGCGTAGACGAAGGGCTCGCGCAGCGCCGCGGCGATCATGTCCACGCCGCCGAAGTCCGCGTAGTAGCCCGAGCGCTCGCCGGTGAGCGCGGCGTGTATCGCGTGGTGGAAGTCGTCGCTCCACTGCGCGTCGAGCCCGTACCCGCCCTCCGCAGGCGTGCGAATCAGCTTCGGGTCGTTGAGATCGCTCTCGCCAATGACGACGACGGTGCGGCCGAGTCGCGCCGCTTGCCGGTGCACGGCGTCCGCCAACTCCTGAAGCACGTGTAGCGCGCCGAAGTCGAAGATGCCGTGCACCGCGTCGAGCCGCAGCCCGTCGACGTGGTACTCGGTCACCCAGTACAGAGCGTTGTCGATCACGAGACGCCGGACTTCGTCGCTTCCGGCGCCGTCGTAGTTTACTGCGCGCCCCCATGGCGTGCGGTACCGCTCGGTGAAGTACGGACCGAACGCGTCGAGATAGTTCCCCTCGGGCCCGAGGTGGTTGTAGACGACGTCGAGCACGACCGCGAGGCCAGCCTCGTGCGCGGCGTTGACCAGCTGCTTCAAGCCGTCCGGCCCGCCGTACGTGTTCTCGACGGCGTAGAGGTGCGCGCCGTCATAGCCCCAGTTCCGGCCGCCGGGGAACTCGGCGACGGGCATGATCTCGATCGCCGTCACGCCTAGCTCACGAAGGCGCGGCAGGTCCGCGATTACGGCGTCGAACGTCCCCGCCGTCGTGAACGTCCCGACGTGGAGCTCGTAGATGATGTAGTTCGCCATCGCGATGCCGCGCCACTGCCCGTCCGTCCACCGGAACGCGCCGGGATCGACGACGCGCGACGGACCGTGCACCCCCTGCGGCTGCCAGCGGCTCACCGGGTCCGGCAGCTCCCGCGTCTCACGCTCGCCGCCGAGGACGTACTTGTAATCCGCGTCGGCGCCGACCTGTCGCACGACGCCCTCGTAGACACCAGACTCACCGACCTTCGTGAGCTCGTGCTCCCCCGCCGCGCTGCCGCTGAGCACGCGCACCGCGACGCGTCGGGCATTGGGCGCCCAGACCGCGAAGCGGACCGAGCCGTCCGGGAGCACCGTGGCCCCTCGGTCGAGAGACCAGGTGTCGTTGTCTGAATTCGACGATCGCATGCGCGGGAGGTGCAGGATGGGGATCACGCGCAAGCGCAACAAGTAGGCCGCGCGCGGAACGCGCGCGGCCGCTATCAGCTATCGGTCGCGGGCTTCGCCCGCGAAGCTATCAGCTATCAGCTATCAGCTATCAGAAGCTCGGTACGCCGGCGCACCGTAGGCGGTCCTGTCGCGTGGGAGCGCCGCCCGGGAAGCGGCGACCGTCATTGTCATCCCGCAGGAGCGAGCGAAGCGAGCCCACTCTCCCCTGTCATCCGCGCACTTCCAGCGCCCGCATCGGGATCCAGACCCAATCCGGCCGGTTATTCAACTCATACGCAAGCTCGTAGAACACCTTCTCCGTCTCGAACAGCGCGATGAGACGCTGAACATTGTCGGGGTTGTTCGGGAGGAAGGAAGCCGGCTGATCGCCGCTCTCCAGGTACCCCGTCAGGAACGCCTCCCGCGCCTCCCGCTCCCAGACATCCGAGCCGCCGCCGGCGATGGTCGCGCCGGCGTATGCGAACGACCGCAGCATCCCCGCGACGTCGCGCAGCGCGCTGTGCTTGCGCCGGCGCTCGGCGAGCGACCGCGCCGGCTCGCCCTCGAAGTCGATGATCATGAAGTCCCCCACCGCGGTGCGCAGGACCTGCCCGAGGTGGTAGTCGCCGTGGTGGCGAATCTTCAACCCCGCGTCGCCGCGTACCGCCTGCGCGAGCTCGCGGACGCGATGCAGCGCCTCCTCTCGCCGCTTCGCCAGTGCGCGCGCCTCGGCGACGTATTCCTTCGGCAGCCGACCCGCCTCGAGCTGCCGTTCCAGGAGCGCGAGCGCGTCGCCGACCTGCTCCTCCGTCGCCCCCGCCCATTCCCCGACGTCGGACGACGTCGCCGGCTGGGGCACGAAGTCAGGGTCCTCCGGGCCCGCGGACGCGAGCGCCTCGTGTAACGCGCGTGTGATCTCGCCGAGGCGGCGAGCATCGCTGGCGAAGCTGGGAGGTGGGAGGTCGGAGGTGGGAGAACGCCTGGCGTTCTCCCCCCTCCCACCTCCCTCCTCCCCCCTCTTCGTCACGTAACTCCACGCATCTACCGACCCCGGCAAGTACTCCTGCAGCATCGCGCTCAGCGTCGTCTCCGTCTTCCCGCTGCGCGCGTCGCGGTCCTCGAAGCGCGCGACGCCGAACAGCGCGGGTGTGTAGGGAAAGTTGGCGCGCGTGGTGAGAAAGCTGCTGATCTCGACGTCCGGGTTCTGTCCCGGCTCGAGCTTCCGAAAGAGCTTGACGATCCCCTCGTCGGCGAAGCGGATGGACGTGTTGCTCTGCTCCGCCGTCCCGAGCTCGATCGGCGCCTCGAGCGGCACGACGAGAGCGCGCTTCCCTATCGGCTCGACAACCCAACTCGAACCGCGAACCTCGAACCTCGCCCCTCGCGCAAATGCGTCCGCGAGGTGCCGCCGGAACGCCGCGTCCTCCACCGCGTCGAAAAGTAGTCCGTCGCCGTGCGCCGACTCGATCTGCGCGAGCACGGCGGTCGGAGCGCCGCGCTCCCGCACCGCGAGCGGGAGCTGGTAGCGCTGGCGCACCCCCGCCTCGGTCTCCACCTCGACGCGGGCGATCGCGAACGAGCCGTCGTCCCACGCGATCGGAACGACGCTCGCGATCCGGGCCGAGCGCGGTGCGCCGCCCTTCGCGCCGAACCAACGCCTCCCACCGAGGAAGCGCGTGAGGTCCTCCGTCGTGAGCTGCGCGAGCACGTCCGGCGCGAGTGCGTCGCGCAACGTCCCTTCGACGCGGAGCGTCGGCAGTCCGGCGGCCGCGTCGGCGGCCGTGGAAGAGACGCGTGTCATCAGCTCCCCCGACCCGCCGCCACGTCCTCGGGTCGAACGATCCTGAACCAGACGAACATGTGCGGCCCGAGTGTGAGCAGGTATGGGAGGTCGCCGATCTTCGGGAACGGATTCATGCTGTACAGCTCCACCGGCACGCAGCCCTTGAAGTCGCCAAGGTCCAGCTCGACGTATTGCGCGTACCGCGACAGGTTGTTCACGCAGAGGATCGTCTCGTCCGCGTAGCGGCGGAGGAAGACGAGCACGCGACGGTTGTGCGGGTCGAGCGGCTCCCACGTGCCGCGCCCGAACGCCTTGTACTGCTTGCGCACCGCGATCAGCCGCCGCATCCACCGCAGCAGCGACGTCGCCGTGCGCTCCTGCGCCGCGACGTTGATCCCCTGATACCCGTACGGTGGATCGACGATCACGGGCGCGAAGACGGCAGCGCTGTCCGCTTCGGAGAAACCGGCGTTGCGATCGGCGCTCCACTGCATCGGCGTGCGCACGCCGTTACGGTCGCCCAGGTAGACGTTGTCGCCCATGCCGATCTCGTCGCCGTAGTAGATGATCGGCGTGCCGGGGAGCGACATGAGGAGCGCGTTCATCATCTCGATCTGCCGGCGGCCGTTATCCAGCAGCGGCGCGAGCCGCCGGCGGATGCCGACGTTGATGCGCATCCGCCGCTCCTTCGCGTACTCGTTGTACATGTAGTCGCGCTCCTCGTCGGTCACCATCTCGAGCGTCAGCTCGTCATGGTTCCGGAGGAAGATCGCCCACTGGCAGTCGTCGGGGATCGTCGGCGTCCGCTTCATGATCTCGACGATCGGCGTCCGGTCCTCCCTGCGCAGCGCCATGTACATCCGCGGCATGACCGGGAAGTGGAACGCCATGTGGCATTCGTCCGAGTCGCCGAAGTACGGGCGCACGTCGGGCGGCCACTGGTTCGCCTCGGCGAGGAAGATCCGGTTCTCGAACTCCTCGTCCATCGCGCGGCGGAGCTGCTTGAGGACGGTGTGCGTCTCGGGGAGGTTCTCGCAGTTCGTCCCCTCGCGCTCGATGAGGTACGGCACCGCGTCGAGCCGCAGCCCGTCGACGCCCATGCGCAGCCAGAAGCGCATGACGTTCATCACCGCCTCGACGAC
>JBHELH010000071.1:0-2576 GCA_046263215.1 Gemmatimonadaceae bacterium | reverse complement strand
CTTCCGCGCAGCGTCGGGGTTCGTATCCGTCCCCGAGCGGATCTTCGCCTCGATGTTCTGGTTCAGCCCAAAGCTCAGGGCGTTTTGCGCGAGGTTGCCGAGCCAGTGCTCGCGAGACTCGCCGACCGCAGCGAGGAACTCGTCGCTGACGTCCGCCTTCGGCGCGAAGGAATACGACAGCGTTGGCGAGATGGCGTGCCGCAGGCGGCTGAACCGGCCGAAGCCCGGCAGCAGGCCGTAGAACGTCGGGGACGCCCCGAGCCCGAACGTCGGCCGCTTCGACTGGCGCACGAACTTGCCGTTCGAGAGCTCGCTGCGGATCAGGAACGCGGTGCCGTACACGTTCTGGAACGAGACGCTCGGCGACAGATTCCAGCGGCCCTGGAAGAACGCTGGCAGGGCAAAGCTCGGGGTCCAATCCACCTCGGTCCGAAAGGTCTTCGCGAAGATCCGCGTGCTCTTTTTCGAGGTGTCTTGCACGTCGACGATCTTGAGCTCCTGCGGGAAGTCTTCTTCCCGGTCACTGAACCGGAAGGAGTTGCGCAGGTCGTAGCCGAAGATCTGGAGCGGCGTCTCGAAGGACGCCGTCGTGATGCGCGCATCCTTGCGCAGCGTGTCCCGTACGGCGTTGCCCTGCGTGTCCCTTATGACGTTCCCCTGATCGTCGAGACGCACCAGCGCCCCGAGCAAGGACGGCTGATCGATGTTGAGCGTTCGCTGGTCGCTGTACTGGAAGCTGGGGGTCCAGATGAGCCAACGGGCGAGATTGATCGGCGCCGACGTGAGGCTCAGCGTGGGGAGCGTCTGCTCGACCTGCTCCCGCCCCGGGTACTGCGTGCGCGAGCCGCCGAGCTGCAGCGACGCCGGCCCGAGCCGATCCGCGTAGTTCACCTGCGAACGGATCGTCGCGAGAACGGAATACGGGTTGAACGTGTTCTGACGCTGGAGCCGCGTGCTGCTCACGTAGTTGAGGTTGGCCGTGACGTTCCGCTCGCGGGAAAACGACTGACGGTGCGCCCAGCTCACGGCGAGGTTCGTGTTCCCGTCGTTCTGCGTCGTGTAGCTGGACGCGATCGAGCCGGACAGGAACCGCGACAGCCAGTTGTACTGCCATTGCCCGTTGAAGCGCATCCAGCCGGGGTCCGCGTCCCCCGCCCGGCCGCCCGTGCCGCTCCGCCAGTCGAACGAGAACTCCGCGTCCATGTAATCGTTGATCGCCCAGTAATAACCGATGTTTTCTATGTTCCGGCGGTAGCTCGGGCTGTTGCGAACGATGTCGCTGACGCCGAAGCGCGGCGTGAGGACGCCGCTCCGCCGCCCGGTGCGCAGGTCCTGGAAAATGAACGGCAGCCAGAAGACCGGGATGTCGGCGATGTAGAGGATAGCCGGGCGCGCTACCATGAAGCTTCCGCGCCGCTTGATCTCCCGGAAGTGAAAGTGGTAGTGCGGCCCGTGGAGCGTGTCGTCGCAGCTCGTCAGCTTCCCGCGCAGGCCGTAGAAAGTCGGCGTCCCGTTCGCCGAGTCGGCGGCCTGCTGGATCATCGCCAGGATGTCTGTCGAGATGAACCAGGTTTCCCCGCTCTGCACGGCGGTGCGGCCGCCGGTCACGCGCGCGGAGCGGTCCCGCAGGTTGTACGTCGCCATGCCCCGCGCGACGACGTCCGCCGCATTCCGTCCCGGGTCGCGGAAGAGCAGGTTACCGCGGGCGACCGCCTCGCCCGTCCGCTCGCTGTAAACGATCGCGGTATCCGCAACGACGAGCTGCGAGTCGCGCTGGACCGCGGCGACCCCGCTGCGCCGGGCGTCGAGGCTGAGGGTCCGCGTCTTGGCGTCGAACGTCACGGTATCGGCCTGATACCGCGTGACGGCATATCCCTGGCGCCGTAGCAGTGCCTCGACGACGGAATCGGGCTCCGCCCACTTGACCCGTGGCGCCGTCGTGTCGCCGGGCGCGCCGGCTGAGTCGCGCCGCGCGATCAACGTGTCGCGTGCCCCCGGCCGGCGCTCCCGCGGTACGCCCGGCCGCGGCCGCACGGGGTCGGGTCGCGCCTGCGCGCGCACTTCGGCCAACGGCGCGAGCAGCGCCGCCGAGACGAGGGCCAGCGCAAGTGAGCGGCTCACGCCGGCGCGCCGAAGCCCCCGCCTGCGATCGCCGCCTCGCGCCGGACGCGCCGGCGATAGACGAGGACGGAGAGGCCGATGCTGACCTCGTACAGGACGTACAACGGCCCGGCCATGAGGAGCGTCGTCCCGATGAAGTCGCCCGGCGAGATCACCGCCGCCACCACCAGGCACAGCACCAGGGCATGCCTGCGCCACCGCGCGAGCATCCACGGCCGGACAAAGCCGAGCGCGGTGAGGCCGACGATGAGAATCGGGAGCTCGAAGAGCGCTCCGAGCGCAAGTGCCATGGTAGTCGCGAACCCGAAGTAGTCGGCGGCCGTGATCATCGGCGCCAGCGAGCCCGCCTGGAAGCTCAGGAGGAACCTGAGGGTCAGTGGCAGCACGAGCAGATACGCCATCGCCGCGCCCCCGGCGAAGAGCGCGACGGCTCCGACCAGGAGTGGGATGACGAC
>JBHELH010000070.1:0-11798 GCA_046263215.1 Gemmatimonadaceae bacterium | reverse complement strand
GAGTCACCCCAGGGGCACCTGCTCGCCGCGAAGCGCCCATCCCACAGCCAAGCCAACCTCGCCCATGACCGCTCCGAAGCTGCCCGGTACGACGGGCGCCGCCGTCAACCAAGGGGAAACCCTTCTCGACTGGTTCCGGATCCGGACGCGCTACCTCGTGGCCGGGGCGGCGGTGGTAGGGGCGGCGGGAGTAGGCTACTGGTTCTATACGCGGTCAGCCCAGATCAAGAGCGCAAGGGCCGAGCAAAGCTTGCTCCAGGCGAAGCAGGCCGTGTTTCAAGGGAACGCCGCACTCGCGCAGAACGACCTTCAGAACGTGCTTCGGCGGTACGGGAATACAAGGAGCGGCGTCGAAGCCGGGCTGCTGTTGGCCGAGCTGCACTACGGCAAGGGTGAGTACCAGAAGGGGATCGACGTGCTTCGAGGACTGCTGGACAAGGCCACGGCCGAGGCGTCTCTGGCGAAGGTCCACGCGTTGATCGGGGACGGCGAAGCGCAGCTCGGCAAGCTGAGGGAGGCGGCCGAGTCCTACCAGCGGGCTGCCGATCAGGCACGCTTCGACGGCGCGCGGGCGTTCTACATGGCGAGGAAGGCCCGGGTGTTGATGGCCGCGGGCAAGGCAGCCGAAGCGCGAAAAATTTGGGAGGAGCTGGCCTCGGCCTCGTGGGCGGAGAGCGTTGCCCCCGAAGCGCGGGTGCGGCTGGGTGAGCTGGAGGCGCAGCAGGCGCGCCGTTCGTAGGCGGCTGTTCACTCCTGCGCCCACCACGCACTAATCACATCCAGCGCCCGCCCGGGCGCTTGACTTGACGCGCGCGAACCCATTGGTACATGCCGACCTCAAGCGGTGGCCGCCCGCCTCGTCGTAACTACGTATAAGAAGTATTATGTAAACCCCGGCCGGTGGAAAAGTGTGGAAAACGGTCACCCCCGGAGAGTCTGATCCGCCGACCAGCGCAGCCTAATCGGTTCTCCGGTTGCGACTTGCGCGTCGGAGCGACACCGGCCACGCGCCGGGGCGCCGGCAAAGCCGCGGACCGAGATGAGTCGACCGACCCCGCTCAGAGTTCCGCGAGCGTCCCGCGATACACGATCCTCGCGCCCCCCGCGAGCGACGGCCGCCAGCCGGACCCGCTACGGACGAGTCTGACACGTAACATCTGTCCAGATCGCGTCTCGATCGATACAGCCGGGCCTGCTTCTCCCCACGCATTGAGCAGGATCGCCGCGGCCACCGCACCAGTGCCACAAGCCAAGGTCTCCGCCTCGACGCCCCGCTCATAAGTCCGCATCCGCCACCGACCGTCCCTGTGTGGCGAGACGAAGTTCACGTTCGCTCCCTGCCGGAATGACGCATCGCGCCGTATCGGGCCGCCCCTCCCCACGACGTCGACGGCGTCGACGTCGTCGACCTGAATGACGACGTGCGGCACGCCCGCGAGGACGAAGCCGGCTCTTCGCTCCGCGCGTTCCAGCCGCACGCGGCGGTCGTCATCGACGACCTCGGAGACCGGCTCCAGATCGATCTCCGGATACCCCTCAGCAAACCGGGCGGGTAGGATGCCGGCGTCAGTCTCGATCGAGAACCCGGCTCGATCGGCGCCGCCCAACTCAACCGCCAGGCGCGCCGAGCACAGCGTGGCGTTGCCACAAAGGGCGGCGAGCGAGCCGTCGCTGTTCAGGTAGCGGATCCGGAGCGCCGCGGTCCGCGACGGCTCGAGGAACACGATTCCGTCCGCCCCGACGCCCGTTCCGCGGGCGCACACGGCCCGGACGGTCTCCGGACGGTCGAGGCCATTGGCCGGCTCCTGACGCGCATCGATGACGACGAAATCGTTGCCAGAGCCGCTCATCTTGTAGAAGGTCCGACCGGCCGGGATCATGCCCGCTCCCCTGAAAGTTCCCGCTGCTCGGGGCGGGCGCCGAGGCGCCCGCGCAACGCGGCGAAGCGCAGACGCCAGACCATCCAGATCGCTTCGCGGACGATTGTTCCGGACATCTTGCTCTGACCCTCGGTCCGGTCCACGAACACGATCGGTATTTCGGCGAGCCGGAAGCCCTGCTTCCAGGCCCGCATGCTCATCTCGATCTGGAACGCGTATCCGTTGGAGCGAACGCTATCGAGGTCGATTGCTTGAAGGACCGATCTGCGAAAGCACTTGAAGCCTCCCGTTGCGTCCCACAGCGGAAGTCCGGTCACGGCGCGAGCGTACACGTTCGCGTAATAGCTCAGGAGCAACCGCCCGATGGGCCAATTGACGACGGTCACTTTGCCGTCGCGATACCTGGACCCCAGTACGAGGTCGGCGTCCTGGATCGACCGTAGAAACTCAGGCAGGTGCGCGGGGTCGTGCGAGAAGTCGGCGTCCATCTCGAAGACGTAGTCATAGCCCCGCTGCAGCGCCCACTTGAAGCCCGCGATATACGCCGTCCCGAGACCCATCTTGCGCGGCCGGGACAGCAAATGAACGCGCGGGTTCAGCTGACGAAGCCCCTCCACGATCTCGCCCGTGCCGTCCGGAGATCCGTCGTCGACGACCAAGACCTCGAGCCGGCGATCCTGCGCGAGGACCGTGTCGATGAGCCGAGCGATGTTCTCACGCTCGTTGTACGTCGGTACGATCACCAGTGCGCGCTCAGCCACTACGTCTCCCGCTTACGAGCACACCGGCAGCGAGCATCAGTGCCGACAGGGCGAGAGCCGCGAACGTGATGCTCTTTCCGCGCTCGTACGTCTCGCTGCGGAATGTGAGCTCGACCGATCGTGCGCCGGCGGGCAGTCCGACCCCGGTGAGCACGTATTGCACGCGCCCCGTAGGCGCCGGCCGCCCATCCACGGTCGCCGCCCATCCCGGGTAGTAGTTCTCGGAGACGATCAAGGTCGACCCAGCCGGCGCGGGCCGGTCCAGCGCAAGCGAGATGTGACCAGGCTCGTAACGGGTCGCGCGCACCTTCACGTCGCTTATCGGCGGCAGTGTCGCAGGCGGGGTCGGCTGCACCGGCACCGGTGCAGCGGTGTCGAAGAGCGCGGCCCTGCGCACGTCGAACCGCGGATCGAGGACCGTCGCGAGAACGTTCTCGTCGGGCGCCTTGATCGCGATGGGAGCTATCCAGGCGGCGGGATTGTCTTCGTCGAACTCGAAGAGGTAGACAATGTTTCCCGCGACGTTCGTGACCGGCCCGACGACCAACTTCATGCCCGGCAGCGGCGCTTGCGGCGCGTTGGCGTACAGATATCGGAGGTTCGTCAGCCGGCGAAGATTCGGATTGGCAACGCGCTCGGGCCAAGGACCGAGTTCGAATCCCGTCAGCTCCTGGTAGCGTCCTAGCTGATTGCCATGGTATCCGACCACGTTGCGAACGCGGTGAATCATGAAGCCCGTTGAGCGGCTGTCGCCGGGACCGCTGATATACGGGTCCCGGATGTGCCCGGCGAAGGGCGCCAATGCGAGCGCTACCACCCGCGCGGGCTGGTCGAGGCGCTTGAGATAGTCCACCGCGGGGTCACTCTTGAACAGCACCACGCCGGGCGCCGAGAACCGCCAGTAGAGTCGCTCGACGGACCATAAGTCGAACGCGATAATAGCGGTCAGGGCGAAACCGGCTGCGCGGGCCGACACTAGTCCGCGCCCAATGGCGAGCAGTACAGCGACGGTCGCGACGACCGCGACCAACGACCGCCACGCTCCGACAGTGAGTGCGCCCGCCCCCTGCTCCACGCGATCGGCGAGCTGTGGAATCGCCAGCGTCGTGGCGACGTTGGTCAGCGCGCCGCTCGTCGCCAACGCGGCAACGACGAGCCCCGCCGCAACCCAGGCGACCAGGTATCGCGGGCTCACACCCCCTCTCGTCAGTGCGCGATCGACACCAAGCCCTGCCAGCACCGCAATGCTAAACGAAACCACGTAGAGCATCGTGCTCGGCGCGCGAAAGAACTTCGTCCCTGGCACCAGCGCGTATACGATCCTGTAAAACGGCGTGTGGCCTCCGAGTGCCCACAACACCGCGACGATGAGGACGCCGGTCCAGAACCAAAGGAACTGCCGGCTCCTCGCGCCTTTGGTCCCGGACGCAAGTCCGGCCAACACGAGGGCCGATGCGCCGATGTACTCACTGTGGAGATGAATGCCGTTCCGTCCCCAGTATTGCCCCAGAATCCCCGAGAACTGAGGCAGGTAGAAATTGAACAGTTCCTCAGGGGGCATTGAGTACGAGGTCGCATGGGCCCAATCCGTGCCGCCGGCGCGTGGCGACCACGGGGTGTACTCGACCAACGGCAGATACTGGATCGCCCCGCCGAGCAATCCGACGGCGACGGCGACTGCGGCGAGGCCCAGCCGCCGAAAGGCCAAACGGCGCGGCAACCGCCCGCCTGGCTCGACCCGACTGAACGCCAGGAACAACGCGTACGCGCCGCTCGTCAGGAGGAGGTACTGCAACAGCTGCGGATGCGGGGACAGCACTGCGAGCGTGATCGTAAGCGCAAGCGCGCCCCACGCCCAAGCGCGACCGTCGCGAACGCCACGAAGCAATAGGAAGAGCGAAAGCGGCAGCAGCGCCGACACGAACAACTTTCCATCGTGACCCGGCGACACCAGGCCGGCCACGTTGCCGCCGAGCATGTAAGCGAGCCCGCCGATCAGCGCGCCGAAGAATCCGAGACCGGCCGCCCGCAGAAAGACGAACGTGAAGAGACCGGCAAGGAAGACGTGGACAATCAGCCCCCACGTCATTGCCACGTCTGTAGGCAGCGCGAGTCGCAGCAGCGCCGTCGGATAGAAGATGTCGCCGTGCATTGCGGCGACGTACGGCATTCCGCCGAACAGGTATGGGTTCCACAGCGGCACACCGTGGCCGGCTCGTATCCAGTTCGCCGCGAACTCGCGAAAGGCGTAGCCGGCTAGGTACTGATCGCTGTTCGGGTTAATGAGGAACTTCCCGGCAACCGCGGGCCAGGCGAGGATCAAGGTCGCGAGAGCGTAGATCAATGCCGCCCACGCCGTCGCGAAGCGCGGCACCGGGACGGGTGCCGCGGGAGAGTCGCGGTCAACGGGGCGAGTCATGCAGGGGTCACGGCGCGCGAGAGCACCTGCGAATCGTATCCCGTCCCAGAAAGGCCAGCCCGGGCGCGATATCGAGGACGGTCAGGAGGAGCCGCGACGCGATGGCCAGCACAGCCGACTGCGCCGCGGTCGCGAGCCCGGCCGCGGGCATCAGCGTGATCATCGATGCCTCACGGAACCCGACGCCCGCCGGCGCCGGAAGAACAAGATAACCGACCAGATACGACAGCGTGTAGACAGCCACGTAGGCCGAGAGTCCGCCGCCGGCACTGCCCCATATCGCGCGCGCCAGCAGCTGGAAGGCGATCCCATAGAAGATCCACGCGATGATGTTGCCGACGACCGCGTACATGACCGCGCGGCGCGGTGGCATCTTGAGCGTCAGGCTCGTTCCCGCTGCGCGTTCGGCGACGCGGACTGCGCCCGGCGCCACCCACGGTACGGCGATAAGCGCGACGGCTACGGCCAATACGATGCCCGCGGCGACCGCAGGCGCGCCCGCGTGCGGGACTGCCAGCAGGCGCCACCCCGTCGCCATCACGATGAGGAACCCGGCGGCGATGTTCACCGCCGTCCCGAGGACGGCTGACCCGCTAGCGGCGAGTGGCGAAACGCCCGCGCGCTGGGCGAGCACGCCCATCGCCGCGATTTGCCACACCTTACCGGGGACGTAGCGGCCGAGGTTGGACACCATCCAGATACGCGCCGCCGCGAGGAACGGCAGTCCGGTGTCCCAGCTCGTCAGGATGGCGCGCCAGGTTTGGATCAACACGAGGTAGGCGAGCAGAAAAGTCGCCGCCGATGCCGCGGCCCAGCCCCATCCGATATCGGCGGGCAGCGGTTGGCGTCGCAGCTCATCCCAGCTCCCCCGCAGCGCGCGATACGCGAACCAGATCACGGCCGCCGCGATGACGAGCTGCGCGGCGCGGAGCGCCTTAGCCTTTGCGGTCGTCGAAATGGCCGATTGCTTCCCGGTAGATGTCGGCGTAGCGGCGGGCGACCGCGTCGGGCGCGAATCGCCCGAGCGCCCGCGCGCGGCCGAGGCGTCCGAGCGACGCACCGCGATCAGCACGTCGGAAAAGGTCGTGCAGCGCCTGCGCAAGTGCGCCAGCGTTCACCGCTCGGGCGACGACGCCGGTTTCATCGTCGACGACGACGTCTCGTAGTCCGCCCGAGTCGAAAGAGACCACCGGTGTCTCGCATAGGTGCGCCTCGACAGCGACGAGCCCGAGGCCCTCGTCCACGGAGGGCACGACGAGCGCGGTCGCCGAACGATAAAAGTCGACGAGGGCCGCCTGCGACATGGACGCGTGCCACCGCACGCGACGCGTCAGGTCGAGGGACGCGGCGAGCTTCCGGAGACGTTCGCCCTCCGGGCCGTCGCCGATCACGTCGGCCGAGATCCCGCCGGGCAGCTCGGCGAGCGCGCGCAGGAACATGTCGGCGCCCTTCTGAGCCGCGAGCCGGCCGACGAACAGGAGCCGGTCTCGCTCGCGGGTTCCGCCAGGGGAGAACAGCTCGACGTCCACAGGCATTGGGGCGACGCGGGGCGGTACATTCGCAGGCGCGAGCGCGTGGGCTTGTGACGCGAGCCACGTCGACACCGCCGTCACGACTTGGGATCGCGCCGCGACCTGCCGGTATACGAAGCGGGCTCCGGAGACGGAGTGTGCGAATCGTACGTCGCTGCCATGAAGAGTCGTCACCAACGGAAGCCGGCGAATCGCTGTTGCCGCGATCGCCGCGAGGCCGCCCGGAAACCACCAGTGCGCGTGTATGAGCTCCGGGCGCACGTCCTTCGCCGTTCGCGTCGCGGCGCCGACGGCGCTGGCCAGGAGCCCGCCTAGAGCGAGGCGCGCCGCCCACGACGCGCGCACCTGCTCGGCCATCGTGCCCGCGTACGCAAGCGTCTCGTGCTGCTCGGAGGCGTACCGGAACCGCCGCACGGTGATCCCTCGCAGCGTATCGCGTTCGGGCAGCCCCGGCGCGTGGGGGGCGATCACGGTAGCCACGACCCCTTCCCCGGCGAGCGCGACCGCGAGGCGCAGGATGAACGAGCCCGCCACGTCATCGACGGACCGCGGGAATGCGTGGGTGAGAAAGAGGACCTTCACGCCGCGGCGTACGTTGGCTCACCCGCGGCGTCGCCGCTCGACGTCCCCTCCCAGCTCGTCGAGATGTCGCTGCAGCTCGCGAAGCTGCGCGCGCTGTCCAGCGATCTGCTCCCCCAGCAGGCCCATCGCGAAGAAGACGCCGCCTAGCACGAGGCAGGTCTGGATGATCGTCCACACCCAGCGCTGGCCGACGCCGTACATCAGCAGGCGGCCGAACGCGATCAGTCCCGCGATCACGCCGATGAAGAAGATCGCGAGTCCGATCATGCCGAAGAGCAACAACGGCTTCTGCCCGAACCGCAGCTCGAACCACACAGACAGCATGTCGAGCACGCCGACCGGAATCCGCGAGACGCCAAACTTCGAGCGTCCGGCGTGGCGAGGGTAGAGCGGAACGGGCACCTCGCCGATCATGAATCCCTGCGCGGCGGCAATTGCGACCATGTATCGGTGCCAATCCGGACGCAGCGGCAACGCCTCCATGACCTCTCGACGATAGGCCTTCACCGAATTGAGGTCCTTTACCTGAACGCGGAACAGCTTCCGACTCAGCCAGTTGTAGATGCCGGAAACGAATGCCTTGTCATAGGAGCCCTGCTTGAATCCGGTGACGACGTCAGCCTCGCCCGCGAGAACCGGTGCCGCGAGTCGCGGAATGTCTTCCGGCTTGAACTGGAGGTCGGCCGGATAGAAGACCAGCACGCGACCGCGCGCGTTCAGGTAGCCGGTGCGGAGCGCGTCGGCAATGCCACGCCGACTGCGGTGACGAGCCGCACGCAGAAACGGGTACCGGGGTGCGAGTTCTTCGAGGACCGCCCAGGTCCGGTCCTCGGAGCCGTCATCGACGACGATTACCTCATAGCGGTGCGCGGCGGCGGATCGGAACGCCGAATCGGCGAGCTCGAGAAACAGTGGCAGGTTCTCGGCCTCGTCCTTCGCGGGGACGAGCACCGAGACGTCGACATGGGCCGCCGGAGGCTGGAAAGGTGGCGCGGAGGCCGTCGGGAGGGCCACGACGGTCGTGCGCTAGACGCGCTTTCGCATGCGGGCGGAGAGGACGCCGAGCTGATCGCGATACTTGGCGACGGTGCGCCGCGCGATGTTGACCCCCCGCTGCTTCAGGATGTTGACGATCGCCTGGTCGGTGAGCGGGTGCCGCGGGTTCTCCTCGCTCACCAGCTTCTGTATCTGCGCCTTGATGCCACGCGCCGAGACATCTTCGCCGGCGGTGGTCGAGAGCCCCGACGAGAAGAAAAACTTGAGTGGCAGCACGCCGCGCGGCGTCTGGACGTATTTCTCGTTCGTGACGCGGCTGACTGTCGATTCGTGCATGTTGATCACCTCGGCCACCTCGCGCAGCGTGAGGGGCTTGAGGTGCTGGACGCCCTTCTCGAAGAAGTCGCGCTGTCGCTCGACGATGTAATTCATGACCTTCAGCATCGTCTGGCGCCGCTGCTCGATTGCCTGGATCATCCAGTTCGCCGAGTTGAGCTTGTTCGAGATGAACTCCTTGCTCTCGCCGTCGAACTTCTTCTTGTCGCGGGCGATTTCTTGGTAGGCGCGACTCAACTTCAGCCGCGGCAGGTTCGCGTCGTTCAGGAAGACGTGATACTTCCCGTCGATTTTCTCGACGATCAGGTCGGGGATGATGTAATTGTCGCCGCCACTCGAGTAGACGAGGCCGGGCTTCGGGTCGAGCTTCGCGATCTCGTCCGCGGCGCGTTGGACGTCCGACGGGCTGATACCAAACCGCTTCGAGATCTCGCTCCACCGGTGGTTGATGAGCTCGTCGAAGCAGTCGCGCACGAGCCGGTACGGGACGGACTGCTCCAGACCGGCCTCACGTAGCTGGAGCATGAGGCACTCGCGGAGGTCGCGCGCGCCGACGCCTGGCGGATCGAGGCTCTGGATGATGCCGAGCATGTCCTCGACCTCGGGCAGCGTGTATAGCCGCACGTCGTCCTGCCGGCCGGCGCGCTCGGCGGCGTCGCGGAGAACGTCGTTGGCGCCCGTCAGGATTTCCTCCAGGCGGCAGGCGAGGTACCCGTCGTCGCCGATGTTGCCGAGGAACTCCTCGGCCAGGAACGCCTGGCGGGGTGTGAGGTCGAGAAGATTGATCTGATCGCGGAGGTGGTCGCCGAGGTCTCGAGTGTCCACGGTGACCGGTTCGTAATACTCCCGCTCTTCATGCTCCTCGCGCCGTCCGCCGGCGTCAAACCCGTCGAGGAGAATCTCCTCCCAGTCGATCTCGTCGGCGCCGCTCTTCTCTTCCTCCTGGGTTGCCGACGACGCCTCTGGCTCGCCCGGTGTCTCCTCCTCCTCCTCCTCCTCCGGCTCGACCATCTCGAGGAAGGGGTTGTTCAGTAGCTCCTGTTTGAGGTGCTGTTGGAGGTCGAGCAAGGGCATGTAGAGCAGATCCATCGCCTGGTAGAGGCGAGGATTGATCTTCAGCTCCTGCTTGAGCTGAGTCGATTGCTGCAGGCCGGGCTTCATGCGACCTCCTGGCCACCCTCGGCCGAAAAGCGGGCGCGAAGCCGCGCCGTGAGCGTCGGTCCGAGGTAGATGTCGGCGACCGTGTCGTCGAAGACGAGCTCGCGCACGGTGCCGGACACCTTCACTTGCCCATCAAACATGATGTAGGCGCGATCCACGATGTCCAGGGTTTGCTCCACGTTGTGGTCGCTGATGAGCACCCCGATGCCTCTGTGGCGCAACCCGGCCACGATTGTCTGAATGTCGTGCACGGCGATCGGATCAACGCCTGCAAACGGCTCATCGAGCATCATGAACTTCGGCTCCGTCACGAGCGCGCGCGTGATCTCGAGTCGGCGCCGCTCTCCTCCAGACAGCGCGTATGCCCTGCTCCGGCGGAGGTGCTTGATGCTCAGTTCGTCGAGCAGTTTTTCGAGGCGGCTTCTGCGCTCCGCACTCGACAGCGGAAGCGTCTCGAGGATCGCCAGAATGTTCTCTTCGACGGTGAGCTTCCGGAAGATGGACGGCTCCTGGGAGAGGTAGCCGATCCCCTGCCGGGCCCGGCGGTACATCGGCATTGAGGTGATGTCCCGCCCGTCGAGCACGATTCGCCCGCCTAGCGGCTGGATGAGACCGACGATCATGTAGAACGTCGTGGTCTTCCCGGCGCCATTCGGGCCCAGCAGTCCGACGATCTCGCCCTGTTGCAATCTGAGGGCCACGTCGTTCACTACGCGGCGGCGGCGATAGATCTTGACCAGCCCTTTTGCCTCGAGCACGTGGCCGCCCTTCGAGACCGCGGGCGCTGGGCCAGCTGGCGTCACGACGGTCGCGGGCGCGCGCGGCGTCTGATGCTCCCCCGTCTGCCGGATGACGTCGGCAACCTCGTTGCGCGCCTGGCGGATCTCCGCCCAAAGGGGCGGATTGACGACGATTGGGGCGTCGGGAGCCTCCAGACCGCCAGCCGGGAGTCGGATCATCCCTTCGGCCACGAGTCGCGGGAGGACAGACGACACAAGGTGCCTGCGCACCTCGTCGAGGCTCAGACGTCCGGCCTCGCGTTCGGCATCCCACCCTGCGGCGCGCAGGTCCGCGAGGTAATCGTCGCGATAGCAGATGGCGACGCGGTTGAAGTCGGTGTCGCCGCCGTCGCCAGCTGTGCTGATGACGGCGTGCAGCGCGAGCGCCGTGGACCGGTCGCCGCCCGACAGGCGGCCGACGAGGGCCTGGACGGCCGGTGGGATTCGTGGCGACGTCACGGCAGGCGACTCAGGGGGGCGGGCGTCCCGCGGAGCTGGCGACCCGCGGGGGGTCGCCGTGTCGGCGCCGGGGGCTGCGGCTGCGGGGCAACGCCCGGGGCGCGCTGTGGCGCCGGTGCACGGGGCGCGGGGCGGGCCGCTGAGTCAGATGGCTCCAGGTAGACGCCCAGGCGCTGTCCGGCAACGGTGACGCGGGCAACACGCTGCGAGTCGAACGCTACAGTGATCACGGCTCCCGTGACGTAGTTGATTGCCGGCGTGCGCATTGTGGAGTCGGATGGCGCGAGGTGGTAGAACGATTGGGCGTCCCCCTTGGCGACGAGCTGGCGGATCTGGGGCTGGCGAGCGGTGTCCCGCGGCGCCGCAGCGGCCGTGTCGAAGCGGGCGATAATCGTGTCACCGCGTAGCCAGTCGTTCTCGCTAGTTCGGACGCGGGCGGTGTCTGGGCGGGCTTCGGCGAAGGCGCGCCGCGAAGCGGTGACCGTACGGACGCGTTGGCCCGGCATCTCGGCCGTGATCGAGTCCGCGGTAATAGTCTGGGTAGGCGACACCGCGCGGGCCCCCTTCGGGCCCCACGCCACAGCGTGCTGCAAGAGGTCGGACGCTACGCGAAGCTCGATCGTATCGGCCGTCAGCGTCATGTCCTCACTCACAGCCGACCCGGCCCCTTTCGCGATGACGCGTTGGAGCTGCCGGTTGCGGGAGTACAGGTCGATCACCTGGCCCGCGAGCCGATACGGCCGGTCACGCTTGCCTTCGATGCGCGGCGACCGCAGGAGGCGCATGAACTCCCGCCCGGTGTCGAGGAAGACGGAGTCACCGTTCGCGGTGAGATCCGGCCGCCTGATATCGACCTGGCCCGAGCCGTAGATGAGGCTGTCGCCGCGAACGAA
>JBHELH010000069.1:0-10633 GCA_046263215.1 Gemmatimonadaceae bacterium | reverse complement strand
GTGTCAACGGTGCGCTCGGCGAGAGCGCCGACGCCGGCGAGCGAGAGGGCGCGATCGACGGCGCGCCGGTCGTCGGGTCCCGGCGCACGCCAGGCACCGAGGTGTGGGTAGCGGCCGAGCGCGACGTAATCCGGCACCGGGAGGCGAAACACCGGCTCCTCGCGCTGCGTCACGACCGCCATGCGGCGGGCAGCCTCGGAGCGGTCGATCGCGCCGAGCGGCCGGCCGGCGAGGCGAATCTCGCCCGCCAGGAGCCGCTGCTGCCCAACGAGCGCGCGGACGAGCGTACTCTTTCCGCTGCCGTTCGGCCCGGCGACCGCTGTGAGGCGACCGGCGGGGACGTCGAACGTCACCCCGGCAACCGCGGGGCTGGCCGCGCCGCGATACCTCACCACCACGTCGCGGAAACTGATCATGCTGCGCGCTTCAACCTGGCCAGGAAAAACGGGACGCCGATAACCGCGGTCACCGCGCCGAGAGGTAGCTCGGCGGGCGCGCGTACGGTGCGCGCGGCGAGGTCCGCGACCACGACGAGGAGGGCACCGGCGAGCGCGCTGCCGCCGAGCAGCGGCCGGTGCGTACGCCAGCCCGCGGCCCTCGCGAGATGCGGCACGACGAGGCCGACGAAGCCGACGAGACCTGCGGCGGCGACGCTCGCGGCGGCGAGCAGCGACGCGGTGAGGTACACACGGCGCGAGGCGCGATCGACGTCGAGCCCCAACCCTGCCGCCGCATCGTCCCCCAGCGCGAGGATGTCGATCTGCCGCGCCCAAGCGATGAGCAGCACGCCGCCGACGAGCAGATACGCGCCGAGCGACGCGTTCGTGCTCCACCGCGCGTCCGCTGCGGAGCCCATCATCCACCAGAGCGCGTTGCGCACCACGTCCGGGGCCGCGCCGGCGAGGAGAATCATGATCGCCGCGTTCGCGAACGCGCCGACGATCACGCCGGCTATGAGGAGCACGCCCGGGTCACCGCGGCCCGGCGCGGCCCGCGCGACTCCGAGCGTGACCGCCACCGCGCAGACCGCGCCGACGAAAGCGCCGATCGGGACGAGCGCTTCCGCTGCGCCGAGCGTCTGCGTGATGACGGCGCCCACGGCAGCGCCCCCGGAGACGCCGAGCAGATACGGCTCGGCGAGTGCGTTGCGCATCGCGCCCTGCATCGCCGCGCCCGCCATACCCAGCGACCCGCCGACGAGCGCCGCGAGGATGACGCGCGGCAGCCTGAGGCTCCAGATCACGGCGACGGCCGTCGCGTCACCACGACCGAGCAGCGCATCGACGACGATGGCCGGCGGGTATGAGAGGACGCCGATGGCGACGCCGGCCACGACCGCGGCGACCAGGCCGGCAGAGAGCGCGATCCATCGCAAGCCGCGCACGGGTCAGCGCAACGCGCCCGGGTGGAGGAGGCGCGCAATGGACGCAGCGGCCTCGCCGAGTCGGGGCGACGCCCGCCAGACGAGCGACGTATCCATCACGAGCACGCGGCCCTCGCGCGCCGCGCGAACCGTCTTCCACCGCGGGTCGCCAAGGTACCGGTGGCGCCGTTCAGGCCCGGTGAGGATGACATCGGGATCTCGCCGCGCCACATCCTCAAGTGTCACCTGAGGCGAGCGCTCAGGGTGAGATGCGTACACATTGTCCCCCCCGCCGATCGAAACGACCTGGCTCACGAAGCTTTCCCCACCGATCACGAAGAGCGGCGTGTCCCAGGCGGGTATGACTACTTTCGGCCGCGGGCGTCCAGCGGTTGCCCCGCGAACGCGGGCGAGCGAGCGGTCGACCGTGTCGACGGTGAGCCGCGCGAGCGCGGTATCGCCAGTGAGCCGGCCGAGGACCGGTGTCACCCGTCGGAACGCTTCGATCTGGTCGACTTTGAACGCGGCGGTCGCGACACCGGCCGCGCGCAGCCGCCTCGCGACGCCCCGGTTGTCCTGGCTCGCATAGAGGAGGACGAGGTCGGGCCGAACCGCCAGAATCACCTCGACGTTTGGGCGGATGCCGGGACCGAGGTCAGGCAGGCGAAGGGCCGCGGAAGGCCACGCGTCCCAGTGGCTACGCCCGACGAGCCTCGGGCCGGCGCCGATCGCGAAGAGGATCTCGGTGATCGTCGGGTCGAGCGAGACGATGCGGCGGAAGGAACGCCCTACGGGGAGCGTATCGCCGAATTCGTCGACGACGCCGTCCGCGCTTCGCGCGGTCGCGGGGCGGTCAGTGCACGCAGCGACGGCGAGAGCGGTGACGAGTCCGACGATTCGTGCGAGCCGTGATAGCACAGCGGGCATCCGTTCTCGAGGAAGGATGCCCGCAACGCATCGCGCGACGGCCACACGGGCCACGCCACCGATGACGCCACCAGCCCTCCCCCGAGGGTCTGAGTTCGTGGCGCGGATGGGGGTCGTCTCCTGGCTCCGGGCCGCGTCGCCCGCCTTCCCGACCGTTAGGTCAGTGGCTGCGTGGACGCGCGTTGTTGCCCGATACAGTGGCGGGGCCGCACCGGCGTCGTACCGGTTTCCGTGGCCCCCACCCGCTCGTTCAGTTGTCGGCGACGGCCGCCGTGCGGCGGCCGTCGCGCTTGCAACCTATGCCGGCCTGGGGCTCCGGGCAAGCGCGGCGCGCAGCCGCTCCTTGAGGTCGCGCCGTTCGGCTTCGTACGCCGCGCGGGCTCGGTCGCCATCGCCGGGCGCGCTCTCGAAGCGCGCGTCGAGCTCCGCGATCGCTCGGATGAGCACGTCGGATTCGGGCGCAGCAGCAGGTCGCGCAGCGCTCGGTCTGCGCGCGGGCCGGCTGCGAGCGCGCCTGATCGCGAGCGCGAGAGCGCCGCCGGCCGCTGCCGTGAACAGCGCGCCGAGCAGCGCCACCGTCGCGCCGCGCGCGCCGCCCCCGCCGGCGAGGGCGATGCGAACGACGGCGTTTCGTGGCACGTCCTGAGCGAGGAAGCGCTTGAAGGTCCGGCCCTCGCTCGTCATCGCGCGTACCTCGCGAAGTCCGGCGCCGCTCACGCGTGCCCCGGGATCGTCGGAGACGACCTCGAGGACCCCAACGGACTCGGTGATCGGCACGGTGAGTGGGAACGCGTCGCGCGGAAGCTGGTAGCGAAACGAGATCTGCTTAAGCCCCGGCGCGATCGGCGCGAACAGCTCCACGCGCCCGTTGCGCATGACGAGGCCACCCTCGCTCACGTCCCCCTCGCCGATTCGGAACTGCCGCGCTCCCTCGGGTACGAGCGCCGTCCAGACGCTTCCCGACTTCGGGGCGACCGCCGTCAGTGAGGTGTCGTTCGACAGCTCGTAGACCTCGAGCACGTCGTGGTGCGACGATCCCTCGCTTCCCGTCGCAACGACCAGGTGGCGGCCCTGAACGCGAAGCGGGAGGCGCGCGCTGGTCGTGTCGAAGACCATGATCTCGGCAGCCTCGCCCCGGATGTTGCCCGCGCGAAGGGGCGGCGTGAAGTACGCGACGCCACCATAGACGGACGAGACGAGGAACAGCGCGCTGTCTTCCTCCGAGCGGCTGTATCGGAATGCGTAGGTGCCTCTGGCGTCGGTGCGCGTCGAGTCGAGCGGGCCGGCGGAGTCGTGTCCGATACGGTGCAACACCACCCACGCGCCGGCGACGGGCTGCGGCTGGTCGCCGCGCGGGCGCACGACGCGCCCCGTCACCTGCTGCCCGCATGCGGCGCGCGGCAGCGCGAGCGGGAGTATTGATGCGCCGAGCAGCGCGAGGACGCAGCGCCGCATCCGCGTCACGGATTGAACTTGCCGAAGTCCTCGGGGCGGAGCTGCTCGAGGTAACTCTTCAGCTGCTCGGCGTCGAGCTCGGGCGACCCGCCCTGGAGCGACGGCTCGCTCTCCTCGGGCTCCGACGCCTCGATCGTCATGTTACTGAGCAGCGTCTCCGCGGCAAAGATCGGCGCGGCGAAGCGTAGCGCGATCGCGATGCTGTCGGACGGCCGCGCGTCGATCTGTGCGAGGCCTCCGTCGGCGCGCTGGATGTGCAGCTCGGCGTAATACGTGTTCTTCTCGACGCGCGTGATCTGGACGCGTCGCAGCTGCCCGCCGAGGCCCTGTATCAGGTTCTTGCAAAGATCGTGGGTCAGCGGCCGCACGCGCTTCAGGTTGTGCATCTGCATGACGATCGACTCCGCCTCCGGCTGACCGATCCAGATTGGCAGCAGGCGATCGCCGCCCTTCTCCTGGAGGACGAGCACGTAGGAGTTGGTCGAGCTGTCGAGCCCGAGGCGCGCGACGACGACTTCGATCATGCGAGCGCTACCTCGGCGGGCGCCTTGGCGGTGGACGACTTGCCAACGGCGCGCTTGAGCGCCGCCGCCTTGTCGGTGCGCTCCCACGTGAAGAGCGTCTTCGAGCCGCGCCCGTTGCCGACGCGTTCCGGCGCGCGGCCGAAGTGACCGTATGCCGCCGTCGGCTGATAGATCGGTTTGCGAAGGTCCAGCGCCTCGATGATCCCGCGTGGTGTCAGATCGAAGACCTCGCCGATGGCGCGCGCGATCGCGTCCTCGGTGACTCTCGCTGTTCCGAAGGTGTCCACCGCGAGCGAAACCGGCTCGGCGACGCCGATGGCGTACGCGACCTGCACCTCGCAGCGCCTCGCCAGGCCGGCGGCGACGACGTTCTTCGCGACCCACCGCGCCGCATAGCTCGCCGAGCGGTCGACCTTCGAGGGGTCCTTGCCGCTGAACGCGCCTCCGCCGTGGCGGCCCATGCCGCCGTAGGTGTCGACGATGATCTTGCGACCGGTGAGACCGGCGTCGCCTTGCGGACCGCCGACGACGAAGCGGCCGGTCGGATTGATATGGTACTTGGTCTGCTTGGGCCGGAGCTCGGCCGGGATGGCCGCCTCGATGACGTCGGCGACGATGGCGCGCCTGATCGTGGCGCTCGAGACGCCGTCGGCGTGCTGCGTCGAGACGACCACCGTGTCGACGCTTACGGGGAGGTCGCCCTCGTAGAGCACGGTCACCTGCGCCTTCCCGTCGGGTCGCAGCCACTTCAGGTCGCGGTTGTGCCGACGCTCGGCGAGCGTGCGCGTGATCGCGTGCGCGAGCTGGATCGGCAACGGCATCAGCTCGGGCGTCTCGTCGGTCGCGTACCCGAACATCATTCCCTGATCGCCCGCACCGCCGACGTCGACGCCGATCGCGATGTCCGGCGACTGCCGGTCGATCGTACTCATGACCGCGCAGGTGTGCGAGTCGAAGCCGAACGAGGCGTCGGTGTAGCCGATGCGCGCAATCGTCTCGCGCACGATGTCGGGGATGTGGACGTACGTGCTGGTCGTGATCTCCCCGGCGACGATGGCGAGCCCGGTCGTGACGAGGGTCTCGCACGCGACGCGGGCGTCCGGGTCGTCCGCGAGGATCGCATCGAGGACCGCGTCCGAGATCTGGTCCGCGATCTTGTCCGGATGACCTTCTGTAACGGACTCCGACGTGAATAGACGGTGTACAGGCATGACGGAGGTTAGTGGACCTCGAAGCGATCCGTCGCCGCCGCAGGCGGCGACGCTATCAGCTATCGGCTATCAGTAATTTAGACGGCCCGGCCCGCAAAAGCGGGCCGGGCTCTACGGCATTGGACGGGTTCCTCGCACGTCTGGAAACGTCTCACCTACTCAGCGGCCCGCAGGGCCGCGGACCAAATGACTGATAGCTGATAGCGTCCTTACTGGTAGCCGATAGCTGATAGCTGATAGCTGCTGTTTCCAACCGCTTCGCGGAGGTAGCGCGCGAGGACAGCTTCGGCCTCGAGCGCGTTCGGTGCGGCGAGCGCTTGCTCGGCCGCCGCTCGGGCGCGCTCGGCGGAGACCGCGCGCAAGACGCGTTTAATCGCCGGGACGGCGCGCGGGTTCACGCTCATCTGGCGCAGACCGAGCCCGAGCAAGGCGACGACCATCAGTGGGTGCGAGGCCATCTCACCGCAGACCGCGGCCTCGATGCCCCGCTGCTCCGCGACCTCGACCGTTCGGCGGATCAAGCGCAGCACCGCGGGATGCAGGGGCGTGAAGCGCGAAGCGAGGTTCGCGTTGCCGCGGTCGACGGCGAGCGTGTACTGGACGAGGTCGTTTGTCCCGATGCTGAAGAACGCGACCTCGGAGGCGATCGTGTCGGCGGCGACCGCCGCGGCGGGCGTCTCGATCATGACACCAAGGGGCACGTCCGCACGGAAGGCGACACCGTTGGACGCTAGCTCCGCGGCCGACTCGGCGAGTAGCTCGCGCGCCTGACGAACTTCATCCACGGTAACGACGAGCGGGAGCATGATGCGCAGGTCACCGTGCACCGCGGCGCGGAGCATCGCGCGGAGCTGCGTCTTGAAGAGCTCCGGCTGGTCGAGGCACATCCGGATCGCGCGCCACCCGAGAAAGGGGTTGGGCTCGGTCGGATAGCCGCCGATCGGCAGCTTGTCCCCGCCGATGTCGAACGTGCGAATCACGACCGGCTTGCCGCCGAACGCCTCCACCACGCGGCGGTACTCGCGGTATTGCTCCTCCTCGTCCGGCATCGTCGCGCGGCTGACGACTAGGAACTCGGTGCGCATCAGCCCGACGCCCTCGGCGCCGCTATTGGCCGCGAATTCGGCATCCTCCGGCAGGTCGAGGTTCGCGCGGAGCGTGAGGCGCACGCCGTCCTGCGTCACGGCGTCGGTGTGCACAAGCGCGCGCAGCTCAGCCTCGTCCTCAGCCTCGCGGCGAGCGCGCTCGCGGTAGACCTCCACGTCCTCGTGGCTGGGGTTGATGACGAGGATTCCGGTCGTTCCGTCGAGAATGAGCCGCTCCGTGCCCTTCAGCTCGTGCGTCGCGGTGCGCAGGCCTACGACTGCGGGCAGCCCGAGGGAGCGCGCGAGAATCGCGACGTGCGACGTGCGCGTGCCGGCATCGGTCGCGATCCCGGCGATCGCCTCGCGGTCGAGCTGGACCGTCAGGCTCGGCGTCAGGTCGTGCGTGACGAGAATCGCGTTCGCCCCTTTCGGCACGTCCACCGGGTCATGGTCGGGGAGACCCAGCAGCATCGTGAGCACGCGAATGTGCACGTCGGTCAAGTCGCCAACCCGCTCGCGCAGCATCGGGTGCTCGTGTCGCGCGAAACGGCGGCGCCAGTCGAGCATGACGTGGTCGAACGCCGTCTCGGCGGCGACGCCATCACGGATCCGGTCCTCGACGACGTTGACCAGTTCGCGATCGCCGAGGATCGAGAGCTGCACCTCGAAGATCGCCGCCTCTTCCGGGCCGGCAGTGGTCTCGACGCGCTTACGCACCGCGCGCAGGCGGTCCTTCGCTCGTTCGACCGAACTGCGGAAGCGTGCGAGCTCACCGGGGATCGCCTCGTCCGGGATGCGCCGAATCCGAACGTCGGGCACCTCCCAGTGCAGGAGGTGCACGGGGCCGGACGCGATGCCGGGTGACGCGGGAACGCCACGGAGTTGGCGGTCCACTCAGCTCTCCCCGAACTTGCGGGCGATCAGATCCGACAAGGCGTTGACCGCCTGCTCGGCGTCCGGACCCGCGGCGCGCAACAAGAGAGACGACCCGAACTCGGCGGCGAGCATCATGACGCCCATTATGCTCTTCCCGTTCACCTCGAGGTCATCCCGGACGAGGGTGATGTCGCTCTGGTACCGCGACGCGAGCTTTACAATCTCCGCCGCCGGCCGGGCGTGCAAGCCATTCTTGTTCACGATGCGAACGGTGCGCTCGATCATCGCCGCATCACGGCCACGAGGGCGAACACCCCGAGCACGATGAGCGCGAGCCGCCAGCCGTCGATGCGTCCGTGGAGGCGGACGAGGAGCAACGTCCCGAGGATGGCGGCGACCAGTACACCCTCGATCAGCCGCCGGCCGGGGCCGATGATCCGCATGAGGACGAGCGGGAACGCGGCGCCGGCGGTGAACGCCGCCGCTCGGCCGATGACCGGTATTCCCCGCCGGAGCAGCGGCGTTCCGAGCGCCGTGGCGACGCGGAGACCGTAGCTCCAACCGGTCCGCAGACCCCACGACCGAACCCAGAGATGGCCGGCGTTGTAGATGCCGAGGAACAGCGCGAGCACCGTCCCGGTGCCGGCGCCAAGCCCGAAGGCGAGCAGCGCGAGCAGCGAGCAGAAGGGGAGCCACGCGGCCCACACGAGCCGGTCGCCGAGGCTGCCGAGCGGCCCCGCGAGCGCGGTGCGGAAGCGCTCGATGCGCTCCGACGGCTCGCCGTCCAGCTCCGCGCGTGCGAGCGCTCCGACGGCAATCGCGGCGAGATACGGGTGTGCGTTGAAGTAGCCGCTCTGGCGTGCGATGGCGGCCTTGAACGCCTCGCCGCGCGGGCCGCCTGGCAGTCGTCGCAGCGCGGGCTCCATCGCGAACGCGATGCCGTTGCCGAGGAACGTCTCGTAGTTCCACGCGCCCTGGATGGCGAGCAAACGCAGGAGCATCGCGACGTGCGTCCGCAACGGAAGGCGCGGGGCGGGGGCGGGCGCCGTCACGATCGCGGCTGACGCAGTCACTGGAGTGCCGCGGCCGTGGCGCCGGCGGCGAGGCCGGCGAGAAACGTCCAGCGCACGCCGAGCGTCGAGTGGAAGATCTTCCACGCAGCGCCAGCCGCGACCGTGATCGCGGCCCCGACGACGACGGCCCGCGACAGCCGGGCGTCGAGCCCCCAGACGCCGACCGCGGCGCGCGCCGTCGGCGCGAGGATCGCGTACGCGAAAGCGGTGAACAGCGCGCCGCGCAGGAGGTCCGCGGTAAGCCCCAGGAGCTGAAGGCTCGCCACCGCGTCACGCGAGCCCTCCGCGAGCGCGTCACGGCGTTGCCGCGCCCAGCGCGCGTTCTGCCCGCGCAGCTTGACCATCGTCCAACCACCGACCCACGCGGTGGCGAGCGTTCCGAGAACGGCGACCGCCATCGCGCCGGGCGGATAAGCGGTGTGGGTCGCGAAGAGCGCGCCCCCGACGACCGAGGCCGAGCCCCACTCCGGATACCGCGACGCGCCGAGGGGAAGGGTGTCGAGCGCGATCAGCTCGAGGACGACACCGATGAGTAGTCCGTTCGCCGCGTCTCCCACGAACGCGCCGGCGAGCGTCGCCGCGACGACGGGGCGGGAAAGCATTGCCTGGGGAAAGCTCACGACGTCGAGGCCGAGGACGCCGCCGAGGAGCGCGAGCGGTAGCAGCTCCGGGCCGATCACGCATCGCCCTCCGACCGAAGCAGCTCGTCGAGCGGCACTGGCCACGCAGCCGGGACATCTTGCGCAGCGACCTCGACCCCTCGCGACGCGATTTCGCGCAGCTGACGCTCTTCGTCCGCGTTGAGGAAGACGTATCGCAGCCGCTGCACACGTCCCGGCCGGTGGTGAACCCCGCCGACGTTCACCGCCGGAATGCCTCCGGCGGCGGCGAGGCAGGCCATCGAGCGTACGTCCCCCGTGAGGAGGATTCCGCGGCGGCGGTCGCGCCGATACCCGTCGAGCCGGTGCGTGGCGTCGGCGACGGTGTGGAAGACGACCTCCATCTCAGCGGGCACGCCCATCCGGTAGAGCTCCTGCTCCCACTCGCTCCCCGCGACCGCGTCATCGACGAGCACGATGAACTCGATGTCCATCGCCTGGCCCCAGCCGACGACGACCTGCCCGTGGATCAGCCGGTCGTCGATGCGGTAAAGGACCAGCGTCACGCCTTGGACCCCACGAGCGCGATTGCCGCGCGGCCGCGCTCCGCGGCGTGGCGCGCCGCTTCTTCCGGGGTCGCGTGGTCGTTGAAGACGAAGTCGAGTAGCAGAGGCAGGTTCGTGCCGCAGACGACGATGGCGTCAGGCATGCCGCGGAGGACGCGGCGCGCGGCCATCGTGCAGCTCCCGGCCTGAAGATCGGTGAAGACGACGCGAATGCCGGTGGCGAGCATCTGATCGCGAAGGACCCGCTCGATGTCCTCCGCCCCGAGGCCGGTGATCGCGATGGGCAGGAACTGGTCTCCGCGCCCGGTGATCTGCTCGACGGCCGAGACGAGGCCGGCGGCGAACTCGCCGTGGCCAGCCACGATCGCCCGCTGGCCGCTACTCATAGTCCTCCTGCAGGTACCGGTTCACCTCAGCCGCCGAGTGCATGTGCCGGATCATGCGCTCGTTGAATCGTTCGGCCGGATCGACGCCGCTATACCGCAGCAGGTGGTTCATCGCGATCACTTCCGCGATGACGGTAATGTTTTTCCCCGGGTTGAGGTGCACGGTGATCTTCGGCAGCTCGACCTCGAGCACCGTCGTCGGCTGCTGGTCGAGACCCGTCCGATCGACGACCGCGTCCTGGCGCCACTCCTCGAGCTGCACGACGACCTCGATGCGCTTCTGCTGCCGAACGGCCCGGATGCCGAAGATGGCGGGAACGTCGACGAAGCCGACGCCACGTATCTCCATGTAGTGGCGCTGCAGCTCGTGCCCGCGTCCGATCAGCACGTCTGCGCCGCGGCGCTTGACGACAACGACGTCGTCGGCGACGAGCCGGTGACCTCGCTCGACCAGATCGAGGACACACTCCGACTTGCCGATGCCGCTCTTGCCGACGAACAGCAGACCGACGCCAAACACGTCCGCGAGCGACCCGTGGATCGTCGTCGACGGTGCGAACTCCTCCTC
>JBHELH010000068.1:0-26044 GCA_046263215.1 Gemmatimonadaceae bacterium | reverse complement strand
TATCTGCAGAGGCCGAGACGTGTCTGAGCGGAGAGGTGGGAGGTGGGAGGTGGGAGCAGGCGGAGGAGGGGGAGCAATCTCCCACCTCCCACCTCCCACCTCCGCCCTGCGTCTCCGATCGAGGAGGGCCGTTACTCTCCTCCAGCAGCAGGGCGCGTTAATAGCCCTGATCCTGGTCTGCATCTTCGGCGCGGTCCGCTATTACGCGTTCCCGACGCCGGAGAACCTGTTGAACGTGCTGCGGCAGAACAGCATGCTCGGCCTCGTGGCGCTCGGGATGACGTTCGTGATCCTGACCGGCGGGATCGATCTCTCCGTCGGTGCGGTCCTCGCCGTCGCGGGCGTGGTGGCGGCGAATCTCGCCGACCGCGGGACGCTCATCGCCGTCACCGCGGGCGTCGCCGCGGGCGCGGTGCTCGGGCTGACGAATGGAGTTGTGATCACGAAGGCGCGCATCCAGCCGTTCATCGTCACCCTCGCGATGCTCATCGCCGCACGCGGGGCGGCGCTGGCGGCGACCGGCGAGGAATCCGTCAGCGTCAACCGACTCGCGTCCGGCTTCACCTGGCTGGGACGTGGCGAGATCGGTCCGATTCCCGTACCGGTGCTCCTCTTCGCGATCGCCTACATCGCCGGCTGGGTCGTGCTCCGCTACACGCGCTTCGGACGCTACGTCTACGCGATCGGCGACAACACCGAAGCGGCGCGCTTGATGGGTCTCAAGGTCGACCGCGTGCTGATCGGCACCTACGCGCTGAGCGGCGCGCTCGCCGGCCTCGCGGGGGTGATTCTCGCCGCGCGACTCGGCGCCGGCCAGCCGGTCGCCGGCACGGGGTGGGAGCTGGACGCGATCGCCGCCGTCGTCGTCGGCGGCACGCTGCTCACCGGCGGCCAAGGCGGCGCCGGATCGACGCTCATCGGCGTGCTTCTCCTCGGCGTCATCTTCAACCTGTTCAATCTCGAGGGCACGATCAGCCCGTGGTGGCAGTGGGTGTCGCGCGGGCTCTTCCTGCTCGCGGTCGTCGTCGTCCAGGCGCGGCTCCAGCATCGGGCGGTCCGTGAGTGACCGCGCGGCGCCGTCCGGCGCGCCGTCGCTCGAGTCAGTCGACGCGTTGTCCGATAGGCCGCATCGCCGGTTCAACCCACTCACGGGTGAGTGGGTCCTCGTCTCGCCGCACCGGACGCGTCGTCCGTGGCAGGGGCAGGTCGAGCGTCGCCCCTCGGAGAGCCGCCCGCGCTACGACCCGACCTGCTATCTGTGTCCGGGAAACGAGCGCGCGGGTGGGGTGCGGAATCCGGAGTACACGGGGACGTTCATCTTTGAGAACGATTTTGCGGCGTTGGTGCCGGAAAGAGGGGAGGAAGGAGGAAGCAGGAGAGAGGCTGAAAACGCTCACTCGCCCCTCCCTCCTCCTTCCTCCCTCCTCCGCGCGGCCCCCGAACCCGGCATCTGCCGCGTCGTCTGCTTTTCCCCGCGCCACGACCTGACGCTTCCCGACATGGATCTGCCGACGATCCGCGGCGTCGTCGACGCGTGGGTCGAGGAGTACGAGCGGCTCGGAGGCCGGACGGACATTGGCTACGTGCAGATCTTCGAGAACAAGGGCGAGGTGATGGGGGCCAGCAACCCGCACCCGCACGGACAGATCTGGGCCCAGCGCTCCGTGCCGCTGATCCCGGCGAGGGAAGCCGAGCGGTTCGCGGAGCACTTTGCTCGACACGGGCGGACACTGCTCGCCGACTATTTGGAGGTCGAGCTCGAGGTGGGGGAGCGGGTCGTCTGCGAGAACGACGGCTTCGTCGCGCTGGTCCCGTTCTGGGCGGTCTGGCCCTTCGAGCTGCTGGTCGTGAGCCGCCGCCCGGTGCCGCAGCTCACCGCGCTCGGCGACGCGGAGCGGGACCAGCTCGCCGACGTGCTGAAGCGGGTCACCACACGTTACGACAACTTGTTCGAGACGTCGTTCCCCTACTCGGCGGGGTTCCACCAGGCGCCGACCGACGGCGCGGCGCACCGCGAGTGGCACCTCCACATGCACTTCTACCCACCCCTCCTCCGCTCGGCGACGGTGCGCAAGTTCCTCGTTGGCTACGAGATGCTCGGCGAGCCGCAGCGCGATCTCACGCCCGAGTCCGCCGCGGTCCGACTTCGCGAGCTACCGGAGGTGCATCTCAGAGGTGCTCGCGGGGACCCCGCCGAACGCGGTGAGCGGGCGCGGGCTAGCGACGCGTGACCGGCACAGCCGACATGACCGGCGCCGACCTCAAGGCGCGCGTCGTCCGCGAGTTCGAGGAGCGCTTCGGCACGCCGCCGACCTTCCTGGCGCGGG
The DNA here is from genome assembly GCA_046263215.1 of Gemmatimonadaceae bacterium. GTDB lineage: Bacteria > Gemmatimonadota > Gemmatimonadetes > Gemmatimonadales > Gemmatimonadaceae > JBHELH01. The sequence goes on along the minus strand of JBHELH010000068.1, from coordinate 23,717 downwards.
CGCCCGGGCGCGTCAACCTGATCGGCGATCACACCGACTACAACGACGGCTTCGTTCTCCCGATGGCGATCGACCGCGCTGTCTGGATCGCGCTGAGGCCGCGTGCTGACCGGCGCGTGGTGGTCTATTCGATCGATTTCGCTGAGCGCGCGGGGTTCGACCTCGGCGCCGAGATGAGCTCCGCCCTGACCGGAGGCGGGCGGAAGGGCTGGATCGAGTATGTGCATGGCGTCGCGTGGTCGCTGCGTGACGCGGGGTACCCCCTGGGGCGCGGGTGGGACGGCGTGGCGGCCGGCGACGTTCCGGTAGGCGCGGGCCTGTCGTCGAGTGCGGCGCTGGAGCTCGCGACGGCGCGCGCGTTTGCTGGCCTGGGTGGTGTCGCGTGGGAACCGATCGCCATGGCGCGGCTTGCCCAGCGCGCGGAGAACGACTGGGTGGGCGTCAACTGCGGGATCATGGATCAGCTGATCTCGGCCGCCGGCGTCGCAGGGCATGCACTGCTCATCGACTGTCGCTCCCTCGCCACGCGCTCCGTGCCCGTGCCCCCGGACGTCGCGGTCGTCGTCCTCGACACTGCGACGCGGCGCGGCCTGGTCAACTCGGCGTACAACGAGCGGCGCGCGCAGTGCGAGGCGGCGGCCGCATTCTTCGGCGTCCGCGCCTTGCGCGACGTCGACGCCGTCGCCTTTTCGGCCCGCGCCGCTGACCTCGACCCGCTCACCCGCAAGCGCGCGCGGCACGTCATCACCGAGAACGAGCGCACGCTAGCCGCGGCCACGGCGCTCGAGGGGGGCGACGCCGAGGAAGTCGGCCGTCTCATGGACGAGAGCCACGCGAGCCTCCGCGACGACTTCGAAGTGTCACGCGCGGAGCTCGACACGATGGTTCGGCTCGCGCGGACTCACGACGGCTGTTACGGTGCGCGCATGACGGGCGCCGGCTTCGGTGGCTGCGCCGTCGCGCTCGTCGCCGGCGAGGCGGCGCAGGATTTCGTGCGCGAGGTCACACGCCGCTACGCCGCCGAGGTGGGACTACAGCCGGCGGTTTACGTCTGCACCGCGTCCCAGGGGGCGAGCCTGGAGACGGCGTAGCAAATGCAGGGGGAGGACGGAGGAAGGAGGAGGGAGCACGTTTCCCGCCTCCTTCTTCCCTCCTCCTTCCTTAGGGGGTTCAATGACTGGACGCACCCGCGCTGTCACGGCTCTGGCCGCCGTGCTGGCTACTATGTCGTCGGCGTCAGCCTGCAGCACGGGGCGACAGTCGCCTTCGGTCGCGGCGGCGCGGGATTCGGTCTCGGTCGGCTACGGGCGGCAGGCGCGGGAGGACGTGACCGGCGCCATCACGACCCTGTCCGAGGAGGACCTCGACGGGCAGCGCGTCGCGCGCGTCGAAGAGCTGCTCCAGGGGCGCGTTCCCGGAGTCTCCGTTAGCCGCGGCCCGAACGGTGACTTCTCGGTCCGGATACGCGGCGCGCAGACCTTCGGCCACGCGAATGACGAGCCGCTCTACGTCGTCGACGGGATGCCGCTCATGAACGGCGGGCTGCGGACTGCGCTCATGGGGATCGCGCCGCAGGACATCGCGCGCATCGACGTTCTCAAGGACGCTGGCGCGACGGCCGTCTACGGGTCGAAGGGCGCGAACGGCGTCATCCTCATCACGACGAAGCGGCGCCGCTGAGGAAGGAGGAGGGAGGAAGGAGGAGAGAGGAATGAGGAGGTAGATCGCAGTCGATACCTCCTTCCTCTCACCCCCTTCCTCCCTCCTCTTCATCATGCACCGCGCCGGTGCGTGTCGCACCACGTTGGCGCGCACTGTTGTGCATTGCGCGCGCGTCGCGCGCGCGGCGCAACCGACGCAACTCCATCCGCGATAGCGCGTTCCGTTCGTTAGCCGCGAACGGAACGTGCGTTGCCTTCACTGGCCCCGCCACCAACCAGGCCGAGGCAGCCCGGAGATCACTCCAGATCACCGGGCGGAGACAGCTCGTGCCTGTGAACCCACCACTCCCTCTCGTAGGGATCATAGGAGTTCAGTACAATGTCAGTAACGAAGAAGGCGGCGGCGGCGACGCTCGCCGCAGTCACGCTGCTCGGTGCCGCGGCGTGTGATCGTCCTGTGGAGAGCGTGTCGGGCTTGAAGCCCGTGGGCCCGAACTTCGCTACCGCCCTCGCCGAAGGCGAGGCGATGCGGCGCATCGTGCTCACGGAGCGGGACGAGACCGGTGCGTACCTCCTCAACCGCGTCTGCGACGTGTTCATCGGCGAGCCGGTCGTGGATCCCGTCGACGGCGCGCCGCAGCGCTACGACCACCAGGTGGTCGTCGAGCTGCCTGCCGATGCCCCCGCGAACCCGACGATCAAGCTCGTCGGCGATGCCGCGATGCAGGCGAGCGGCTCGAAGCTCTTCACCTGCGACGCGGTGGACCGCGACGCAGACGGTAACCCCATCCTGGACGCGAACGGCCAGGAGCAGCCGGTCATCGATCCGGTCACGCTTCACGCCGCGAAGGGTGACGCTCCGCAGGTCACCACGAACGGCGTCACGCTCGACCTGAACGGCTACAGCATCACCGTCAGCCCGGCGTTCGGCGACCCCGGTAAGGAAGCGTTCGAGAACATCGGTGTCGTACTCGCCGGCGAGGACCAGACGCTCACGAACAGCGCGAACGAGGTGTCGAAGATCTACGGCTTCGGCCACAACGTCGACATCGAGGCCGTGCGTCCCAAGGTTCTCGGGAAGCGCTGGGATGGCGACGGCGACCCGACGACGGTTGATTGGGTCTACAACATCGAGACCAGGGGCGGCTTCGGCATTCGCCTCTCGGACGGCCCGGCGCTCATCGATCAGGTGAAGAGCGTCAACCTCGACCCCGTCGAGGGCCAGGGCTTCGAGGCCCGCCGCATGTCGTCGGGCATCCTCACGGTGACCAACAGTCACTTCGAGGGCGGCACCGAGGGCGCGTTCCTCCGCGAGGTTTCTGGCGTGACGTTCAAGGACAACTACGTCAGTGGCCGCAGCGGCCCGGGCATCGCGACGCGTCAGGCGGTTTCGACCTCCACGCGCCCGATCCAGATCCTCGGCAACACGGTCGTCAACAGCACCGTCGGCGTCCTCTGGGGCCGCGACTCGCGCAACAACGCGGGCCTCAAGATCGAGGGCAACAAGATCTCGCAGTACACCACCTGCGGCGTCGGCCGGAGCTCGCGGAACACCACGATCGCTCCGCTGACCATGGCGGGCATCGCGGCGGTGAACACGTTCGATCGCGCCACCGCGCAGACCTGCACGATCCAGGACTAAGCTAGGCGCAATGAACTGAACTCCGCAGTCCATCGCGGAGGATGGCGGGGTACGGAGTCGGTGGAGATATTTTCCGCCGGCACCGTACCCCTCGTCGCATCCACGCCTCCTCAAGCGTGGCGAGGAAGCCCGGCCCACGGTTCATAGCCAGCCGCTCCTCATGCGATGTCCTAGCCCGAGCGACGTGTTCCTCGCTGTTTCCCCCGCGACCTAGTCCTCGCGCTCCTGCGGCTTACGCATGCGGACGAGCATCCGCCGGGCGTGCCCGTCGACGAGCGTCACGCCAACCGTATGACTCCCGGGCCCCAGGGTGAGAGCGATCTGGTCGCGGTCGCCGAGTACGCTACCCGTCAGGCGCACCGACGTATCGGTCTGCGCGGTGAACGCCTCCCAGTCATACGGTCGCCCGTCGACGGTGACGGCGACGACGTAGCGGGGCCGCTGCGGCGCATCGGGCGGCAGCACAAGCCGCGTGTCGATGACCGCCAAGCCGCTGTCGAGCTGCGCCGTCGCCCATTGCCCGATCGCGACGTCCCACCACTGCTGCCGCTTCGCGAACCGCTCGATGTGTATCGGCGGCACTCCGGCAACGGGCACTGCCTCCCAGTCGATGCTCGCCGGGCCGACGCGCGTACTCGCCGCCCAGCCCCCGATGAGCATCGCGCCAGCGAGCACCGCCACGGCCGCCCACCGCGTGCGGCGCCAGTGGATGCGCTGACGCCACCGCCCCTTGCTGATCGCCGGCCACACCTCGCGGCGCGCCACGTCGAGGTCGTAGGGGAAATCGATCTCCGCCCACGGGTGGCCTGCGATGTTCGCGGCGTACAGTGGGACCTGGCTGCACATCACGCGTGTCGCCGCGATCACCCAGGCCTGCTGCTCGTTGTTCTCGATCAGCTCCGTGGCGGCCCGCAGCATCGCTCGGGCGCCGTCGGCGTCGAACTTGAGCATCCCAATGCTTTCGCCGCGCGCGGCACTCGGCGGTACGTCCTTGCCGATGTCGACGACGCGGCCGTCCTTGATCGCGACCTTGGTCTGCTCGCGCCCGCGTGACGACGTCGAGTCGTAGGCGAGCACGCTCCCCTTCTCCGCGAGCAGCCGATCAAGAATCTGGGGATCGAAGAGCAGGTCACAATTCAGCAGGACGAATGGCCCCTTGATCCACTCGCGGGCGAGCCAGAGCGAGTAGAGGCTGTTCGTCTCGACGAACCGCTCGTTGAGGATCATCTCTGCGCGCTGCCCGACGACTTTCTGCAGCTCGTCGGCCTGGTGCCCCCCGATGACGAGCACGGGACCGACCCCATGGTCCGCGAGCGCCTCGAGCTGGTGGAGGATCAGCGGGCGGCCGCCGACCTCGATGAGTGCTTTCGCCGTCCCGCCGGTGACCGGCTTGAGCCGGCTCCCGAGCCCGGCGGCGAGAATGACTGCCTGCATATCAAGTCTCCACTGACTGAAGTGGCGCTAATTGCGAACGTGCCGCCGCATACGGCCCGCGGTACTCCGCGGGTGTGCCGGCGAAGGTGACACGGCCCTTGTCGACCACCAGGATGCGGTCGAGTCGGTCGATGAGCGTGTGGTCGTGGGTGATCCAGAGGGTCGTGCGGCCGCTCGTGAGCACAAGGAGGAGCGACGTCAGTTCTTCCGCTGTTGCGGGATCGAGCCCGGTCGTCGGCTCGTCGAGCAACCAGATTCGCCCGCCGCGCAGGAGCGCTCGAGCGATCGCGAGTCGCTGGCGCTCGCCGCCGGAGAGCAGCCCGCCGTTGCGCTGCAACCGCGTGTCGTAGCTCTGCGGCAGGCGCTCGATAAAGTCGTCTGCCTTCGCCCGCGCCGCGGCGTCGCGGATCGCTTCCTCGCCCGCGTGCGGCGCGCCTAGCGCGATGCTCTCGCGCACGGTGAGCCCGGGGAGGATGCTGTCCTGGAAGACGACGCTGACCTGCGAGCGGAGTGACGCGATCGTGTACTCGCGCAGGTCGCGCCCGTCGAGGCGCACCGAGCCCGCGTACGGATCGGCGAGGCGGAGCACGAGTCGAAGCGCCGTGGACTTGCCGGCCCCGTTCGGTCCGACGACGGCGACGCGCGTGCCGGCCGGGATGTCGAAGGTGCATCGGTCGAGCGTCCACTTCCGCGCAGCGCGCACGCGCCTGGGCGCTTTGGTCCGGACGTCGGCGAACACCAAGTCGCCGCGCACTGGTGGCGCATCCACAGCGCCTGGCACGTCCGCGACGCCGGGCTGTCGCTCCACGAGCGCGGCGAGGCGATCGGTGGACGCGTACGTGCGCCCCAAGCGTGCGGTCTCGCGAGCGAACGACGCGAACGGCGCGCGCAGCGCGAGCGCGTAGGTGACGAAGAGCAAGAGATCGCCCGCCGTGAGCCCTCCAGCGAGTACGGCCCGCCCGCCGACGGCTACTGCTACGGCGATCGTCGCGGCGAGCAGCGTGTCGACGCGGAACGTGAGCCCCGCCTCGAGCCGGCGGACCTTCTGTTCCTGCTTCAGGCTCCGGCCGTTGCTGTCGCCGAACCGCCGGAGCGCGAGGCGCTCGGCGGCCCCGTAGGCCTGGAGCTCGCGAACGCCGCGGAGCTGGCTTTCGACCGCCGCGGCGAGGCGGCCTTCCTTCTGCCGCTGCCGCCGCGCCGCCCGCGCGATCCGTCGCCCGGAGCGGCGCATGGCCAGGAGCGCGCACACGCCGCCCACGGCCATGACTAGCCCGAGCGTCGGCTGGTGCCAGAACAGGACGGCCACTGTGGACGCGAACAGCACCGCCGTGTACAGCGTTTGGACCGCGAACCCGTTCAGGCCGCGCCGAAGCCGCGAGGTGTCGTAGACCACGCGCGTCAGCAGCTCGCCGACCTCGCGCCGCTCGTGGAACGCCAGCGGCTGCGCCATGAGGTGCGCGAAGAGCGCGGCGCGGACGCGGTAGACGACTCGGTTGCCGAGACCGGTGATCTGGAGCACGCGTCCATACTCGGCCCCGCCCTCGCCGAGTGCGATCACGACGAACGCGGCGCCGAGGGCCAGAATGGCCGTCGCCGGCCCCCGGTCAAGCAGAGCGACAGCGACACCGCTATGGCGTTCCCCCGTCAAGTAGTCGAGCACCCACTTGAGCGGCCACGGGCGGAGGAGGTGGAGCCCCACCGCGCACGCGGTCAAGAGGACGCCCGCCGCCGCCGCCGTCGCTTCTCCGCCGGCGTGCGGACGCAGCAGGGTCAGCGCCCGGCGCGAGCGTGAAAGGACGGCGCGCCCGCCCGCCATGTCAGGCGACCTTCGGCAGCTCGAGGCGCTCGCCGACCCAGCGGAGCGCGGCCTCCGTGGCCTGCCCGGGATTGTAAAACAGGTCGCGCGCCATCGCCTGCCGCACAGGGCTTCCGTGGCGCGGGTTCGCGAGCGACCACTCGACTGCCTCGACGGCCTCGTCTGGCCAGCGCGTTGTCACCCCGCCCTTCCGGCCCCACGTATCGAGGTCGAGCGCGACGCCCTTCTTCTGCATGGCCGCCAGCAGCTGCGGCACGTCGAGAAAGACCATTGGCCGGTCGAGCAGGGCGTACTCGTTGGAAACCGAGGACGCGTCGGTCACGAGCAGGTCCGCCGCGAACAGGTAAGGCACCACATCGTAGTCCCGCACGAGCTTCGTATGCTGGTCGAGGAGCGGCTTGAGCCTCCGCGGCCAGTCGGTCGCGCGGTCCCGCGGGTGGTCGTGGAGCTTGATCAGGATGTCGTACTTCCCCGCCGCCTTCAGCCTTTGGAGAAAGGCCTCACCCGTGTGCTCGAGCGAGTTGTCCTTCTGCCCCGTCGGCGCGTAGAGCACGATCGGGCGTCGGCCGGAGAGCCCGAGGCGCTCGAGGATCCCGCGGCGGTTCAGCGTGCCGTCTACCAGCCGGTCGAGCTTCGGGAAGCCGACGTTCACGAGCCGCGGGTCGCCCTCGCGCAGCATCTGCTTGTCGGTGAACAGGCGCCGCATGTACGGACCGACGACGAACAGGTGGTCGTAGACCAGGACGTCGCGGCGCACGGCCATGTTCCGGAAGGAGACGCCGTGAAAGAGCTGGATGCGCGCCTTGTCCTCGCGCGGGAAGTACCCGGATACGTGGGCGCAGAAGACGAGGTCGAAGGACTGCTTCTGCATCTGCTCCAGCTCGAGCACCCGCGAGCGCTGCACCCGGAATGGCGCATACAGCTCGGCCGCCGTGAGCGCTGCGTTCCCTTCGGCGTCGGCTTGGCGCCCGCCAGAGAGGAACACTTCGACCCCCTTCGTCCGCTTGAGTCGCTCGTACAGCGGCTGGAAGCAGATGAAGTGCACGGGCGCGTAGCCCGCGAAGAGGATACGCTTCGGCGCCGTGCTACCGCTCGTCGCTTGCCTGGTCATCGGATCGCAACGTGCAGCGCGCACGCGGCGCCACGGGTCTTCATACTCTTCTTGCTCATGCTCAGCGTCACCTTCGTTTTCCAGTCGCTGCGCTTCGAGGAGACCTTGCAGCTCGCGCCGCCCCCGCCCGTCACCCACACCGCGTGGGCACCGCCCCCGTGCGCGGTGCAGCGGTTGGCCCGCTTGTCGGCCGCCGTGCACGCGAGGACTGCGCGCTTCTCCGGGATCATTACTGAGCACCTGCGCTTCGCCTTCGGGGCGGCGGTCACCGTACAGCTGAGCGTGTCCGGCCCGACGGCGCCGCCGTGACGCGGCGGTTGGGCCGGGCTCGCGGGCAGCGCCAGCGCGAGCCCCAGTAGCATCGTGTACATCATGGATGGTTCACTCCGCGGTAGGGGATGTGGTCGGATCAGAACTCGTAGGAGAGCCGCAGCTTCGCGCGCTGTCGCCTGTAGTCCGTCTCGTCCACGGTCCCGGCGGCGTCACTCGTGCGGTTCAGCGACTGCCCGCTCGTCTCCGCAGCCGCGGTGAGGCGAATGTCGCGCGTCAGGCGCATGCCCAGCTCGGCGCCGAAGTCGTTCCGCGACGTGCGGCGGCCGTTGTTCGACAGGTCGTAGGGCTCGGATGAGGTGTTGCGGCGCCGCACGTGAGTGTACCCGAGCGCGAGCGTCGTCCGGCCCGGGAAGTCGAAGCGCACGGTCCCGCCCAGGTTATGCTCCCGCCGCGAGTGATCGGCGAGCTCGCTCGCCCGCGCCTCGAAGTCGTTGCTCGAGCCGTTACCGTTGAAATCGCGGTCGAAGGCGGCCTCGTCGAGCAGCATGACCTCGCGCGCCGGCGACGCGAAGAGCGCCTCGAACCCGTAATCGAGGTCGAGCGCGATGCGACGCGTGAGGTCGAGGAAGACCGCCATGCCCGCGGTCGGGCCGCTCATGTCGCGCGCGGCGAACGGCGCCTCGTGGGCGCGGCCGTAGTACCCCGCGCTGAGCTCGAGCTTCGCGCCGAACGGACTCTTCTTCGTCGATTTATCGAGCCGGAACCGGTAAGCGGCTGCCAGCTCGGTCTCTCGGTAGACGGCGGGCGCATACACGCGCTCCGCCGGTTCGATCGACCCGTCATCGTTTGCGTCGACGGCGTCGGCGAGGTAGTTCCGCTTGAAGTAGCTCGGCGTCATGCGCGCGCGGAACGCCGCGCGGCTGCCGCGCGGCAGCTCCTGCTCGAGCGCGAGCTGCGCCGTCGTGTTCCGCCGCTCGGAGTTGAGCGCATAGAACTCGTATGACACCGACGGCGTGATCCGGAGCGGCTCCCCGGCGATACCGGGGCCTTTGACGGCGAGCTGGCCGCGCGCCGTGGTGATGACGTCGCTCGCGCTCTTCATTCCCGCGTAGCGTCGGCTCGTCACCTCCGCGCCGGACGGCGCGTCCACGTCGTCGCGCTTGGTCGGCGCGAGGAGGAATACGTTGTTGTCGAACTCCGTCTCGGTCGTCACGGCCGGCGACACGCGCCACCGGCCCTTCGAGATCATCGGCGCGCTCGCCTCGGGATGCTGCGCGCGAGCCGCCGGTGCGGCGGTCGCGGTTACGATTGCAACGACAAGCGCGCGCGAAAGCGCCGTGCGTAAACAGGTCGGCATTGCCGGTCCCTCAGTGTGTGGAGTATTCGTCGGTCTAGTCATGATCCGCCTCGCCGTCGTCACTGAGGTCGGAGTCGGTATCCGCCGTGGAGTCGAGAATTCGTTGGAGCCGCGAGCGCGAGATCGCGAGTCGCCGCGCCGCCTTGCTTTTGTTGCCGCCGCAGTGTTCCAGCATCGCCGCCGCGGCGGTGCGCGTTATTTCGGCGAGCGTGGCCGGGAATGGGATGCGCCCCGATCCGCCGGGACGGAGATCATCGTCTTCCGCGAAGTCCTCGGCCCTGAGCGTCTCCTTCGGCGACAGGAGGAGCGTGCGCTCCATGAGATTCCGGAGCTCGCGCACGTTCCCAGTCCACTCGCGACTTGCTAGCGCCTGCTCGGCGTCGGCCGAGAGAGCCGGCTGGGCGAGCCCGTACTGTCCGGCGACGCGCGCGAGGAAGTGACGCGCCAGGCCGGGGATGTCTTCGCGTCGCGCCCGAAGTGGCGGCAGCGCGATCGGCACAACGTTGAGCCGGTGGAAGAGGTCCTCCCGGAATTCCCCGCGCCGTACGGCCGCGGCGAGGTCGACGTGGGTCGCGGCGATCATCCGGACATCGATCGGAATCAGCTGCGTACCTCCGACGCGCCGGATGGCCCGCTCCTCGAGCGCGCGCAGGAGCTTGCCCTGCAGCGCCAGCGGTAAGTGGCCGACCTCGTCGAGGAGTAGGGTGCCGCCGTTCGCGAGCTCGAACAGTCCGGGCTTCGAGACAGTGGCGTCGGTGAACGCTCCCTTCTCATGGCCGAAGAGCTCACTCTCGAGAAGCTGGTCCGGGATCGCCGCGCAGTTGACGTCCACAAACGGCGCCTCGCAGCGCGGCCCGTTGTAGTGGATCGCGCGCGCAACGAGCTCTTTCCCGGTCCCAGTCTCGCCGGTCAGGAGCACCGTAACGGACGAGTGCGGGATGATCCGCGCGACGCGCTCGAGCGCGGCACGCAGGGTCTCGCTTTCACCGAGGATGCCTTCGAATCGGTACTTCGGCGCTTCCACCGCGGCCGAGGTGCCGTTGTGGTGCCGCGCCAGGAGTTGCTCCGCGCGCTCCTGGAGCCATGACCGTAAGAGGTCGTAGTCGCCTGGGAGGGCGAAGTACACGGCCGCCCCCGCCCTCATCACCGACGATGCGAGGCGATGACTTGGGAGTGCGCCGACCGCCGCGATCTCCAGTCGGTCGCCGACCCACTCCCGGAATGCGGGCTCGAGCTGCTCCTCGGCACCGCCGGCGGTGATTACGCCAACCGCGGCACCCAACCGGTCGATGGCAGCTCGTTCCGGAACGACGCTGAGCGCCAGCCCGCACTCGGAAGCGAGCGCCGGCCACATCGACGAGAACGAGTCGCTGAGAGAGAGCACGACGAAGCTCGGCGCAAAGGAGGAGGGGCGCGAGTCCGGAGGTGATCCTCCTTCGGTGCGCCCTGGGGTTAACTCAGTGGTGGGCGTCCTTGACGCCGTTGGTGTCGCCATCCTCGAATGCCTCGAACCATCGCCAGATGCTCTCCATCGATGACGAGCGGCCGGCCGTGCCTGAAACCATCGACACGACCGCGCGGTTCGAGGCTGACCGCGACACGGGACCGACGGCGTCGTCGGCCCGGGCCGCAGTCGGGCGTACGAGAACCTCTGTTACTGAACGCTCACGGGGCGGACCCGGCTCTCCACGGTCACGCGCATGCGCGAGCCGAGGATGCCGCCGGCGATGTCGACCTCGTTGTAGCGCGAGACCGTGATCTCCTGGTCAGGCCGCGCGGGGTTGAAGGCGCCGCCGATCGTGAACGCACCGGTGTCCGGGACGGTGAATGGCCCGAAGTCGCTGTTTTCGACCTCGGCCATCCTCGCGCGGGACGGCACGTTCCAGCGCACGGTCATCGGCTGCCCGGCGGTCGCGGTCGAGCCGGTGGTCGGCGAAACGATTGCATGTACGCCCGGGCCGCCGAGGACGACGCTCCGCACGTTGTCGGAGCCGCGGATCACGTCGAGCCGGAAATCCCCGCCCGGGAAGTCGAGACGGCTCGCGAAGTAGTCGCCGCTGCCGACGCCGGTCTCGCTGAGAGTCAGTGTGCCGACGAACGCGTTCTGGATCGTGACCGACGCGCCGGAGACGCGGGCGCCCGCGGCGTCGCGAACGGTGACCAGGTAGTCGGTACTCATGCTGCCGGCGCTGCCGCTCGCGTCAATGTCGGCGACGACCCGGAGCGTGCTTGAGCCCGTGCCGGGCTCGTTCCGGGCCACCGCAGGGCCGGTGGAATCACCGCAGGCGGAGGTCACGATCAAGGTCGCCGCGAGCAGCGCGAGGGCGGCTCTTTGGATGTTGCGCATATGACTAAGTCTCCTGTGTCGCGTTGACGGAGCACCGTGCAGCGTCGGCGCGGTTGCCCGGTGGTCGAGCAGTGGGCCCGCGGAGGGCAAAGAGCGCCCTCGGACTCGGTGCACGTGCGGAAGGTGGGAAAGCCGGGAGCGGAGCTTCCGGTTCCCCCTAGAAAAGCAGGAGCGGTGCCGTCCGGCGGGGCGCCTATCGTGGCGAGCGTAGATCACTGCGCGCCAACGGCTTGGCCGTCGCAGGCGCCGGTCGGTGTGCTACGCCGAGTGGCTCATTTCGAGGCACCGCTGCGCCGCAGCGCTGCAGCGGCGTTGAGAATGACGCGGTCATCTCGACGTCCAAGCCGCGGGAACTCTGCGCAGCCGGCGCAGGTCACGGAGATGGTGGGGCGCGGCGTCGGCGGAGCAGGTTTCCCCCGGCACCGTACCCTCGTCGCGGCCTGAAGTCGCATCGGCCACGACTGGACGAGGCGCGGTCCGCGTCGCAAGGCCCGTCGACCGGCGTGCGGTTTGCTCCGAAGGCTCAGGTGCGGCCGCCGCACGATGTCCAAGGAAGAAGCCGATGCTGAAGACGATTACGATCCTCGCCGGAGGGCTGCTGGTGCTGACCACGCCCGCCCTCGCGCAGACCACGCCTGGCGCGCTCACTTCTGATGGACCAGCCGCGCGGCGAGTCGAGGAGCTGATCGCCGCCGTCGAATCCGGCAGCGCCGCGCGCATCCGTGCCTTCGTCCGAGCGGCCTACGCCCCCGAGGTTTGGCAGCGCACGAACGAGGAGCGCGTTGTGCAGTTCTACGCCTCGCTCCACGGTCGCTCGCGCGGCTTCGAGGTCGATTCCGTGCGCTCGACGCCCACCGAGGCGGCGGCGCTCCTGCGCGCCAAGCTGACCGGCCTGCGCGAGCAGCTCTCGCTCCGGGTCGAGCCCGAGCCACCGCACCGGATCATCGACTTTTCCGCCTCCTTCGGCATCAAGCCGCCGAAGCACTCCCTGGCCGACGCAGGGGTGAGCGACGTGGAGCGGGTGCGAGAGATCGAGCGCCTGCCCCGTTCGCCGGCGTGCACTCGACCGCCCGCGACCTGTTCCGCTTCGCGCGTGCGCTGCGCTCGGGCCTGATCCTGCGGCCCGAGACGGTGGAGCTGCTCTTCTCCCCCAAGCCCGAAGCCGGCAACTGGGGCTACGGCTTCGACATCCTCGACGCGGAGCGCGGGCTCGTCGGGCACGGCGGAAGCTACACGGGGATGAGCAACAGCCTCGACATGTTCACGCGACGCGACTACACGAGCGTGATCCTCTCGAACTACGCCTACGCGCGCTCCCCGCTCCGCGAGGCGGTCTGGGCGATCCTGCCGTAGAGGCGAGAGCAACGGCGTTGGCCGCGTGTTGTCATCCCGCACGAGCGCAGCGAGTGTCGGGATCTACTTTACGTGCCGCGTGGCACCTACGTCGCAGTGGAAGTAGATCCCGACACTCGCTCGCTCCCCGCCCGCCTTCGGCGGGCACCCGGCTCCTGCGGGATGACAGCAGGGGAGAGTAGCTCCCCGGGGGTGTAGCCAAAGCGTCGTCCGGGCTCGTGGCGGCGTGGAGTCCGGACCGCAGAGGAGCCATCCGCGCCCGTCGCCCTTCGCCGATCCGCGGCCATCCGCGTGCGCGCTCTTTCTCGCTCTTCCCCGCTGTTCCTCGCTCTTCCCGATCAACCCCTCCTTCCGACCTTCCCGACTCACTTGGTCGCCGCCGCCACCTGCGCCTTCTCCGTCTCCTGCTGCTTGAGCACTCGCCGCAGCACTTTCCCGACTTGCGACTTCGGCAGCTCGGTCACGAACTCGTACTGCGACGGCACCTTGTACGGCGCGAGCCGCTCGCGGCAGTGCGACTTGATCTCCGCCGCCGTCGCCGACATCCCCGGCCGCAGAACGATCCACGCCTTCACGACCTCGCCCCGCATCTTGTCCGGGAGCCCGGCGACGCCCACCTCCGCGACTGCGGGGTGCGCGGAGATGACCTCCTCGATCTCGCGCGGCCATACCTGGTAGCCGCTCGTCTTGATCAGGTCCTTCTTGCGGTCGACGATGAACAGGTAGCCGTCGCCGTCGAGGTAGCCGAGGTCGCCCGTGTAGAGTACCCGCTCTCCGTCGGCGCCGGTGCGCAGCATCTCGGTCGTCTCTTCCGGGCGCTGCCAGTAGCCCTGCATGAGCTGAGGCGCGCTGATCACGATCTCGCCGACCTCCCCCTGCGGCATCGGCGTGCGTCCGTCCTCGGCGTCGACGATCCGCACGTCGACGTCGGGGAGTGGCATGCCGACCGAGCCGACCTTCTTCTGCCCGACGACGGGGTTGGCGACGACCGCCATCTGCGCCTCGGTGAGCGAGTACCCCTCGACGATGACGCCGCCGGTCATCTCCTCCCAGCGTCGCTTCGTCTCCGCCATCAGCGCCGCGGCGCCGGAGAAGCAGAGCTTGATCGACTTGAAGTGGACCTTCCCCTCACGCGTCATCGCGTGGTTCATGATCCCGTTCAGCAGCGTCGGGATGGCGCAGATGAACGACGGCTTGACGTCGTTGATCTCCGTCAGCACGTCGCGCAGCTCGCGCGGGTTCGGGATCAGCGCGACCGGGTTGTGGTTGATGAGCGCGAGGCTCTGCACGCCGACGTTCGCGTAAACGTGGAAGAGCGGCAGCGGGAGCATGATCGTGTCCGTCCACTCGTGCATCGCCGCGCGGAGCCACGCCTGGAGCTGATGACCGGCGATGGTCATCCCGCGGTGCGTGCCGACGACCCCCTTCGGCATGCCGGTCGTCCCGCCGCTCATGAGGATGATCGCCGGGTCGTCGAGCTGGATGCGGACGTCGGGCCGCTTCGCCTTCCGGTGAGCCTTGAGCAGGTCGCTCAGACAGACGTCCCCGTCCCGTACCGTGATGCGGTCGCCCTCCTTCTTCTCCTTGAGCAGCGTGTACGCGATGCGCAGTGTCGCCGGCAGATACTCCTTGATGTTCGTCGCGATGAGACGCTTGATCGACGTACGTGGCTGGATCGCCTTCAGCTTCTCGTAGAAGCGGTTGAGGACGACGAGCGTCTCCGCGCCGGTGGCGGTCAGCGCCGCCTCCATCTCCCGGTCGCTGTAGGTCGGATTGAATGGGCACGCGATCGCCCCCGCCTTCCACGCCCCGATCTCGGTGATCAGGAACTGCGGACAGTTCGGCAGGCAGAGCGCCACCCGGTCGCCGGGCCGGATGCCCAGCTCCACGAGCGCGGCGGCGAAGCTGTCGCTCAGCCGCTCGAGCTGCGCGTAGGTGACCGTCGCCCCCTTGAAGAGCAGCGCCGGCCGGTCACCCCACTGCTGCGCCGTCTGCGTCAGGTAGTCGAGCAGGCTCCGCTCCGGGTACGGCTTGAGCGTCGCCGGAACACCCGCATCGTAGTGCTCGAGCCACGGGTACGTTGCCATCTGAGATCCCCCTGAAGGAACTGCAACGACTGTGTCGGAGTGCGGACTGCGGACTCACATCTCGGTAAGCTGCTCGTCCGCAGCTTCGCCGTATCGTCTGTCTACCCTGTCACGGTGAAGTCTGTGCGCGCGCAGCGCCGGCACGTATCCGCCGACTGACGTAGCACCCAATCACGGATGACGTATGCCGGGTGCCGGCCTCGGCGGCGTCCGGCGGGCGCTTATGTTAGCGCTGCAACCGGCTCAGGGCGAGGCCGGCCCGGCGAGTGAGTTGCTCGGCCGCAGCTTGCCGTCCGCAGTCCGCAATCCGCAGTCGTCTTTCATACCCGTCCCCCAAGAGCGGAGGCCCCGTGTGGCGTGACTTCAAAGCGTTCCTCATCAAGCAGAACGTGCTCGCACTCGCGGTCGCGGTGGTGATCGGCGCGGCGCTGACGAAGGTCGTGGAATCAGTCGTGGGCGACTTCATCATGCCGATCGTCGGCGCGCTAACGCCGGGCGGCGTGTGGCGGCAGTGGACGGTCGACGTCGGCGCGGTGCGCTTCGGCGTCGGGAACTTTCTGAACGCGGTGCTCAACTTCTTGATCGTCGGCTTCGTGGCCTGGCGGCTCACCAAGGCCTTCATCCGCCAGCCGGTAGCGTTCCAGGAGTCGGCGACGAAGGCATGCCCATTCTGCCGAATGGCCATCGACTCGGCGGCGACACGGTGCGCGTACTGCACGAGCGCCGTTGGCGCACCGGCGGCCGGGTGACAGGAAGCGTGCGAGGGAAGGGCAGGGGCGTTTCGGGGACGAGCGGGCAACAGCGTGGCCGCGGATGACGCGGATGACGCAGAAGAGCGCTGATAGTTCCCTGCGCTACGAGACTCCCCACCGCCACGAGCCCGGACGATGCTTTGGCTACACCGCCGGGAAGCCACGCTTGCCCCTTCACTGTCATCCCGCAGGAGCCGGGTGCCCGCCGAAGGCGGGCGGGGAGCGAGCGAGTGTCGGGATCTACCGCGCGTACCGCGTGGCCGGCTCTATGGCAGTGGAGGTAGATCCCGACACTCGCTCCGCTCATGCGGGATGACAGGAGTGGCGGGCCGGAGCGTCCCGAGCGGGTGTAGCCAAGGTCTTCTCTCGGGCCGGCGCGCGGAGTCAGGAACGCCCGCGGAGTTTCTCCGCGGCCATTGCTGTTCCTCCGCGGCCATCCGCGTGCGCGCTGTTCACGAACAACGCCGTGCCCTTCCCCCCAAACGCTCTTCCCCGAACCGCCCCCGCCCTTCCGCCCTCTCCGCCTCCCTACCGAACCCGCAGCGTGATCACCGACACCGACGACGCCGGCAGCCGGACGGTGAAGCCTCCGCCGTCGACCCGGACGCGAAGCCGCCGCGGCGCGACGACGTGCGGCGTCGCGAAGCTGTTCCGTCCGGCCGCCCCGTCCGCGGCGAGGAGCTCCCACTCCGCATCGGGCCGCAGGCTCGCCCCGTGCACCTCGACACGCGTCTCGATCGGCCGCGAGGGGTCGGTGTTCACCATCTTCACGTAGATCGCTCGACGATCGGCGGCGCGGCTCGCGACCGCGTCGACATATGGAATGCCGCGCCCTTCGGCGCCGCTGTCAAACGTCGGGCCGTCCGCCCAGGACCACAGGCGCTCGCGTCCGAGCCGCGTCGCGTACATCTGGTTGGCGTGGTAGAGGGGCGTGACGAAGACGCGGTGCCGGCTCGCCTGAATGATGCCGCCCGGCCAGCCGTTCACGAGATCCGAGACCGCGCTCATCGCGACCAGCGGCGCCGAGCGCTCGAAGACGTTCATGAGGCGCGCGCCGTAGGCGGCGGCCTCCATCGAGTGCTGGCGCGCCTCCGGAAGGTCGAGCCCCCACTCGTTGATCGCCAGCCGAATCACCCGGCCCGGCACCTCCTCGCGCGCAACGCGCTCGACGCCCTTGTAGAAGCGCTCGAAATGGAGCGGACGCGCCATCAGGTTGCGCTGATCGCGCTGCGTCGAGTCGTGCCCGTAGTAATGGTGGATCGCGAGATAATCGATCGACGCGCCGGTGCGCCGGAGCACGGTGCGATTCCACTCCATGTCATTGTCGCCGACGGCGATGAACCGAATCGTCGAGTCGACGGCGCGCATCGCGCGGACGTACCGCTGGTAGTTGCGAGCGTACGTTTCGGCGTCCGAGTGGCCGCGCACCCAGTTGCCCCAGATCTCATTGCCGATCTCCCAGTACTTCACTCGATACGGCTCGGGCTGACCGTTCGCGGCGCGGAGCGCGCCGTAGCGCGACGTCGCCGGCCCGTTACAGTACTCGACCCACGCCGCGGCTTCCTCCGGCGTCGCGCCACGCCCTTCGACGTTCACCGTGAGGGTCGGCTCCGCGCCGACACGGCGGCTGAAGCGAATGAATTCGTCCGTTCCGAAGTCCCCGGGCTCGGGCTCGTTCTTCCACGACAGGTTGGTCCAGACGGGGCGGCGGTCGCGGGGCCCGACGCCCCACGCCCAGTGGTAGTCCTGGGCGACGTTGCCGCCCGGCCAGCGGATGAACGCCGGGCGCAGCGCCGCCACCCGCTCCGCGACGTCCGCACGCACGCCGTCGATCGCGTCCCCCGGCAGCAGCGACACCTGGTCCACCCATACCCGGCCGCGCCCGTAAAACAGGATCGCGAACCGCGCCAATGGGTCGGTCTGCCCCGGACGCAGCACGAACTCGTACTTCCGCCAGTCGCCGGGTCGCACGTCCCTGATCGCCGTCTCGGCGTACGTCTGCCCACCGACGACGTCTTGCTCGAGCGCGACGACGACATGGCCCTCATAGCCCGTTGTCTTCAGCCAGAGGTAACCGCGGTACGCGACCGCTGCGCGCACGGGGATCCGGGGCTGATACAGGCCGTGCCGCTCGACCACGCCCCGCCCCGCGTCGACGCGGAGCGAATGCTGCCCGCCCGCTTCGCGGGCACCCGGTGACCGCTCGAAGTGCTCGGCCGAAACCGGGTACGCGACCGAGTCGTCCCAGCGGAACGCGAGGCCGTAGTCGTCGTTCCGGTCGTCAGGGTAACGCTCCCAGTTCCGCGGCAGGCCGATCGCGTTCGGCGCCTCCTCGAAGCCGCGGTCGCGCAGCAACTCGGCCGTGAGTCCGCCCTTGATCCCCTCGAACATGAACTCGAGGAACTGCCCGTATAGGAGCGGGCTGATCTCGGCTTCGGCCCGTCCGGCGTCGACGAGGATACGGGCCCGGGCCGGCGACTGACTCGCAGCGGCGGCGGGCGTGCACGTGATCGACAGAGCCGCTATGCCGAGGACAACGTAACGTGTCTTGACGGACATGGCGGCCAAAGGTGCACGCGGGCGAGCCGTGGCGCTACGGAGTGGAGAAAAGTGTGAGGAAGGCGGCAAGAGCAACGGCCTCGACGCGGGCTGTTGCCTGTCGGCAGAACCCTCAGAAGGGCCGGCCCCGCGCGCCGATCAGCCGGATATCTTACGGCGATGATGACGTCGAACCTGCGCTGGCGCGGGGCCACACGCGCGCTGTCGGTTTGTATGCTCGCGGCTCTCATCCCCGCCGTGAGCGCCGAGGGGCAGCGGAAAAAGCCCGCCCGCGAGTTCACTCGCCAGGGCCTCCTCGTCACCCACTTCACGCCGACCGACGGCGCCGACATGCGCCTCGGCCGCCGTGCGGGAGATGCGGTACGGTCGCGAATCGCCAAGCTCACCGAGAAGCGTGACCTCGACGTCATTTCGCAGGCACTGATCCAGGTCGAGCTCGAGCAAGGGAGCTTTCGGGTCGACACCGTCCTCGACCCGGTGTTCGTTCCGTCACTCGGCAAGCAGCTCCGCGCCGACGAGTACGTAATGGGGTCGGTCGGCCGCACGCCGGACGGCGTGCGGCTCACCGGTCAATTGGTCCTCGTTCGCGACAAGCGGCTGCGGCAGCCTCTTCCCGCGGCGGCCGCGGCGACGCTCGACGCCGCCGCCGACGAGCTCGCGCGCTCGGTGGTCGCCGCACGCGCCCAGCTCGACCACGAGCGCCGCTGCGAGAACGCGCTCCGCGAGGTCCAAGGTGCGCGGGCGCTTCAAGCCGCGCGCGCGGGGATCGCCGCCTATCCCCGCGCGACGATCGCCCGCACATGCCTGCTCTGGGCCCTCCGCGCGACGGGCGCGCCGGCGCCCGAGGTGTTGTCGGCGGCGCACGATCTTCTCGGGCTCGACAACGGCAACGCGCACGCGCTCGAGGCGGCCGCGATCGCACTCGACTCACTGCGCCGCGCCGGCGAAGCGGCCGACATGTGGCTCCGCCTCGCGGCGACGGACGCGGCGGATCTCCTGCTCACCGAGCGCGTCCTCGTCGCACTCGTCGAGGGTGGCAACTCCCGCCGTGCCGAACCTCTGGCGCTGCGCGCGTGGGAGGCCAATCCCGGATACCTGCCGCTCCTGCGGCAGGCGTGGCGGATCGCCGTGCGCAACCGGAGTTGGGCGGACGCGATCCGCGCCGGCGAGACGCTGCTCGCGGCCGACAGCACGGCGCGCACCGACCCCACGTTCTTCCTCCTCGCGACCGCCTACAAGGCGAACGATCAACCCTTCAAGGCCGTCGAGACGGCCGCGCGCGGCGTGACGGCGTTCCCCACCGACGGCCGCTTGTACGCGCTGTACACGCAGTTCCTGAAGGCCGAAGCCGACACCGCGGTCCGCCGCGGACTCACGCTCTTCCCGCAGAACGCGGAGCTGCTCGCGCTGAACGCGAAGGAGCTCCGCGCGCGCGGTAAGCTGGCGGAGGCGCTCGAGGCCTCGCGTCTCGCCATCGCCGCCGACTCCACACTGCCGCAGGGCGAGCTGATGATCGCGCAGACGGAGATGGATCTCGGTCGCCCGGACAGCGCGCTCGCGTCGCTTCGCCGCGCGCTCGCCCGCGGTGAGGACACGGCCTCGGTCGCGCAGTTCGCGCTGGGCAAGGGGAACACGCTCTATCGCGCCGCGAACGGCACGAAGTCGTCGGCCGACTTCAAGCTCGCCGCGCGCTTCCTCGCCTTCGCCGACAGCCTCCGCCCGCTCCCGACCTCGCGCTTCCTGCTCGGCGCGGCGGCGCTCGGCGTCGTGCAGGCGACGCTGACCGAGGCGCCGAAGCTCGGCGACAAGGTCCGCGGCTGCGAGTACGCGCGCTCGGCCTCGGAGATGCTGCCGGTCGCGCGGGCGGGCCTCGAGGCGGGGCGCGAGATCGCCGCCGAGGCGGCGCAGCAGTCGCTCGAATACCTCATCCAGCTCGAGCCGTACGCGAGGCAGCAGATAGCGGCGTTCTGCGACGCGGGCGCAAATGGGGCGGCGACGTCAGGAGGCTAACGTCACCTGAACGTCCCCGGGCTCACGTCGTACACGATGTGCGGCACTCCCGCATCGTCCCCGGCGTTCCAGAAGGCGAGCTGCTCCGTCCACCGCGTCGTCTGCAGCCGACGCCCGCCGAGCGTGAGGAATCCCGCCGCGCGCGCGGTGATGACGCCTAGCGAGCGTAAGTCAGCCAGACCGCCCAGGCGGGTCGCTCCGCGCTCGGCGACGATGCGCCGCGCCGCCGCCGGCCCGATCCCCGGAACGCGCAGCAGCTCGGCAGGCGAGGCGGTGCGGATCTCTACCGGAAAGCGCTCCGGGTGCGCGAGCGCCCACGCGACCTTTGGGTCGCGGGAGAGCGGAAGATTTCCATGGTCGTCGTACGTCAGCTCCTCCGCCGTGAAGCCGTAGCCGCGCATCAAGTGATCCGCTTGATACAACCGGAGCTCGCGCAGCGCCGGGGTCGCGCGGACGTCCTCCATCGGCGTATTGCGTATCGGGCGGAAGGCGCTGAATTGCGCGTGGTGGATCCCGCCGCCGACGTACAGCTCGGACACTTTGCCGATGATCGTCCGGTCGCTGTCGGGCGTTGCGCCGACCACGAGCTGCATCGTCATTCCCGCGGTGCCGCCCGGCCGGAGCTCGTCACGCGGTCGGCCGTCCCGCTCCTCCGCCCGCGCGTGATTGACGAGCGAGCGCGCCCGCTCCAGCGTCGCGATCGAGGCCGCGAAGCTCTTGTCCGGCGCGATGCGGCTGAGGCTCTCGCCGCACGGCGCCTCGAGGTTGACGGAGACGCGACTGGCGAGCGCGGTGATCCGCTCGACCTGTGCCCGCTCGGCGCCGGGCAGGATCTTCACATGGATGTAGCCTCGGAAATGGTGTCTCTCGCGCAGTAGCTCGAGGACGCGAATCAGGTCGTCCATGACTTTCACCGGACGCCCCGGGATCCCGGTCGTGATGAACAGCCCCTCGCACCAACCGCGCTGCCGCGCGGCGAGGAAGATCCGCACGAGCTCCTCCGGCTTGAGGAGCGTCCGTGGCATCTCGCGATCGCGACGCATCGGGCAGTAGTGACAGTTGAAGCTGCACGCGTTGGTCATGAGGATGCGCAGCAGCGTGTACCGCCTGCCGCCGGGCCCGCCGCGCAGCTTGCGGATATTGAGCGGCCGCAGCGCCCCGACGTCGTTGGCGTGCCGC
Organism: Gemmatimonadaceae bacterium; assembly: GCA_046263215.1. Classification (GTDB taxonomy): domain Bacteria; phylum Gemmatimonadota; class Gemmatimonadetes; order Gemmatimonadales; family Gemmatimonadaceae; genus JBHELH01. Next base: position 2,136 of record JBHELH010000068.1, on the reverse strand, counting down.
AGTCGCGGCGGAAGCGGCATGCTCGGGTCTCGGCCGGGGGCTCCCTCGCGGTCGGCGGCGGCGAGGGACATCAGAATGGCGAGCTTGGCCTCGAGGTCCAGGTCCGGCGTCACGGTCCCTCCCGAGCAGCTGTTAGCGGAAGGGTACCCGAACAAATCCCGAAAGGCAAGGCCTGACACTGGCCGTTCGCCGTTCCGTTCGACCGTTCACCGAAAACCTGTTGTCCGGTGACGGCGAAGCGTCGTACGCTCGACCCATGGTCACGTGGGCGATCCTCGTCACCGCGCTCGTCGCGCAGGCGCCCGACACCGGGGCGGCACCGCTCCAGGGTCGCATCGTCGCCGAAAACGGCGCCCCGGTAGGCGGCGCCAACGTCTTCATCCTCGAGACGCTGGACGGCGCGCTCACCGACGCCGCCGGTCGGTTCGCGATCAAGACGGCGCACCGCGGCGTGGCGACGCTGGTCGTCCGCCGCGTCGGCTTCAAGCCGCGCCAGCTCGACGTCAGAATCCCGCCCGCGCAGCCGCTGGTCGTCGCGCTCGAGCGGCAGCCCGTCTCGCTCGCACCGGTCACCGTACAAGCGGGTCGTTATACCGCAGGCGAGGAACGCGGCGCAACGCTGACGACGCTCGAGGTCGTGACGACACCCGGCGCAGCGGCCGACGTCAACCGCGCGATCCAGACGCTCCCGGGCGTGCAGTCGGTCGACGAGGGGACGGCGCTCTTCGTCCGCGGCGGCGACTACACGGAGACGAAGGCGCTCCTCGACGGCGCGGTCCTCCTCAACCCGACGCAACTCCGCACGGCGACCGGCACGTTCGTCGGGACGGTCGACCCGTTCCTCCTCGACGGAATCTTCTTCTCCTCCGGCGGCTTCGGCGCGCGCTACGGGAACGCACTCTCCGGCATCGTCAGTCTGCGTACGCAGGGCCGCCCGTCGCGCACGTCGGCCACCGCGTCGGCGGGGCTTGCCGCGTTCTCCGGCGCGGCCGCCGTCACGCTCTCACGTACCGTCGGACTGCGCGTGGCGGGGAACCGCTTCGACCTCGACCCGTTCCTCCGCGTCAATGGCAGCGAGCGGCGGTATGACCCGCCGCCCGTTGGGCACGACCTGAGCGGGAGCGCGACCTGGGTGTACCGACCGAGCGGCGAGGTGAAGCTCTTCGCGCTCGACCAGACCTCGCGGCTCGGCGTCGGCGTCGACGAAGCATCGTTTGGCGGAACGTTTCACGTCGTCGACGAGGGCCGCATCGCCGTCGCCACGTGGCGCGACGCCCTCGGGCCCATCGTGCCGTGGGTCAGTCTGTCGACGTCGGACCACGACGGCCGGCAGGATTTCGGCGCCTTCCGGCTCGGCAGACGCATGCGCTCGACGCAGCTCGCGGCGCTCGCCGAATGGCTGGCGAGCGGGCGCGTGACCGTCCGCGGCGGCGGCGAGTGGGAGCGGGTGTCGGCCACGGTCGACGGATCGATCCCCGCGCGGGGCGACGACGTGGCGCCCGGTGCGCGAGTCATGCTCTGGCGCTCGGACGACGCCGGCGACCGCTCAGCGCTGTTCGCCGAGGCCGACTGGCGGCTCGGCACCCGCCTCACCGCGACGACGGGAGTGCGCACCGACCGCGCCACACTCACGCGCAGGCGCACCGCCGACCCGCGCCTGTCGGTGTCGCTCGGCTTGCGGCCTGGCGTCACGCTCACCGCCGCGTGGGGCATCTACCACCAGGTTCCGGACCCGATGTTCTTCGACGCCGACTTCGGCGGCGAGCCTCTGCTGCCCCCGGCGCGCGCGACACACGCCGTGGTCGGCGCGCAGCTCGGCGGTGGGGAGCGGTTCACCGCGCGCATCGAGGTGTACGACAAGCAGTATCGCGATCTCGCCCAGCTGACGCGCGATTACGCCGTGGTGGGCGGCGGCGCCGGCCGCGCCCACGGCGCCGACGTCTGGCTCAAGGCGCGCGCACCGTTGCGCATCGACGCGCGGCTCGCGTACGGGTTCGTGCGCTCCCGCCGCACCGACCCGCATACCGGCGTCCTCGCGAGCGCGCCGTTCGACGTCACGCACAGCCTCACGACGATGCTGACGCGCCAGTGGGCTCGGGGCGTGCAGACGTCGGCCGCCTACCGCCACGCCACCGG